>PHEO01000022.1 GCA_002841195.1 Alphaproteobacteria bacterium HGW-Alphaproteobacteria-11
GGATCGAGCGAGACGGATGAAAATGAATTGACGGTAATCCCGATCGGCTCCCCGCCGCGAACGCGGGTCGTCACCACTGCGACACCTGTCGTGAACCAGCCGAGCGCATTGCGGAACCGGCGCGCGTCATGGACGTCCACCTCCGTCATTTTTGCGTCCTTGGTGTCGCTCATCGCGCGGTCACTTTCCTCACGCCACGGGGCCGCCCCGCCGGGACTCTTGTCAATGATGCGTTAACGCCTCGCAGGGCCTTGGCCCGGTTTAAGCCATTCGCCCAAGGTCGCGCAACCGCGATCCGGCGCAAAACGCCCGAAATTCCGCGCAAATCCATTTGGTTAAACCGGCTGTTAAGGGCCGCACCGCAAGAATGGGCGCGAAGGCGGGGCTGGCCTGCATCCCGGCAGGTCTGCGGGGCGTAAAAAAGCGAAGAGAGTGCTGGGGCAAATGCGGCTGATTGTCGGCATCGTAATCGTCATAATTAGCGTCTTCGGTGGCTATGCCGCGATGGGCGGACACCTCGGAGTGCTCTGGCAGCCTTTCGAGGCGGTCATCATTCTCGGCGCCGCGCTTGGCGCATTTCTGATCGCCAATCCGCCTTCGGTGCTGAAAGCCGTCGGCGGCGTCCTCGGCACGCTGTTCAAGGGCCCGCGTTACTCCAAGACGGCCTTTCTCGAACTGCTGGGCCTGCAATACACCCTTTTCAAACTCGCCAAGAGCAAGGGCAACCTCGCCCTCGAAGCCCATGTCGAGAACCCCGGCGAGTCCTCGATCTTCGCGCAGTTCCCGCTTTTCGCGGCCGACAAGCACGCCGTCGAATTCATGTGCGACTACCTGCGCATGATCACGCTGGGCACCGAAAACGCCCATGAGCTCGAGGCCTTGATGGACGAGGAACTCGAAACCCATCACCAGGAACGCGAGCGCATCGTTTCCGCCGTCCAGGCGCTTGCCGACGCGACGCCCGCCCTCGGCATCGTCGCCGCCGTGCTCGGCGTCATCAAGACAATGGCCTCCATCGACCAGCCACCCGAAGTGCTCGGCGGTCTCATCGGCGGCGCCCTTGTCGGCACCTTCCTCGGCGTCTTCGTCGCCTACGGCTTCTTTGGCCCGATGGCGCAATCGCTCCGCAACACCTACGAAGCCGAGTCGAAATATTATCTCTCGATGAAAGCCGGCCTTCTCGCCCACATGGCCGGCTACGCCCCCGCCGTCTCCATCGAATTCGCGCGCAAGGCGCTGATGACCGAAGTGCGCCCGACTTTCATCGAGGTCGAACAGTCGACGGCCGCGCTGCAGCCCGGCGCCGCCGGCTAGCGCGGCGCGAGGAGTTCCGGCATGGCCGCGAAGAACGAACAGCCGATCATCATCAAGAAGGTCAAGAAGGTCGTTCATGGCCATCACGGTGGCGCGTGGAAGATCGCCTATGCCGACTTCGTGACCGCGATGATGGCGTTCTTCCTGCTGATGTGGCTGATCAGCATGACGACGCCCGAACAGAAGCAGGGTCTCGCCGACTATTTCGCGCCCGCCAATGTCAGCCGCTCCACAAGCGGCGCCGGCGGCATCATGGGAGGCACCGCCTTCGACGAAACCGGCGCCCGCATGCCCGGCACCAAGCCGCAGATCGTGATGACGGTCTCGACGCCCGCCCAACCGAAGAGCCCCGAAACGGCCGAGGAAAAAGCCGCCGCCGCGCAGATGGAAAAGCTGCTGAAGGAAAAGTCGGCGCGCGACGAGCGGAACTTCCGCAGCGCCGCCGAAAGCATTCGCCAGTCCATGCGCGAGAACCCCGACCTCGCTCAGCTCTCGCGCAACGTCATCGTCGACGAAACGCCCGACGGCCTGCGCATCCAGATCGTCGACCAGGACGGCCGCTCGATGTTCCCCGCCGACATGGCCGAGCCCTATGAACGCACCCGACAGCTGATCGACGAGGTCGCAAAAATACTGATCAAGCTCCCCAACCGCGTCAGCATCTCCGGCCACACCGACGCCAACCCCGTGAAGGGCAAGGCCGGTTACGGCAATTGGGAACTAACTTCCGACCGTGCCAACGCCGCCCGCCGCATCGTCGAAAATGCCGGCCTCTCCGGCGACCGCATCTACCAGGTCATCGGCAAGGCGGACAGCGATCCGCTCTTCCCCGAAGACCCCTACATGGCCGCCAACCGCCGCCTGTCGATCGTGCTGCTGCGCGAGGCGCCGGTCACCCCGCCGGGCTTCAGTCCCTGAGCCCGAGCCATCGGCCCGGAACGTTTTGGCAAAACGTTGGTGACGACCATTTTTCGAAGAAAAATGGCAAGGCCGAATGTCCGTCGGCGCTTATGCGCCGCAAGCCAAGGGCGCGGATGCGCCCGCCCGGCGCTTGAGGGCAAATAAAGGGGAAGGGCAATCGGGTTCTCCCGATTGCCCTGACCATCGGCCCTTGCCTTGGGGCCGATCTGGTCTTAAGTCTCACCTCTCGGATCGTCGGGACCTTCAGTTCGGCGCCTGGAGAAAATATGAGCGAACAGAACCAGATAGCCTCCACTTCTCCGTTTTCATCTGAAGAGTGGCGCTGGTCGGCGGGCGCTTTCGATGGCGTTATCGCCGCCCGTTGCTTCGCCTTTCTCGCCGACCTGCTGGTGATCTGCGTCCTACTTTTTGCCGCGAACATCCTCTTTGCCGTGCTCGGCGTGCTGACCTTCGGACTGCTCTGGCCGGGCGCCGCGCTGACGCCGCTGATCGCGCTGGCCTATTTCACGCTGACCCTTGGCGGCCGCCATTCGGCGACGCCGGGCATGCGCTGGCAGGGCATCGAACTGCGCACCTGGGACGGCCGCCGCCCCGGCTACATTCAGGGCGCGCTGCAAACGATCCTCTTCTATGTCACGACGGCAGTCATCACGCCGCTCGTCCTCCTTGTTCCCTTCTTCAACGAGCGCCGCCGTTGTCTGCACGACTATTTCTGCGGCACCGTTTTCGTTCGCCGTTCCGTTTAGCCGTCGTCCCGTGAACCCGCGAGGCTGATGCGCGCATGGAAACGCTGACCCCCTTTGTCTGGCAGATGTGGGCCGTCTACGCGCTGGTACTGACAGCCGTGGTGCTGTTCAGCATGGAGCGCCTGACGCTCGAAATCTCGGCACTGGCAATCCTGACCGCCCTGTTGATCTTCTTCTACCTCTTCCCGGTCCCCGGCCCCGACGGCCGCAACCTGCTCGGCACCACGGCGCTGATGTCGGGTTTCGCCAACCCGGCATTGATCGCGGTACTCGCCTTGCTGGTCATCGGACAAGGCATGTTCCAGACCGGCGCGCTCGACGGCGTGACGCGCACCGTCGCCGATTTCGGCTCGCGCCATCCGGCCCGTACGATCTTGGCGACATTCCTGCTGGTCGCCGTTGCCAGCGCCTTCCTCAACAACACGCCCATCGTCGTGATGTTCATTCCGGTGCTCGCGACGCTCGCCGGCCGCTTCGGCCAGCGCGCGCCGAAGGTGATGATGACGCTGAGCTTCGTCTCGATCCTCGGCGGCATGACGACGCTGATCGGCTCCTCGACCAACCTTCTTGCTGCCGGCGTTGTGATGAACACGAAACTCCCGCCCATCGGCATTTTCGATTTCGTCGTGCCGGGCGTCTTTCTCGCCACCATCGGCTTCCTCTATGCGACGTTCGCCGTACCGCGCCTCGTGCCCGATCGCGCCGGTCCTGCACAGGAGATCGGTGGCGTCGATCAGGGCAGCGGCAAGCAATACATTGCCCAGATCGAAGTCACCGCCGGCCACCCGCTGGTTGGCGTCGGCGCCGTCGCCGGTCTTTTCCCGCCGCTGCGCGACATGACGGTGCGCATGATCCAGCGCGGCGAGCATCCGATTCTGCCGCCTTTCGAGGATATCGCGCTCGAACCTGGCGACGTCATCATCATCGCCGCGACGCGGCAGACGCTGACCGAGTCGTTGAAATCGGGCTCGAAGATTTTCGAGGGCATGCTTGAAGAGCGCTTCGCCGAAGGCAACGGCAACGGCGATGCGCCGTCCCGCCCCGGTGGCGAACTGACGCTGGCAGAAGCCGTCGTCGCGCCGGGCTCGCGCATGATCGGCCAGACGATCGAACAAATCGCCTTCCGCCACCAGACGGGCTGTATCGTGCTCGGCGTCCAGCGCCGCAGCCGCATGATCCGCAGCCTCCTCAACGACATCCGCCTCGAAGCCGGCGACGTCTTGCTGGTGCTCGGCAAGAGCGCCCGCATCCAGGATCTCCGTCACAACCGCGACGTGCTGCTGCTCGAATGGTCGGCAACCGAATTGCCCGACCCGAAGCTTGGCTATCGGGCGCTCGCCGTCTTCGGCATCATGGTTTCGACGGTGCTGCTCGGCTGGCTGCCCATCGAAATCGCGGCCGTCGCCGGCGCCGGCGCCATCATCGCAACCGGCGTCCTGAACGTCCGCCAGGCGGCCCGCGCCATCGACCGGCGCATCTTCCTGATGGTCGGCGCGATGCTCGGCGTCGCCACCGCGCTCGACGTCACCGGCGGCGCGCAGGCCATCGCCCAGGCCTCCGTCGCACTCTTTTCGGGCTACGGCGTCCCGGTGATTCTCTCGGCCTTCTTCCTCGCCACCGCCATCACCACCAACGTCCTCACCAACAACGCGACGGCCGTGCTCTTCACCCCCATCGCCATCAGCACGGCAAACCAGCTCGGCGTCGATCCGATGGTTTTCGTCTATGCGGTGATCTTCGCCGCCAACTGCTCCTTCGCGACGCCGATGGGCTACCAGACGAATCTCCTGGTTATGGGCCCCGGACACTATGAATTCCGGGATTTCGTGCGCGCCGGCACCCCCCTCGTCATCTTGCTCTGGCTGGCCTATTCTTTCTTCGCGCCCTGGTACTACGGACTTTGACCCGCCGGGGCGCCGGTGAAATGAGCTGACAGGCGCTGACAGGCCGTGACCGACCAATCCCGCATCCGCTTTCCCCAGTTCTACATCACGACGCCACAGCCGTGCCCCTATCTGGCCGGCCACTACGAGAAGAAGGTCTTCACGCATCTCCTCGGCGACGAGCCCATCTCGCTGAACAACATGCTGACCCAGGCCGGCTTCCGCCGCAGCCAGAACATCGCCTACCGCCCGGCTTGCGACAATTGCACAGCCTGCGTCTCGGTGCGCGTCATCGTCGACCGTTTTCGCCCCGGCCGCACCTTCCGCCGCCTGACCGCCCGCAACGCCGATCTCACGGTCGGCCTGCGCGCACCCCGCGCCACCGACGAACAATACGCGCTGCTGCGCCGCTATCTCGACAGCCGCCACGCCGATGGCGGCATGGCCGACATGGCGCCGGTCGACTATGTGGCGATGATCGAGGACACCACGGTCGCCACCCGCATTGTCGAATATCGGCTGCCGCATACCGGCGACGCCGACGGCCCGGGACCGCTGGTCGCCGCGGCGCTGACCGACACGCTCGATGACGGCCTGTCGATGGTCTACAGCTTCTACGAGCCCTCCGAGACCGCCCGCAGCCTCGGCACATGGATGGTCCTCGACCACATCGAACGCGCCCGCCTGCTCGGCCTTCCCAATGTCTATCTTGGCTACTGGGTCGATGGCAGCCGCAAGATGGCCTACAAGACCCGCTTCCAGCCACTCGAGGCGCTGGGCATGCAGGGTTGGAGCGAGATGACGCCGCCCGCCGGCTGACCTCGAACTAACCTCCTAACTCATTGTTTTCAAATGCCGTTGCGCCCCGCGCGGGCGCGCCTATACTGGCCTCGCTTCGACGCCTCGGCGTCAGGGGAGAAGTCATTCGGGAGTCATCGATGAAGCGCCGTTCGTTTCTGGCGGGAGCAGGCACAGCCGCCCTCGCCGCCGCGTCCATGCCCGCGCCCGCCATCGCGCAAGGCGCGCCGCGGCAACTGAAAATGGTCACCACCTGGCCGAAAAACTATCCCGGCCTCGGCACCTCGGCCGAGCGGCTGGCGACGCGCATTCACGAAATGACCGAAGGCAAAATCGACATCAAGGTCTTCGCGGCCGGCGAACTGGTGCCCGCGCTTGAATCCTTCGACGCCGTATCGAGCGGCGCCGCCGACGTCTATCACGGTGCGGAGTATTACTGGCAGGGCAAGTCGAAGGCCTACAACTTCTTCACCGCCGTGCCCTACGGCATGACCGCCAACGAAATCAACGGCTGGATCTATCACGGCGGCGGCCAGCAGCTCTGGGACAACCTCGCCAAAGGTTTCAACATCAAGCCGTTCATGGCCGCCAACACCGGCGTGCAGCTTTCCGGCTGGTACCGCAACGAAATCAATTCGCTCGACGACCTGAAAGGTCTGAAAATCCGCATGCCGGGTCTCGGCGGCGAAGTGATGCGCCGCCTTGGCGCCGCCGCCGTCACGCTCGCCGGTCCCGACATCTTCCCGGCCCTGCAGAACGGCACCATCGACGCCGCCGAATGGGTCGCGCCGTGGAACGACATGGCCTTCGGATTTTACCGTATCGCCAAGTTCTACTACTGGCCGGGTTTCCACGAACCGGGATCGAGCCTCGCCGCCGGTTTCAATCTCAAGGTGTGGGAAAGCTTCACCCCGCAACAGCAAGCCGTCGTCCGCGCCGCCTGCGCCGCCGAAAACGACTACACGCTGGCCGAATACACCCACCACAATGGCCGCGCCTTGAAAACGCTGGTCGAACAACACGGCGTCCAGATGCGCAAATTCCCGGACGATGTGCTGGCGGGCTTCAAGAAAGCCTCGCGCGAAGTGCTCGAAGACGCCGCCGCCAGCGATCCCGTTACCGCCGAAATCTATGCGAGCTTCCGCGAAGCCCTCGAAATCTCGGAAGAATGGACGCGCATCGGCGACGAAGGTTTCGTGGAGGCGCGCCGCAACTGACGCGGGCGCAATCGGACGCATGAACGCTCTCGCTCGCATCGCCACCCTGATCGACGCCCTGAACGAGCGCGTCGGCCGCGCCGTCGCGTGGCTCGCGCTCTTCATGGTCCTGGCGCAATTCGCCGTCGTGCTGATGCGCTACATCTTCGGTGTCGGTTCGGTCTGGGCGCAGGAGTCGATCGTCTACATGCACGGCACGCTGTTTATGCTCGCGGCAGGCTACACGCTGCTGCATAACGGTCATGTCCGCGTCGACGTCTTCTACCGCACCGCCTCCCCGGCCTATAAGGCCCGCGTCGACCTCCTCGGCACGCTGCTGCTGCTCTGGCCGGTCTGCTTCCTGATCTTCTACGTCGCCTTCCCCTATGTCGAAAGCTCATGGTCGGTGCGCGAAGGCAGCCGCGAAACCAGCGGCATCCAGGGTGTCTACCTGCTGAAAAGCGTCATCCTCGTTTTCGTCGTGCTGCTGGCGCTGCAGGGCCTCTCCACCGTCATTCATGCGTTGCGCGTTCTTGCCGGGCTCGAAAAGCCCGTCGAGGAAGCCTCGCCCGTTCTCTAGGCCCCGTCGATGGACCTGCGCGACTCGCTCGACCTCTTGATGTTCGCGATGCTGTGCGTCGTGCTGCTGACCGGTTTTCCGGTCGCCTTCACGCTGGCCGGCATCGCGCTGATCTTCGGCCTGATCGGCATGGCCTTCGGCGTCTTCGATTTCGGCTTCATGGCCGCCCTGCCGCAGCGCATCTACGGCAACATGACCAATGACGTGCTGATCGCCGTGCCGCTCTTCGTCTTCATGGGCACGATGCTGGAACGCTCGCGCGTCGCCGAGGAACTGCTCGAAAACATGGGCCGCCTCTTCGGCCGCCTGCGCGGCGGTCTCGGCATTTCGGTTTCGGTCGTCGGCGCGTTGCTCGCCGCGTCCACCGGCATCGTCGGCGCCACTGTCGTCACGATGGGCCTGCTGGCGCTCCCCACCATGCTCCGGCGCGGCTACGATCCGGCGCTGGCCTCGGGCTCCATCGCCGCCGCCGGCACGCTCGGCCAGATCATCCCGCCCTCGATCGTCCTCGTGCTGCTCGGCGACCAGCTCGCCAATTCCTATCAGCGCGCCCAACTCGACCAGGGCATTTTCGCGCCCGACACGCTGTCGGTCGGCGACCTTTTCGCCGGCGCGCTGATCCCCGGCCTGATGCTGGTCGTCTTCTACATCCTCTACCAGATCGTCCGCGCCGCGCTCGACCCGAAATCATCGCCCGCCATGCCCGCCGACGACACGCTCTCGACCGCCGAGCTCTACCGCCGCACGCTGCGCGCATTGGTGCCGCCCGTCGCCCTCATCGTCGCCGTCATGGGCTCGATCCTCGGCGGCATTGCAACGCCCACGGAAGCCGCCGCGCTCGGCGCAATCGGCTCGATCCTGCTCGCCGGCGACCGCCTCCAGGGCATGAAGTTCCCGGCCCGCCTCGCCGCGCTCTCGCTGATCGCGCTCCTCATCCTCACCTGGGCGATGGACCTGCGTACCGCGCGCAGCGAAATCTCCGACGCCGACCGCGCCGGCATCTGGCTTGCCTACGCGCTTTGCGCCGGCGTCGCTTACGGCCTGCTCGCCTGCCTCATCCGCCTTCTCGGCGGCAAGGTCCTGTCCGACGTCGTGCAGTCGACGGCGCGCATCACCTCGATGGTCTTCGTCATCCTGATCGGCGCCGCGCTCTTCAGCCTCGTCTTCCGCGGGCTCGGCGGCGACGACACGGTGCGCGAATTCCTGAGCGCCGTGCCGGGCGGCCCCATGGGCGCCGTCATCATCGTCATGGCGATCATGTTCCTGCTCGGCTTCTTCCTCGACTTCATCGAGATCATTTTCGTCGTCGTGCCCATCGTCGCCCCGATCCTGCTGATGATGGGCGTCGATCCGGTCTGGCTTGGCATCATGATGGCGATCAACCTGCAAACCTCCTTCCTGACGCCGCCTTTCGGCTTCGCGCTCTTCTATCTGCGCGGCGTCGCCCCCGACACCGTCACCACCATGCAGATCTATCGCGGCGCGGTTCCCTTCGTCCTGATTCAGATATTCGCGCTCGCGGTCATTGCCATGTTCCCCGCACTCGCGACATGGCTCCCGAAACTTCTCTTCAGCGGAATGTAGAAACTTATGTCCAGAGTACCGCCGTCCCGAGACCCCAACGACGTTGCCGACTCAGCCGGCCGCAACATGATGCGCATTGGTCTGGTTGCGATGGCGGTCGTCGGCGTCGTCACCTTCTTCATCGCCACCGGCCGCGTCGAACTCGAGGAACCCCTCGTCGTCACGGCAACGCCGGTTCAGGTCGGCACATGGGTTGCCGGCGCGCCGGTGAAGCTCGACGTCGAAGTGAAGATCGCCAACAACAGCAATGAGGGTCTGGCACTCGAAGTCGCGTCGCAATGCGACATCTTCCGCTGGATCGTCCTCGACGCCGAAAGCGAATTCGTTCAGTCGCAAGCCGGCGGCGACGCCTGCATCGACCTGCCGGTCTCCGGCTTCCTCGATCCGAAACATTCGCTGACCGGCGCCTACGCGCTGGAACTCGATCCGAAGCGCGTCACGCCCGGCGACTACCGCCTCCTCGTCCGCTACTGGGGCTATGAGGTCCGCCGGAGCTTCACGATCGAATAGCCGCCCCTCAAACCGCCCCGAACGCGCCGCCGAATTTCCGGTCCGCCGGAAAGCCTTTCGGCGGCAACCGCCCGGCCTGCGCGCGCGCGCCGATCCAGTCCTTCAACTCGGTGAAACTGCGCGACCGCCCGCCCTTGTCGTAGGTCGTCAGCCCCTCTTTCAGCGTGAAGGTCTTGATGTCGGCAAGCCCCTTCTCGGCGTAGCGTTGCAGGCGCACGCCCTTGCCGCGCGTCATCTCCGGCAATTCCTTCAGCGGGAAAATCAGCAGCTTGCGGTTCTCGCCGATCGCGGCCACATGATCGCCCGAGACCGCCGCGCAAGCCGCCGCCTCGTCGGTGCCGCCGACATTCAGCACCTGCTTGCCGGCGCGGCGCATCGCCACCACCTCGTCTTCCGGCACGACGAACCCGTTGCCCTCATGCGAGGCGACGATCAGCTTGCGCCCCGGCCGATGCACGAAAATCTCGACGACGTCATGGCTCTCGTCCATGTCGATGGCGAGCCGCAAAGGTTCGCCATGTCCGCGTCCGCCCGGCAGCTTGTCGGCATTGAGCGTGTAGAAGCGCCCGTCGGTCGCGAAAATCAGCACCTTGTCGGTCGTCTCGGCATGCAGCACGAACTTCTCGCCGTCGCCTTCCTTGTATTTGATGTCGGCGTCCGCCCCGAGATGCCCCTTCATCGCGCGGATCCAGCCCTTTTTCGAACAGACGACGGTGATTGGCTCCTTCTCGATCATCGCCTCGACCGGCACGAACTCGACCTTCGGCGCGTCGGAGAATGTCGTCCGCCGCTTGCCGAGATCGGTCTTCGGCCCGAACGTCGCCCGCACCTCTTTTATTTCCCCGGCCACGCGTTCCCATTGCTTGGCATCCGACCGGACCAGCCCCTTCAGCTCCTTCTGCTCGGCCGACAGCTTCTTGTGCTCGCCCTTGATCTCCATTTCCTCAAGCTTGCGCAGGGAGCGCAGCCGCATGTTGAGGATCGCCTCGGCCTGGTTGTCGCTGAGCTTGAATTTCTTCATCAGCTTCGGCTTCGGCTCGTCCTCCTCGCGGATAATGCGGATCACCTCGTCGAGATTGAGATAGGCGACGAGATAGCCTTCCAGCACTTCGAGCCGTCGCGCGATCTTGTCGAGGCGGAAGTTCGAGCGCCGCACCAGCACGTCCTTGCGGTGTTCGAGCCAGGCGCGCAACGCCTCGCGCAAATTCATTACGCCCGGCACCTGTCCCGCCGACAGCACATTGAGGTTGAGCGGAAAGCGGCTTTCGAGTTCGGTCGAGCGGAACAGCGTCTCCATCAGTTGCGCGGGCTCGACCGTTCGCGACTTCGGCACCAGCACCAGCCGGATTTCCTCGGCGCTCTCGTCGCGCACATCTTCCAGCAGCGGCAACTTGCGCGCCTGCAGCAGCTCGGCAAGCTTCTCCACCAGCTTCGACTTCTGCACCTGGTAGGGAATTTCGGTGACGACGATCTGCCAGCCGCCCCGCGCCAGCTCCTCCTTCTCCCACCGCGCCCGCACACGAAAGCCGCCGCGCCCGGTCTCATAGGCTTCCAGGATCGCCTCCCGCGGCTCGACGATAATGCCGCCGGTCGGAAAATCCGGCCCCTGCACGAATTCGACAAGCTTCGCCGTCCGCGCATTCGGATATTTGATCAGATGCAGCGCCGCGTCGCAGAGTTCGGCCGCGTTATGTGGCGGAATGCTGGTCGCCATGCCGACCGCGATCCCCGCCGCGCCGTTCGCCAGCAATTGCGGAAAGGCGCCGGGCAGCACGACAGGCTCGCTGTCCTCGCCGTCGTAAGTCTCGCGGAAATCGACCGTGTCTTCTTCCAGCCCGTCGAGCAGCAACGCCGCCACCGCCGTCAGCCGCGCCTCGGTGTAGCGCATCGCCGCCGCATTATCGCCGTCGACATTGCCGAAATTGCCCTGCCCGTCGACCAGCGGATAGCGCACCGAAAAACTCTGCGCCAGCCGCACCAGCGCGTCATAGACCGACTGGTCGCCATGCGGGTGATAGCGGCCGATCACGTCGCCCACCACGCGCGCCGACTTCTTGAACCCCGAACCCGGATCGAGCTTCAACTGCCGCATCGCAAAAAGCACCCGGCGATGCACCGGCTTCAGCCCGTCGCGCACGTCCGGCAGCGCCCGATGCATGATCGTCGACAGCGCATAGGCGAGATACCGCTCCTCCAGCGCCTCGCGCAGATTGACTTCATGCTCCGGTTCGATCGGCGGCGGCGTAACGGCTTTGGTCATCGGTCTTCCAAAATCGAAATAAGATCGTCATTGCGAGGAGCGAAGCGACGAAGCAACCCAGAGAGCCACAAATCCCGAATCTGCCGCCTTCTGGGTTGCTTCGCTTCGCTCGCAATGACGACTTTGCTGATTGCGCCACTATACCAGCGATTCGCCCTCACACGCCCCGCGCCAGCCGCTCCATCAGCCGGATCCGCGCATCGGGCAGATGCCGCCCCTGCGGCGCATAGAGATGCCGTTCGAGAAAATGCCCGGTCATGCGCAACCCCTCGGCGACCTCCGCCGCGCTCGCCTCGCCGGCCTGCGACGCCAGCAGAAAGCCCGGCAGACGGAACAGTCTGTCCTTGTAGGGCGCGCCCGCCTCGCGGCTCACCGCCGCCCCGCTTTTCGGCGACACATAGATGAGATCGTCCCGTCCCCCCGTCGCCGCGCATTGCGTGAGGTCGAGCCCGAAGCCGAGCTCGGTCAGCAGCCCGAGTTCGAAGCGCACGAAAACCGCCGGCCACACATGCCCGTCTTCCAGCGTCGAAAGCAGCACGTCATAGGCATCGTAAAGTGCGGGATGCGCCTCCCTTTCGGGGATCGCCTCGGCAATCGCGCTCGCCGCGCTCAGCGCCGTCAGCGCGGTCGCGTCGTCCATCAAGAGCCCCGCCAGCGGCTTCACCAGTTCCACCTGATAGGTGCCCAGATGTTCGGAGAGCCGCCCCCGCCATTGCGCCGCCAGCTTGTTGCCGGGCTGCAGCACGCCCTTCATCCGCTGTGAGGCGCCGCCGCGCACCAGCCCCAGATGCCGCCCCTGCTCGCGCGTGAACAATGCAACGATGGCCCCGTTCTCGCCATGCGCCCGCGCCGACAGCACAAACCCCTCGTCGCGCCATTCCATACGCCTTCACCGCCCCTTCGAGCACCCGACGCACAAATGCGCCGCCGGATCGGCCGCGAGCCGCTTCCCGGCAATCGCCTCGCCGCAGGTCCCGCAGAAGCCATAATCGCCGGCCTCCATCCGCCGGAACGCCGCCTCGATCTGCGCCATGCGCTGGTGCCGCCGCTTCTCGGTCGCCTGCGCCATCGCCTGCGCCTGCATGGCGTCCATGCGCGACAGCCGCCCGACGCTCTGCTGGTCGAGCGCCACCGGCGCCCGGTCGCCCGCCGTCGTTTCCGATTGCGCGCGCAGGCCCGCAAGCTCCGCTTCGAGCAGCGGCCGGAACCGCGCGATCAGGGCGTCCTCCGCCATCGACAAACCTCGTTTACCATCTTGCCCACCCCAAACTGCCACAAATTTCCCGCTACACAAGCAGCCTTGACTGGTCTAGCGTCCAATCCCCGCCGCCGCGCGATTTACATATGCCCGACGCAGTCCAGGACCCGAATACGATGACAAATCCGAGCGAAGGGACAACCGCCGCGCCCCTCGAAGTTCATTCACGCAATTGCCCTTCCTGCAATGCGCCGCCCGAGGCCGGACGCCTGTTGTCCTACGGCTCCAGCGCCTGGCCGATGCGCCAATGCGTCTGCGGCTTCACCTATCTCGACAAGGCGCCGGTCTATGCCGAATTGTCGTCCAATCTCGCCTGGGAAAAATCCTTCAAGCAGGAAAGCGAGCGCCGCCTGCGCGAACATCGCGTCAGCCAGAAGCTGAGCAAGAGCACGCGCTGGCGCGTGCGGCTGTTCAAGCGCCTCAACATGCCGGAACTGATCGCTTCTTCGTGCAGCTCCGGCGACGTGCTCGACATCGGTTGTGCGACCGGCGGTCACCTGATGAAACTGCCGGACGGGCTTCGCCCCTTCGGCATCGAAATTTCGCAGGCATTGGGAGAAGCCGCCGCCGCGGCGCTCGCGCAGCGCGGCGGCACCGCCTATATCGGCCCTGCGCTCGACACGATGAAGAAGCTCGAGACCAACCGTTTCAGCGCCATCGCGATGCGCTCCTATCTCGAACACGAGGCGCATCCCGGCCCCGTGCTCGATGAAGCATTCCGGATTCTGGCGCCCGGCGGCATCGTCTTCGTCAAGGTGCCGAACTACAACTCCGTCAACCGGTACATTCGCGGCCGCGCATGGTGCGGCTTCCGCCTGCCCGATCACCTGAACTATTTCACGCCCGCCACCCTGACGCAGATGGCAACGTCGAAAGGCTTCGCAATCGAAAAGCCTTTCATGTGGTGCCTGCCGACCAGCGACAACATGTGGGTCCGCATGGTCAAGAAACCGGACACCGCAGCCGCCGCATGACGGGCGGCGCGAGAATCGAAGGATTCTCGCGAATTTCTTGCGCCAAACTGTCACAGATTTCGCGCTACACAAGCCCATCGAACTAGGCTAGGTTCCGCCTCTCGCGGGTGCCCGGCCGTTTCCGGCCCGGCCCCGCCAATCCCCACATTCCGGGGACGATTTCGAAGCTGAAAGTTCGGCAATCTGTGTGACTGGAGCGGTGGCCTTGCGCCATCCGCCACGATCTCGATAGCCGGGCTGCGCCGCACAAAGCGCCGCCGTCGGTTTTCGGGTCGTCCAATCGCACATGCGGCTCCCGCCGCGTGGCCGCCGTTCCCTTGCCTTCGATCCGACGATGGAGAAAGCAAATGGATACGCGCATTAAAGTTTTCGCCGCAACTGAAATCGAAACGCCGGACGTCCGCGTGGTCGAAACGCGCAATCGCCACGCATCGCTGAACGAAGACTCGATCGTCAACGAACAGGGCTGCGGCCCCGAGCCGATCGGCCTGCGCCCCACGCCCGAAGATTTGCCGTGACGACAGAGAAGATTCGAGAATACCGGAATCCGTTTGAAAGAGAGTGAGACCGCATGAGACGCAAAAAACTGATCCTGAAAGACCGGCTCAGCCGGGAAAAGCTGGACGAAATTTCCGAGTTCCTGGCGCGCGAACTCCCGCAGCAGCACACGATTGTGCGTTTCGACGGCCGCGTCGCCATTCTCGTCGGCGACGACAGCGGCATGCTCGCCATTCGAGACCGCTATACCGACATCATCGAGGAAGTCCGCGACATATATTGACCGGGAAAAGGAATTTCGAATGAGCGAACTTTTTGCCGAACTCGACTACCGCCCCACGCCGCTGGGCGCGCTGACCTTGCGCCGGCGCCGAGAGCTGACGCTCGATGTCGATGTCTACGAGATCAAGCTCGGCGACGAATATCTGATGTCGAGCCTTTTCACGGCCTCCGAAGAGGCGCTGGCCCGCCTCGCGTTTGCCGATCTCGACGGCGATCATTTCGATGTCGTGGTTGGCGGTCTTGGCCTCGGCTACACCGCCCGCGCGGTGCTGGAAGACAGCAAGGTAGATTCGCTGGTCGTCGTCGAATATCTGGATGCCGTGGTCGAGTGGCACGAAGAAGGCCTGCTGCCGCTAGGCCCGGAACTTAGCGGCGATCCCCGTTGCCGCTTTGCGCGTGGCGATTTCTTCGCGCTCGCCGCCGCCGGAAACGGCTTCGTCGCCGAACACAGCGGCCGCCGCTACGACGCCATCCTGGTCGACATCGACCACGCGCCGGATTTCTGGCTCGCGGAGCAGAACGGCGCCTTCTATCGCGAGGAAGGCTTGAGGAAAGTTGCCGGCGTCTTGCGGCCCGGCGGCATTTTCGGGCTCTGGTCCAACGACCGGCCGGATGAAGCCTTCGTTTCCCGCCTCGCTTCGGTTTTCGGAACGGCGCGTGCCGAACCCGTCACCTTCCCCAATCCGCTGCAAAACGGCCGCGAAGCGGTGCAGACAGTCTATCTCGCAAAGACACCCGCGGATGAATGAGACGGCGCAACCGGCAACCGGCGTTGCGGCCTGCCCGGTCTGCCGCGTGCCTTCGCCCGTCCCCTTCATGGAGGTCGGTCCGCTGCGCTACTGGAAATGCGAAACCTGCGCGGCGCGCTTCCTCGATCCCGCGCAGCACCCCGCGCCCGATGTCGAGCGCGCCCACTACCTGACCCACGAAAACGATCCCGCCGATCGGCGCTACCGCAGGTTTCTGGCAAAGCTCGCAACGCCGCTGCTCGCCCGTCTCGCGCCACGATCATCCGGCCTCGACTATGGCTGCGGCCCGGGCCCCGCTTTGGCGGCCATGCTCCGCGAAGCCGGCCACGACATGGCCCTCTACGACCCCTTCTTCTATCCGGATGAAAGCGCCCTCACCCGCACCTACGATTTCATCGTCTGCACCGAAACCGTCGAACACTTCCACCGCCCCGCCGAAGAGTTCGACCGTCTCGACGCCCTGCTACGCCCCGGTGGCCTGCTCGCCCTGATGACCGCCTTCCGCCCCGCCGACGATGCGTTTGCAAAATGGCACTACCGCAAGGACCCGACGCACGTCGTCTTCTACAACGAGAAGACGCTCGGCACCGTCGCCCGCGCCCGCAACTGGACCTGCGAATTCCCCTGCCCCGATGTCGCACTGATGCGGAAATCTCCCGGCTGACGCATCACTCCAATCCAACCATGATCGTCATTGCGAGGAGCGAAGCGACGAAGCAACCCGGAAGGCGACAAATTCAGAGCCAGTGGCTTTCTGGGTTGCTTCGCTACGCTCGCAATGACGACGCGTTTTAGGTCTCACGCCAACTCTTCATACAAATCCCGCCAATCGGGATTCTTCTGCTCGATCAAGGCCAGTTTCTTTTTCCGCGACCCACCCTTGATCTGCTTTTCCCTGGCAATCGCTTCGATCATCTCCTCGTGCATCTCATACCAGACAAGCAACCTGCATCCATATTGCTTGGTAAAGCCGTGAAGAAGCCCCTCGCGATGTTCATGGACCCTTCGTGGAAGGTCTGACGTCACGCCCGTATAATGCGTCCCGTTCCGTTTGCTCGCCACGATATAGACGGCGGGTTGTTTCACGTCCATCTACCCCCATCTCGTCGGCTCCATGTTCGAAGTGACAAACACCTGTCGCCGTCTTGCCCCCCTCACTCCTTCGGAAAGTCGAGCCCCATCTCGCGATAGCGTTCGCGGTCGTCGGACCAGTTCTCGCGCACCTTCACGAACAAAAAGAGATGCACCTTCGTTTCCAGCATCTCCTGCAATTCTTCGCGCGCCATCTGGCCGATGGTCTTGATCGTCTGCCCGCCCTTGCCGAGCGCGATCTTCTTCTGGCTGTCGCGCTCGACATAAATCACCTGCGCGATGCGGATCGAGCCGTCTTTCTTCTGCTCCCAGCTTTCGGTCTCGACGGTGAGCGAATAGGGAAGCTCGTCATGCAGCCGGAGAAAAAGTTTCTCGCGCGTGATTTCTGCGGCAAGCGAGCGCAACGGCACATCGGCCGCCTGGTCCTCCGGATAATGCCACGGGCCTTCCGGTAGCAGCGCCGCGATATGGCGCTTGAGGTCGGCGACGCCATCCCCCGTCAGCGCCGACACCATGAAAGTTTCGGTGAAAATTCCGGTCTCGTTGAGCTTCGCCGCCGTCTTCAGCAGTTTCTCGCGGTCGCAGGCATCCGCCTTGTTCAGTACAAGGATGGCTTTCCTGCCTTGCGCTTTCAGCCCCTCGACGATCCGCTCGACATCGCTGTCGCGCCCGCTCTCCATGTCGACCATCAGCACGATCAGGTCGGCGTCGCCCGCCCCGCCCCAGGCCGCGTCGACCATCGCCCGGTCGAGCCGCCGCTTCGGCTTGAAGATGCCGGGCGTGTCCACAAAGACGATCTGGGTGCGGCCCTCCATCGCGATGCCGCGGATGCGCGCCCGCGTCGTCTGCACCTTGTGGGTGACGATCGCCACCTTCGATCCGACCAGCCGGTTGACCAGCGTCGACTTGCCGGCATTCGGCGCCCCGATTATGGCGACAAACCCGCAACGTGTCGGTTCCGTCCGGTCGGTCTGGTTTTGCATGAAAACTCGTTTGTGACAGTTACGTGACAGATTTTTGACAGTACGATGACAGTTGGATGACAGTGTGGAATATCAAGGACTTAGCCTTTCCACACATTCGCGGATTCGAGCGCGGCCTGCGCCGCCGCCTGCTCCGCCTGCCGTTTCGAATTTCCCTTGCCGGTCAAAGACTTGCGCCCCTCCAGCAGAACCTCGACCGTGAATTCCGGCGCATGGTCCGGTCCGCTGCGTCCCGTCTGCCGGTAGGTTGGGGCGGCAAGCCCCTGGGCATGCGCCCATTCCTGCAGCGCCGTCTTGGCGTCCTGCGGAATTTCCTCATGTTTATCAACGAGTTGCGCCCATTCGCGCTCGATGAATTGCGTCGCCGCCGCCATCCCGCCATCGAGATAAAGCGCCGCGATCAGCGCTTCGCAGGCATCTCCTAAAATCGCGGTTTTCCGTCTTCCGCCGGCCTTTTCCTCGCCTGGTCCCATGGTGATGTGGGCGCCAAGTTCGATATGCGCCGCCACCTCCGCGCACGCCTCCTTGCGCACTAACGCATTGAATCTGATCGCCAATTCGCCTTCGTCCGCATCCGGAAAAAGCCGCATCAGCCAGTCGGCGACAGTGAGCGCCAGCACGCGATCGCCCAGAAATTCGAGCCTTTGATAGTTTTCCGGGCCGGCGCTCGGATGCGTCAGCGCCCGCGCGAAAAGGTCCATGTCCTTGAATTTATAGGACAATTTCTTTTCGAGCGCGGCGCTCAATCGGTCCACTTGCCGATCCGCTCCCATCGGATTGCCGACGGCCATTTCCAGAATTGCCAGAACGAGGCGCTGCCGTCGGCCGAGAAGAAAATGATCTCGGCGCGGCCCACCAGATTCTCGAAAGGCACGTATCCGACCGCATCCGGCACCCGGCTATCGCTCGAATTGTCGCGATTGTCGCCCATCATGAAGTAATGGCCCTGCGGAACGATGTATAGGCCGGTATTGTCCCACACACTGTTCGGGGTCATGTCCAGCGTAATATATGAAATGCCGTTGGGCAGCGTCTCCAGATACTGTGGAATACGGCGCACATTGCCCGAAGGACTGCGCTCGATGAAGTCGTCCACGCGCTGGCGCGGCACCGCCACGTCGTTGATATGCAGCACCCCGTCTTTCATCTGCACGGTGTCGCCGGGTAAGCCTATGACCCGCTTGATGAAATCCGTCCGGTTGTCGGTCGGCACCTTGAACACCGCGATGTCGCCGCGCTGCGGCGTCGCCCCCATGATCCGCCCGTCGAAGAGCCCCGGACTGAACGGCAGCGAGTGCCGCGAATAGCCATAACTGTATTTGGAAACAAAGAGATAGTCGCCGATCAGCAGCGTCGATTCCATCGAGCTCGACGGAATGAAGAAGGGCTGGAAAAGGAATGCCCGGATGAAAAGCGCGATCAGCAGCGCATAGCCGATGGTCCGGACATTCTCGGCCAGCGACCCGCTGCGCAGCTTCCTGGCATTTTCCATCAACGTCATCTTTCGGCTCCTGCCCCTCGAAAACGGCGGACCATACCACAATCCGCCGTCGCGTCTGCCCCGCCGTTCAAGATCGGGATATCGCGGAAATGATAACAAAAGCCTGTGCTTGCGGGTGATCGTCGGTGATCGTCAGGTGAATGACGGCCTCCATTCCCTGAGGCGTGATCTCATGGAGCCGCGCCAGCGCACCCCCCGTCAGCGCCATCGTCGGCTGCCCGGAGCGCAGATTCACCACCCCCATGTCGCGCCAGAAGATACCGCGCCGGAAGCCGGTCCCCAGCGCTTTCGAGCAGGCTTCCTTGGCTGCGAAACGCTTGGCATATGAAGCCGCGCGCATCCGCCGTCCCTCGGACTTCGCGCGTTCGATGTCGGTGAAAATCCGGTCGATAAACCGTTCGCCGAAGCGGTCAAGCGTCTGTTCGATACGCCGTATGTCGATGATATCGTTGCCAATTCCGATGATCATGCGCGGCCCTTCGCTTCGCCGGCATCGGCCCCGTGCCGCGCTTCGTCCATCACAGCCCGCATCTGTTTGATGCTGGCGTCGAGCCCCGTGAAAATCGCCTCGCCGATCAGAAAGTGACCGATATTGAGTTCGGCAAGCTCCGGCATCGCCGCCACCGGCGCCACGGTATCGAACGTAAGTCCATGACCTGCATGGACTTCCAGCCCCAGCGCCGCGCCATTGCGCGCCGCATCCGCCAACCGCGCCAGTTCCGCGTCACGCTTGGCGCTTTCCCGCGCGATCGCCGCCTCGCAATAGGCGCCGGTGTGAAGTTCCACGATATCCGCCCCGAGCGAACGCGCCGCTTCGAGTTGCCGCATCTCGGCATTGATGAACAGCGACACACGAATACCCTTGTCGGAAAGCCGCGCAACGACAGGCGCCAGATGATTGTGAAGCCCCGCGGCGTCGAGCCCGCCCTCCGTCGTCACTTCCTCGCGCCGCTCCGGCACGATGCAGCAGGCATGCGGGCTGTGGCGCAGCGCAATCTCGAGCATTTCAGGCGTCGCCGCCATTTCTAGATTGAGCGGCAATCCGGTTTCTTCCTTCAGCCGAGCGATGTCGCCGTCGCGGATATGCCGGCGGTCTTCTCTCAGATGCGCGGTAATGCCGTCGGCCCCTGCCGCCGCAGCCAGTTTCGCCGCGCGCACCGGATCCGGATGTTCGCCGCCCCGCGCGTTACGGATCGTTGCGACATGGTCGATATTGACGCCGAGGCGCAGATGAGATTTAGAGATCATGGCTGCCGGTTCCGTTGTTTTTCCATGACTATTCCTGCGTCTCGCCGGCCGGAGGGTTCGGTTCGAGAAATGGTGCTGGCGCCTGTGTACGCTCTGCCAAACGCCGCCGCCGCCGCACCTGATAGGCCTCGACGCCGCTGCGTGTCACGACATAGCCAACGCACCCCAGAACGATGCCAACGGGAATAGCGCCAGCAGTCAGCGGCACGAGCATCGGCAGGATCATGTCGAATGCGCGATCGCTCTGCAGCGTCTCCGCGATGTCGGGATTTGCCGCCACCGGCGCCCCGACCATGTAGCGACCGACTTCATAGACCACAAACCAGATCGCCGGAAAGGTCAGTGGGTTTCCCGCAAACGTGCCGATCGCGCTCGCAATCAGATTGCCGCGCAACACCCAGGCAATGAGCATCGCAATCAGAATATGAAAGCCGATGAACGGCGTGCACGACGCGAATACGCCGGCCGCGACGCCCATCGCAATCGCATGCGGCGTTCCCGACAAACGCCAGACCCGCCGCCACCCATACTGGATCGCGCGCTTCCAGCCCGCGCTCGGCCAGAAGGTCTCGCGCAGTTTCCGCAGCGGATGAAGG
Organism: Alphaproteobacteria bacterium HGW-Alphaproteobacteria-11; assembly: GCA_002841195.1. Classification (GTDB taxonomy): domain Bacteria; phylum Pseudomonadota; class Alphaproteobacteria; order Parvibaculales; family Parvibaculaceae; genus Parvibaculum. The sequence continues at coordinate 20,974 of PHEO01000022.1, forward strand.
TCGACGCGACGCCGAAACAAGGAACCGTCTCCTCTAGGCGATGCCGCGGCTGCCGGGCTTTTCGGCAGGCAGTGCCGCAAGCTCTTTCGGCAACTTGTCGGCCGGATAAGCCGGTATGTCGATACGCGCCAGCGAGATCAACTTCGTGCCGACCTTTGCCCTGCCGCCCGAACGGTCGATGAGACACGCCGCTGCAACGACCTTCGCACCGGTCTTGCGTATCGCCTGAATGCATTCGCGCGACGACAACCCCGTCGTCACGATGTCTTCGACCATCACGACCCGCATGCCCTTCTTCAGCGGAAAACCGCGCCGCAAAACAAACTCGCCCTTCTCCCGCTCGACATACATCGCCGGCGCTCCCAGATGACGCGCCGTCTCGTAGCCCGGAATGATCCCCCCGACAGCGGGCGAAATAATGGCATCGATCGGACCGTCGACTTCCACCTCGATCTTCGCCGCCAATGCCTTGCAAAGCCGCGCCGTCCGCTTCGGGTTCATGAAGACGAGCGCCTTCTGAAGGAAAACGGGGCTGTGCAGACCCGATGACAGGATGAAGTGCCCCTTCAGCAGCGCACCGGCTTTTTCGAATTCCTTGAGGACTTTGGCTTCTTTCATTTTTATGTGCTCACCGGCTTTCGGATGTTGAGTCAGTATCGGTCAGTGTCGGGGACGCGCAACGGTGTTGACGCAGGATAGTCCATTGAGCGCCGACATGATGCGGGTCAGGTGTTTGATATCCCGCACATCGAGATCGATCTGCAGGTCGTAGAAATCCGCATCACGCTGCGCCAGCGTCAGGTTGGAAATATTGCTTCCATAGTCGGCGATCAGCGTTGCAATGTGTCCGAGCGAACCGACTTCATTGCGCGCCGTCACGCGTAGCCGCGCCGGAAAGGTCTGCGGAACTTCCGGGTCGATATCCCATGTCACATCGATCCAGCGCGACGGTTCGCCATCGAAGGTTTCAAGCGTCGGCGCATCAATCGGATAAACCGTAACGCCCTCTCCCGGCATCATGATGCCGACGATGCGTTCGCCGGGAAGCGGAAACATATCGGGCGCGAATTGAATGCCGAGCCCGGCGCCACGCCCCGTCACGCGCACAGCGCCGTTGCGTTCATCCTTGCCATTCACCCGGGAGGCCCGCTTGCGGCCGCGCCTGGCGACAGATTCCTCAGGATAGACGGTTTGCAGCACTTGCTCCGCGCTCACTGTGCCGTCGCCAACCGAGGCAAGCAGCTCGGCGACGTCGGGTTTGCGCAGCGGACCGAGTGCCCGTTCGAGAATCGTGTCGGACGCATCTTTGCCGGCCGCTTCGAAAGCACTTTTGAGAATCTGACGGCCGAGACGGCTGAATTCGGCTTGCTTGGCCGCCCGGATCGAACGGCGGATCGCCGAACGCGCCTTGCCGGTCGCGACGAACGCTTCCCACGCGGGCGACGGCCGCTGTACCTGCGAGCGGATGATCTCGACTTCGTCGCCATTTTCGAGCCGCGTACGAAGCGGCATGTGACGGCCGTTGATCTTGCACCCGACACAGGTGTCGCCAACCTCGGTGTGAACGGCATAAGCGAAATCGATCGGCGTCGCACCGCGCGGCAGCGTGATGAGCATGCCGTTGGGTGTGAAACAGAAAACCTGATCGGAGAACATCTGGAGCTTGGTGTGCTCCATGAATTCTTCGGGTGTACCGCCATGTTCGAGCATTTCAATCAACTGCCGAAGCCAGCTGAATGTGGCCGCGAACTCCCCCGACGCTTCGGTGTCCACAGGCCCTTCCTTGTAGAGCCAATGCGCGGCGATGCCGTATTCGGCGATCTCGTGCATCTTTCGCGTCCGAACCTGAACCTCGGCACGCTTTTTTTGCGGCCCGATCATCGTCGTATGAACCGAGCGATATCCGTTGTTCTTCGGCGTCGAGATGTAGTCCTT
>PHEO01000253.1 GCA_002841195.1 Alphaproteobacteria bacterium HGW-Alphaproteobacteria-11
CGGGCAATCTCGCACCGGTCTTCGAGAGTGAATTGCTTGTATTTGTGCCCCATCGCAACACCTTAAGCTGGTGTTGCACTTCGTTTGTGAACTCAGGGGATCCATCTGAGCGGCCGTGCGCATATTCGCGGGCACATCCATTTTCCGACCGGCCCATGGGCCCCGGCTTTCGCCGGGGTGACACTGAAGGTTTGAATTGCGCAGTGCGTGCCCGCTATCACCCCGCGAAGATCACCGCGCTCTGGCTGTCGCAGTAGCGGGCGTTCTCGTCCACCGTGAAAGTCGAGGCGATGTAGCCGGTGGCGCCTTCGAAGATGCCGCTGCCGCCGTCGATGCGGCGGATGACGCAGCCTTGCTGGATGTCGGGCTCCTCCGTTTCCTCGATGAAGCCCTCGCCGCGCGACACATAGCGCAGCGTGCCGACGCCGAAGCGGATTTCGCCCGTCTCGGTGAAGCCGCCATATTCATCCGTCTCGACACTGGCATTGAGCGAGGCCGACGAACCGTTCTGGCGCAACACATTGTCGACGCCGGCCGGGATCGGCGCCGTCGCCTCGATCGTCATTTGCGCGCCCATGTCGTCGTCCGGCGCGACCTTGCCCTCGAAGGTCAGTTGATAGCGAAGCTCGGGCATCAGGCGGCGCGCAGGCCTTCCTTGCCGACCCGCGCCTCCACATCGTCGAGCGCCTTTTCGATGGCGGCGAAGATCGCGTCGATCTGTTCGGCGGTCACGATCAGCGGCGGACAGAAGGCAACGATGTCGCCGGCGAGCGGCCGCACGATGAGGCCGTGCTTCTGTGCGGCGGCGACGACGGCGGCGCCGATGCCGAGGCTCGGATCGAAGCTCTTTTTCGACGCCTTGTCGGCGACGAGTTCGAGCGCCCCGATGAGCCCCGAGGAGCGCGCATGGCCGACCAGCGGATGATCGGCGAGACGCGCGAAATGCGCGGCGAAGCGCGGCGCGACATCGCGCACATGGCCGACAATGTTGCGCTTCTCGTAAATCTCCAGCGTCTTGGCGGCGATGGCGGCGCCCACGGGGTGCGCCGTGTAGGTGAAGCCGTGGCCGAAGGTGCCGATCTTTTTGCTCTCGTCGATCATCGCCTGATACATCTCCTCGCCCACCGTGACGGCGGCGATGGGGAAATAGGCCGACGACAGGGCTTTCGCGACCGAGATCGAGTCCGGCTTCATGCCGAAAGTCTGCGAGCCGAACATGTTGCCGGTGCGGCCGAAGCCGCAAATGACTTCGTCGGCGATGAAATAGATGTCGTATTTTTTCAGGACCGCCTGGATCTTCTCGAAATAGCCGGCCGGCGGAATGACGACGCCGCCCGCGCCCATGATCGGCTCGGCGATGAAGGCGGCGACCGTGTCCGGGTCCTCGCGGATGATCATGTCTTCGAGGTTTTTGGCGAGCCGCGTCGTGAACTCGTCTTCGGTTTCGCCGGGCTCGGCATAGCGGTAGTAATGCGGGCAGTCGGTGTGGAGGACGCCCGAAATCGGCAGGTCGAAATCGCGGTGATTGGCGGGGAGGCCGGTCAGCGAGGCGGACGCGACCGTGACGCCGTGATAGCCGCGGGTGCGCGAGATGAATTTCTTCTTCTTCGGCCGCCCCAGCGCATTGTTGTAATACCAGACGAGTTTCACCTGCTGGTCGTTGGCTTCCGAGCCCGAACCGCAGAAGAGCACTTTCGAGGCCGCATGCGGCGCGATGGCCTTCAGCCGCTCGGCCGCTTCCGCCGCGCGCTCATGGCTCTTGCCGCCGAAAACATGCGTGAAGGGAAGCTGCGCATATTGCTCGGTCGCCGCCGCGATCAGCTCCTTGTCGTTGTAGCCGAGCGAGGTGCACCAGAGCCCGGCCAGCCCCTCGATATATTTGTTGCCCTCATTGTCGAAGACATAGACGCCCTCGCCGCGCTCCATGATCATGGGGCCGGTGGTGCGGAACGTGTCGAGATTGGTGTAGGGATGGATCACCGTCTCGATGTCGCGAACGGCGGCGTTGGACAGGCTCATCGGGGAGCTCCTCGGATTATTCTGTGCGGTTTGGCGGGCATCATGGGAGGGGAAGGCGGAGGTGTCAAAGGGGTGTTCGTTTCCCCTAATCACCCCAATTCGTCATGACCCGCTTTATGCGGGTCATCCACGTCTTCCTTGCAGCGTCACAGAAAGAAAGACGTGGATGGCCCGGACAAGCCGGGCCATGACGGACTAATATTTAACCGGGAAATCTCTTGCATGGAGGCGGTCATGGAAATTGCAAATATTGGACCTTGGCTGGCCGGGTGGATGGTCACGGCGTTGGTTGGTGGTCTCGGCGCCTATCTCGGCGCCTATTTCTCAAAGAAGGGCAAAAATCTGGCTACAAAAGAAGACACCGGTGAAATTACCCGCATTCAAGAAAAAATAAGAAATGAGTTCGTCGTCGGGATTGAGTCGCTAAAGTCAAAAGAGAACATGAGGCTGGCGGTTGTTGAGCGTCGATTCCACGCCCATCAAGAGGCATATTCGCTTTGGTTGGAGTTGTTTCAAGGGATGCACCAAGAGGACAATTTTGATCGTGTGCTCAAGTGCCAATCTTGGTGGAATTCTAACGGTCTATATCTTGACGAGGCTCCCAGGAAATCGTTCAGAGATGCCTATATTGCGGCCTCGATGCACAGGGACATTCTAAATGTGCCTGCAGAAATGAGAGATGAGGAATCAACGCAATCCATAAAGGAAAACTGGGACAGAATTAAGAGCGCTGGTCCTGCAATCGAGTCGGCCGTGAGTTTGCCAAGCTTAGGCGACTTGGCAGTCGAAGGGCCCGTTGCTGGAGAATAAGTGTGGGAGACGCATTGCCACATGAAGCGTCGGGCGCGCCTCCTTCACCACCCCTTCGGCGCTTTAAAGCCCCCCAGTATCTCCTCGAACATCCCCGCCACCGCAATCGTCGTGCGGTCCTCAAGATGCGGGCCGATGATCTGGATGCCGACGGGTTTGCCTTGGCTGGTGAGGCCGACCGGTGCGACCGAGGCCGGGAGGTAGGAGACGACAGCGGGGCCGGCCCAGATCAGCACATCCATGTAGGGGCGCGAGATGCCGTTCACGTCGAGCACGCGCTTGTGCCAGTTCGATTGGTGGTCGTGCTCGAAGGCCGGGCGCATCATCACCGGCGCCAGCACAACGTCGTAACTCTTGAAGAATTCGTGCCACTTCCAGCGGAACCGCGCCTGCGCTTCCTTCCAGATCGCGCGCTCGGTGATCGTCAGCGTGCCGCCGATCGCCTGCAGCACGCGATGGCTCTTGTCGTCCGGCGCGGCATTGGCGCGCGTCTCGCGCCATTGCGCCTGAACCTTTTCCGGCATGCCTGCGCCGACCTGCGAATGAAGAAGGATCAGATAGGCCTCGGTGATGTCGGCCAGCGTGAAGTCGGGCCGCGCCTGCCAGTCGACATTGGCGCCGGCATTTTCGAGCGCCTTCGCGGCATTGGTCAGAAGCGCGGCGCTCTCCCTGTCGATGTCGCAGAAATCGTCCTCGATCCAGACCGCGACGCGAAGCTCCTTCGGGCTCTTGGCCCGCGCGGGCGGCAGGTCGAGCTTCCAGGCCGCGGCATCCGCCCAGTCGGGCCCGGCCGCGATGTCGAGCAGCGGCCCGAGATCTTCGGCCGAACGCGCAAGCGGACCCGCGACCGACAGATCGCCTTCGGCGAGCGCGCCGGGCGGGCCCGGCAGATGGCCGCGCTTCGGCACGATGTCGAAGGTCGGCTTGTGGCCGAAGACG
>PHEO01000254.1 GCA_002841195.1 Alphaproteobacteria bacterium HGW-Alphaproteobacteria-11
TACGATCGCTAACGAGATACTAGCGGGTGCCGAAGACGACCATAAGGAGCTTTTTGTTGCGTCGCAGTACAGCCTAATGATTGCGTTCCCGCATATGACGGGAGATGAACAACTTGCAACTCTCATAGACTATCCCAAGGTTGACAACATCCTTTATGCAACCTGCGATCTTATGCAGGGCGCTAGCCCAAAAAAATATGAGGTCGCACTTGAGAAGGCATATGTCGAAGGGGACACAGTCAATCAGTTTCGTTTGATGGCATTCGCCGCGTACACCAACACGGGCATTACGGATCGTGCCAAAGCGATTATCGGAGAACTAGCGGCGTCGACAGCAAAACTTGTACGCCTATGCGCATTTGACGCGATCCGTCGTCTCAATGACCCATGCCTCTTGCAGCGAGTCGTCACCAGTGGCTGGAACGCCAATCTGCTTGATAGCACCAATGAACGACATGAAATCTGGTTTGGGTCACGAGTTTTGGTGCTGGCGGCCGCTAAAGGCCTGATCTCCGTCGCCGCCTGCATTGATCGCATCGACCTGGGCGCATACCTAAATTTCGTTCGCGCCCTGGGTTCGGAGGCAGCATCAGCCGTGACCGCACGTATCGACATAGCATTGAAGAAAGCCGCGGGGTACGACGTCAAAGCTGCGCTGCCGGAAATCGAACAGCGAATTGGAGCGGGAGACCGCCCGGATTTATTCGATGTGGAGGATCGGTCAGACCCGAATGAGAGTGTCCGTGATTCTTTCAAACGCATGGCCGAACCCAGTACCGCGTTCTATGAAAGGCAAGAGCGGAATCTCAATGTGGTTAGGAAATTTGAACAGGAGATCACATCTGCTGGTGCACAACTTATTGTCCATTCCGTCACTCCTGATTTGATCGCGGCGATTTTTGCGCACGCTCCCGGGGAAGTGCGCCGGTGGCACCGCGAGTTTCTAGCTATGAATGAAGAAGCCTTGCGCGCGATCCACAACGTCGCATTGCCCGTCGCGCAGACAACCGCAGCCGAAGATCAGATTGGCGCAGTCTTGCTGTTTGAAAAGCTGACCAAGTTGGACCCCTACGTTCGAATAACAATAGGAAATGCCCGCCTCAGCTTAGACGCAGTCACTATCTGGAACGCCGGTGATGGGGACGAGTTACAGAATCTCCGCTTCAGTCGTCTAGACAGCGCCCGAAATGACGCCGAGATCGCGTGCGAAGTTCTTGCCGCCATCAAAGCCGGCAAAGCCGAACAGTTGCGTGACTACGTCTTGGATCGCCGGAGTCGCGAAGAACCCGCTCATATCGCGAAGGCAATTATGGTGGCAGGGCTCTGCGTCGAGACGCCTTGGGCGTTGGAGACTATCGATTCCCATAAGGACGATAGCGGATTCCTGTCAGATGCTTACGATGCCGCAAAGTATGCGATGGAAAGGCATCAGTGGGCGAAGCACTGGGCCCGCATGATGCGCGATGCCGAAACTGCGACCGACCTTTGGCGCTATTTCGTTCTCTTTGCGACCATTGTAGACGGGCGATTCCAGCAGGACGAAGTCAAGAATGGCCCTAAGCCTGAGCTCATCGGAAAATTCGGCGCGACTTTCAACGACCCCATTCGCAACCGCATAAAAAAATGGCAGGGGAAGCGGGAAAAGACGTTGTTCGGCAGGAAGGCTCCCGACGAGATGTTTCTGGTTTAACGTTGGAAACTTAAAAAGGCTTCGCGCCTATTTCCACCTTCATTTTAGCGGGCAGTACGGATTTTCTGCGTAGGGCCGTTGTTGCCAGCCCTTCGCTTCCGCTCCGGGCGTTCAGGGCTCGAAGGTCCACCGGACCTTTTCGCTTGCGTTCCGCGAGATGCCTTTCACCCCGGCAAAGACGATGTGGGGTGGCGGTGGGCGTCCGTTCGCTCAAGCTTCAAACAATGAATCCAGCGCTGAACAGAACGGGGCGATTGCATCGGCGGAAGCGGTTGTGCATCCTGATTTTCAATTCGCGACGCCGCCGCTTGCGCGCGTTTGCGCCGTCGACACGGAAGCCGGAGACCGGATCATGCCCAAACCGACAAGCGTCGCCGCGCTGGCCAAGTTCGGGCGTAACCGCCTCTCCAAATCGTTCTTCATGCGCGATTTTCTGTTTTCGGACATCGCCGCCATTCACGGGTTGGCCAATGTGCCGGACGATCCGGAACTGGCCATCGCCGCCGGGACGCGGCTTTGCGAGGAACTGCTGGAACCGCTGCAGGACAAATTCGGCCGGATCGCGATCCGCTCCGCCTATCGATCGAAGGAAGTGAACGCACTCGGCAACGAGATGCAGCGGCAAGGAAAGGGGGACTATTCCTGCGCCTCAAACGAAGCAAACTATGCCGCGCATATCTGGGACGAGCGAGATGCCGGCGGCCATATGGGTGCGACGGCCTGCATCGTCGTCCCTTCCTTCCTGGATCGCTTCCCGCAGGACGGCGACTGGCAGAAGCTCGCCTGGTGGATTCACGATCACCTACCTTATTCCTCGCTCTACTTCTTCAAGGAACTCCGGGCGTTCAACATCCAGTGGCATGAACAACCGGAACGCCGCATCGACAGCTACGCCGAGCCGAAAGGATGCCTGACAAAGCCCGATATGGCGAACCATGCCGGAAGCCACGAATCCGAATGGCGGATGATCGTGTCCGGGGCGTAGCGGGGTTGAGGTTGGGCGGGAAGAAAGACGTGGATGGCCCGAATAAATCGGGCCATGACGTTTTTGAGGGTTGGGGGCACGCGAAGGCGCGAAGAAGGTAAGGAAGAAGGGGTTCACGCGGAGACGCGGAGGCGCGGAGAGGACAAGGCTCGCGCGCTATGCGGCTTTCGCAGTCGCCTCGGGCGCCGATCCCGAAATGGCCGGGAAGGCGCGCGCGGGCGTCGCGGCGCATCTCGACCTGCGCTCGCCGGAAGACGACGCGGCGGTGTTGCGCGAGGCCGGGATTTCGGAGGTGACGATGTTTTATGCGGCGCATAAACACGTGACGCGGGGAGGCGGCCGGTAAAGGCCGGCGCCGGGCCGGGCCGGGCGGCGCTCTTATTCCTGCATCTGAAATTCCTGCATTGCTTTTCGCTGCCGTCACGGCAGCGCCGGAATGGCGCTTGACTTTTGTTTAGGACTCCTAAAGATTTGGCGCATGGATCACACCCGCACCTCCAACCCGCTCGTCGCCCGCCTGCGCGACGGTTTCGACCGCATCGCCTTCGTGCTGCGCGCCGACCTCTGGACGGCCGCCGGCGAGGCCGGACTGAACCCCGCCCAGGCGCAGGTTCTCAGCCTGCTGGCTGGCCGACCGGCCGGATTGAGGCCCACGGAAATCGCCGCGCATCTCGCCGTCTCCGCGGCGAGCATGGCCGACACGCTGAGCGCGCTCGTCCGTAAGGGCCTCGTACAGCGCGACGCCGACCCCGGCGACGCGCGGGCCGCGATCATGCGCGCGACGCCCGACGGACTCGAAGCCGGCGCGGAGATCGCCCGGGCCGCCTCGCAGGTCGCGGAGGCGCTGGAGGCGCTGCCGTCCGCCGCCCAGGAGGAGCTGCTGCTGACCCAGATCGCGCTGATCCGGCAGTTGCAGACCGCCGGCGCGATCCCGCTTCAGCGCATGTGCGTCTCCTGCCGTCATTTCCGCCCGCACGCCCATCCGCGGGCCGCAAAACCCCATCACTGCGCCTTCGTGGACGCAGCCATCGGCGGCCGGGATCTCCGGCTCGATTGCGGCGAACATCAAGCGGCCG
>PHEO01000023.1 GCA_002841195.1 Alphaproteobacteria bacterium HGW-Alphaproteobacteria-11
ACTTCGTCACCTACTACCGGATGCTGCCCTGGGATCACGTACCGGGAACGCTGATCCTGCGCGAGGCGGGCGGCGTTGTCCGCGACATCGAAACCGGCCTCGATTATTCGCCGCGCACCCTGAAGGGACCGCATCTCGTCGCCCGCGACGAGGAGAGCTGGCAGCGCACGGCAGAGAGCATCCGTGCGTTACGCGCGCACCTCTAGCCTTCGCGTTCTTCGCGCTTGGCTTCGTCCCACAGCGCATCCATTTCTTCGAGCGTCGACTCTTCCGGCCGCTTGCCCAGCGCCGCAAGCTTTTCCTCGATCCGCCCGAAACGGCGGCGAAACTTCGCATTGGCGCGCCGGAGCGCGGCTTCGGGATCGACCTTCATATGCCGGGCGAGATTGGCATAGACGAACAGCAGGTCGCCCATCTCGTCTTCCAGCCGGTCGGCATCGCCGCCCTTGGCGATCTCCTCGGAAAGCTCCAGCATTTCCTCGTTGAGCTTCTCGATCACCATGCGCGTCTCCGGCCAGTCGAAGCCGACGCGCGCCGCGCGGTTCTGAAGTTTGACGGCGCGTGAAAGCGCGGGCAGGGCGAGCGGCACATCGTCGAGAATGCTTGTTGCGGCAGCACCCTTTGCCGCCCGCTCTTCCGCCTTGATCTCTTCCCATCGTCCCTTGACGGCGCCGGCCTCGCGTTGCGTCTCGTCGCCGAAGACATGCGGATGCCGCCGCACCATCTTGTCGGAAATCGCCGCCGCCACATCCTCGAAGCCGAACGCGCCTTGTTCCGTCGCCATCTGCGCGTGAAACACGACCTGCAACAGCAGGTCGCCGAGCTCGTCCTTCAACTCGCCCATGTCGCCGCGCTCGATCGCCTCGGCGACTTCATAGGCTTCCTCGATCGTGTAGGGCGCGATCGACGCGAAATCCTGTTCGAGATCCCAGGAGCAGCCGCCATCGGGGTCGCGCAGCCGCGCCATGATCGCGAGAAGCCGGTCGATGGCGCGTTCGCTCAAGGCGCTCTCCTCAGTCGCCGCTGCGGTCGACAATGCCGCCCGCCGACCCGACCTGCACCACGGCCGCCGCCGCGTCGCTGACGTCATGCGGCTTGTGCTCGCCCTCGAGCGCACGGATGCGCTCGCGCAGCTGCGTCTGTTCCGCCTTGCCGAGCGGGAAGCCCCACATCACGGCCGCCGCCGCCAGCATGGTCAGGGCCGGCAGCGTCACATACATCGCCATGAACTGATTGAGCGTCTCGGGCGAATTCCCGCCGCCCGGCATGAAGCCGATATAGTCGAGAATTGGATAGGTGATGCCGACGGCAAGCGCCGCGCCGATCTTGGCGGTCATCGTCAGCAGCGAATAATAGAGCCCTGTGCGCCGTTGTCCGGTCTCCAGATAGTCGGTGTCGATCACATCGGCCATGATCGAGCGCAGCAGGAAGGAACCGGCGCCATAGGCGATGCCGTAAAGCGAATTGCCGACGAACAGCCACCAGAACTCGCCGCGCGGGAAAAAGATGACCAGCGGCAGTGCAACCGCGCCATAGCACATCGCAATGGCAAGCGTCTTGTGCTTGCCGGCCATGTGGCTGAGGCGGATCCAGAACGGAATGCCGACAAAGCCGAAAATGAAATAGACGAGCAGCAACAGGCTCGCATGGCGCGGCAGCTCCATCACATGGATGGCGAAGAAAATATAGAGCGAGCCGGTGATCGCCGGCGCGATGTTGACCAGCAGGTCCGCCACCAGCACCCGCTGCAACAGCCGGTTGCGCGCGATGATGCCCCAGGCCTTCTGCCACGGGATTTGCGCCTGCGGCGCGCTCTTGAATTCGGGCGCGAGCCAGACCGCTAGCCCGACGGTGATCGGCAGCAGAATGAGAATGAACCAGCCCATCGCCGCGACCTTCTCGCGGCCGCCGGCGCCGCCCTCCGCCGCCATCTCGATGATCGCCGGCAGCGCCAGCACCGCGAACATGCCGAGGATCAGCAAAAACTCGCGCACGCCCTGAATGGTCGAGCGTTCGTCATATTCGCCCGAAAGCTCGGCGCCCCACGACATGTGCGAAATCGTCAGCAGCGTCCAGCCGATGTAGAGCACGAACATCCATGTCGCGAGATAGACCCAGGTCACGGGCGGCGAAGGCATGAACAGCATGTAGCCGGCAACGAGCAGGATCGGCGTCGACAGCACGATCCAGTGCCGCCTGCGTCCCCAGCGGCTCGGAAAACGGTCCGACACCATGCCGAGCACGGGATCGGTGAACACATCCCAGAAACGCGCCAGCATGAAGATCGTGCCGGCAACGGTCAGCCCGAGGCCCATTTCGTGGCCATAGAAGGGCGGCAGGTAGACGACGATCGGCAGGCCCAGCGCCGCCATCGGAATCGAGGGCAGGGCATAGGCGCCGATCTGTCCCCGCGTGACTTTCTTCGGTTCTTGCATTCGCTCCCCTTGCGCCGCCGCCCGTTCGCAGCCGCGTTCGCGCCCGCATCTGTGGCCCTTTTCGGGCTTTTATTGACTATTTGTCAGCGGCGCTAGGGAACCCGATAACGCAGCGCTTGTCTATCGATTCCGGTTCGGGCGTCAGCCGAAATTTGAGTCCGCGACAAACGGATTGCCGCGCCGCTCGGCGCCGAAGGTCGACAGCGGCCCATGCCCCGGCACGAACGTCACATCGTCGCCAAGAGGCCACAACCGCTCGCGAATGGATTGGATCAGCGCGCCATAATCGCCGCGCGGCAGATCCGTGCGGCCGATCGAGCCCTGAAACAGCACATCGCCGACCAGAGCCAGCCGCGACGGCGCATGAAAGAAAATCACATGGCCGGGCGTGTGGCCGGGGCAATGGCGCACATCGAAGGTGAGCCCGGCAACCTCCACCGTGTCGCCGTTCTCGAGCCAGCGGTCCGGCACGAAGCCGCCGACCGGCGGAAAGCCGTATTTCGCGGCCTGGTCGGGAAGCGCCTCGATCAGGAACAGGTCGTCCTTGTGCGGGCCTTCGATCGGCACGCCGAGCTCGCGCGCCAGATCGCCGGCCGCCGAGGCATGGTCGAGATGCCCATGCGTCAGCAGTACTTTTTCGATCGTGACGCCGGCTTCCGCCGCCGCCGCCTTGATCCGGTCGAGATCGCCGCCCGGATCGCTGACCGCGCCGCGCATGGTCTCGTCGTTCCAGATCAGCGTGCAGTTCTGCTGAAACGGCGTCACCGGAAGGATGGCGGCCTTGAGTCCCATCTGAGAATCCTGCGTGTGAATTTCGGTTGCCGGCAAGATAGGGGCCGCCGCCAGCCTTGGCGAATCCTGCATCTATTTCGCCGATAATATATAGTCTATTTTACATAGATGTTACTTTTCGGCGGCCTGACGGTGGCGGAACAATGCTTATGGTGCTGCCGCTCGATTTGAGCACAAGTGATTTGCTCTAAGTCTAGACCTTGTGCTGTGCCGGTTTTGAAAACCCATATTTAGAGGCATCGGATCGGCGGCGACGAGCTGCGCCATGCACGAGCTCGTGCGAGCTGCAAAGTCTCCGATCGGAGCTGCGGCGCGTTTCGCGCGGCGGCAAAGATCAAAATAAATCATCGCGAATTTCCCCTCTCGCGGCTTCGTCCCTGAGTCGAGCAACAGTAATCGGGCGCACTTGAACGGCCGATGAACGTGTGAGCGAGCTTGGTTCGGGCGGCCCTCGCAGGCTTCCCATTCCCTCTCGGGGAGCCGCTGCCACGGCGAACGCGATCCTCCACAGCAGCGGCTTCTTCGGGAGCGAGTTTTGCCCCGGCGAACTTGGCAGGGACGCCGGGGATTTTGAGGTGACGCCGGGGAGGGCGGTCTAGCTCCTGACCCTCTCCGGCGCACCGTCACCTCAAAACCGATGCCTGCCCGGCCCGCGAGGGCCGAACATCCGAGCCATGAGAGAGGGAAAATGCATGCTCAACCAAGTGCAATTGATCGGCCACCTCGGGGTGGACCCCGAAGTGAAGCATCTGCAAGACGGCAAGCTCGCGACGTTCACGCTGGCGACAACCGAAAAGTGGAAAGACGCCAACGGCATACGCCAAGAAAAAACCGAGTGGCACCGCGTCACGATTTTCAATGATGCGCTGGTGAAGGTGGCGGAAAGCTATCTGCGCAAGGGCTCAAAGGTGTTCATTCAAGGCCGTCTGTCTACGGACAAATATCAGAAAGACGGGCAGGATCATTACGCGACGAAAATCATCCTCTCGAACTACGGCGCGATCCTGACGATGCTCGACAAGAAGCCGGAGGGCGAGTGATGTGTGTCCGGCTGAACCGTAAGGGGCAGAGCAATTTCGGCGGGACGCCCCGTGCGGCGGCCATGAGCCCTGAGCGCAAGGCTATTGTCGGACTCGTGATGGAAATGAAGCGGGGCGTGGCGAGAAAAACCAGCCTCGCGAACGCGCACCGCGCGGAACATCAAATCGGCATGGCGCGGCATTTAGAGGAAAGTATCGCCGCCGATGTCGAATTTCTCGACGCATTGCGGGGGGCGCTCGCATGAACACCGCTCCCCGCGAATTTCGCACCCGCTATTTCGATGACAAAGGCGACCGCATTGCGCATGAGATATTCCTTGCGCGGAATATCGGTCAGGCGGTCGCCTTCGCCCGCAAACGCGCCCCTGCCGGCGCGGTGATGGTCCGCGTCGCCCGCTATGGCGAGGGCAAGTGGGAAGGGCCGGTCCATGTGAAGGCGGACTCGGCATGAGCATCACCTACTATCAGCTCCTTCCCGGCGATGAAATCGTGATCCGGCGGCGCGGCCGTCACACAGCACATGCGCTGGTGTCCGGCTGGTCGCGCGATCACATGACGGTGAAGGCGCGCATCAAGTCGCGCGTCGGAATGCCTTTCAGCGATGCGGCGGTGCCGGTCGCTTTCGAGAATTTTGTATCAGTGTTTTCGGCGGTGTCTCGACGTGAACACGCCGATTGAAGCTCCAACCCCCCACCCTCTAACAGGGGGGGTTGGGGATACATTGCCCCCCTGCCGGGCCTTGCCCGAAGTCCCTTTGTCGAAGGTGCCCGAAGGCTATGCGGTGCTACTGGCGCATGGCTTCGACAGTTGGCAAGAGACGGCCGCAATGAAACTCTCGCAAGCATTTGTGACGCGGCTCGACAAGGCGAAGGACGCGGCGCGTGCGGAGCAGGCGGAGGCTGGCGATACGGTGGGCGTACCGTTCCAGCTTGGCGCGGAAACGCTGCATATGCGGCCTGACGGCGCGAAGGGTGGCGTCAGGTGGGTACTCGCAGGGGCGGACTTTCTGTTGCTGATCCGCTCTCCAAAAATGGAATGGTGCGTGACCGTCCGTTATCTCGCGGCCGGGCTCTGGCAATACGGCGTCGAAGAATTGCGGCACCGGGTCACGATGGCATTCTGGGCGGAAGATAGTCACGCCTTCGGCGATCAACACGTTTTCGATCATATGAAGCTGCGCGTTTCGCGGGCCGATTTCGCATTCGACTTTCACAGTCCGGCTTTCTCGGCCGAGTTCACGCCCGCGCTGGCGGAAAATGTCGTCACACATTCATCGTCCAAGGTGCGGCAGAAAATGCTTGCCGGTACGTTCTCGCGTGGCGGCATGGGCGAAACGCTCACCATCGGATCGAAAGCGGGCCTTGAGGTCGAGGTTTACGACAAGACGAAAGAAATCCGCGAGGCGAGCGGCAAAGACTGGATGCAGACGATATGGGCCCCGGCGCTTGAGGGCGAGGTTGCCGAGGGCGATGTGTGGCGTCTTGAAATCCGCATGGGAAAAGAATTCCTGCGCGAACGCGATTGCTGGCACTACAGCGACATCGTGAAGCATCTTCCCGAATTGATCGCGGAAGCTCTCTACACCCGCCGTCTTGCGCGGCCGAAGGGTGGCGATACGAACCGCGCGCGCTGGCCGCTGCATCCCTTGTGGACGCTCGCCTACAGGGCGCGCGGGGCAGGGCATATGCGCCCGCTCGGCAAGCAAATCACGATGCGGCGTTTTCAAATGGACAAGCAGCTCAACAAGCAGCTCGCCGGAACCTTTATCGCGGCGGCGGTGCTGGCGCACGGGAAGGCCGGACGCGAAGAAATCGAACGCATGGCCGAACGCGCGGTTAGCTATGCGATCTCCGATGATGGCCGCGCAGACAAGGCGGCGCGCGCCAAGGAGCGGTATCGCTTCCTGGACGAAGCCGTATGACGAAAGGAACGACGATGACGAAACCGAAAAAGACGGTGAAGCCGAAGGCGAAAGCTACGGCGAAGCCGAAGCCGGCCGCGAAGCCGCGCGCGCCGCGCGTTGCGAAGACGGCCGGTGACGCAGCGCCGAAAGGCGAGCGCCGGCCGGTCGGCTGGCATCGCAGCCGTCCGCGCTACGAGGGCGAATAGCGATGGCGGCGCATCTCGGGCTCGGCAAATGCCTCGTGTGCGGCGCGAAGGTGCCGCTCAAGGTCGAGAACAACGGATGGCGCGTCTTCTATCGCTGCAATGGCCATACGGACCGGACGGCCTGCGGCATGGAAGTGAAATATGGACAGGCGGACAGCGCGGAGCTGATTGCCAAGGCAAAGGAAGGCGATGAACCCGATGATGAAAACAAAGCTGCTCGAAACGACAAGTCGAACCGCGCTGACCCGCCCGCCGCTCCCGAACCAAAGCGAAAGGCCGAGCGCCGGGGAAGCTCCTTCCTCTCCGATCTCTGAGGGTGCCGACGAAGACGACGATCTCGGCGCGCATGTTGACGGGATCGACTTCGGCGCGGATGACATCGGCCAGGACGAATTGGGACAGCCCGGCGCGGCGGCGCCGAGCGGCCTGATCGACCGCGAAATGTTCTGGATGAATTTCCGGGGCCTGTTCGCGCTCGGCGGCGTCGTCTCCCTGCCGCCGTTCCCGCTCGAAAGCCTGCCGATCAAGCCGGAAGAAGAACAGGCGGCGCGCGCTGCGTCTGACAGCCTGTACGACATCGCGCTTGAGACGCCATTTCTGCAATGGCTGTTGTCGCCGGAAAGCGAGTGGGCGAAGCGCATCATCACGATCATTGCCTTTGTCGGGCCGAAGGCAATGGCTGTGAAGGCAGAAATCGTCGCCAAGGCCGAAGCGGCGGCGCGGCCGATGAAGGACGTGACGCCGAGCGCAGAGCCGGAAGCGGAAGGCGATGGCAAGCTGAAGCCCGGCGAGGGCGCGGACTGGGGCGAGTGACGATGCAGAAAGATGCATCGCTGACGCTCATCACCGGGCGGCGTGGGTCGGGAAAATCGACGCGGGCGAAGGCGATGACCAAGGGGAAGCCCAAGGTCGTCGTTTTCGATCCGCTCGATGAATACACCGGCGGAAAAATCGTCAAGTGCTACTCGCTTCCCGAAGTCGGCCGCGCGATCCGGCGACTGTATGGGCGCGGCTTCGCGATCTCCTATGTACCGCGCGCCGGTGCCGAGGCGGAATGTCTGCATCGGCTGACATCTGCACTTTGGCAGGTGCAATGTCCGTATGAAGGTGGCCGCGATCCGCGCAAGCTCACGCTGGTTGTCGAGGAAATGGATTTGTCGTTTCCGTCCCACAAGCTGCCTACGGAATTTTCGGGCGTGGCGAACGTCGTCAATCGCGGTCGGCATGTCGGCATTGAGGTGGTCGGCGTGACGCAGCGACCGGCGCAGGTGTCGAAAACTTTTCGCGGCAATGTGCTGACTACATACGTCTTTCCGTTGGCGGAAGAAGACGATCAACAGGCGATGCTCAAGCGCCTCGGGAAGCGCTGGAAAGAGCCGCTGCGTACGCTCGCAAATCACCATTGCCTTATGGCCGAAAATGGACAGGTGACGGCGTTCCGGCAGTCGAAAACCGGGCTCCTGACGCCGGTTTCCCTACGTACGTAGGGCGGCTTTTTTGCTCTTGACGGAAATCGGTGGGCGGGAGTCGTCTGTCCACAAGCGCGGGCCGCTGCGGTGGCCTAGGAAACATCGTCAAGAGGACGCGACAATGGGTAAGTCCGAAGCAAAATATTTCGTTATCACCATCGGCGCGATCTTCGTTGCCGGTCTGGTGATGAACGCCATGCGGAGCAACTCGCTCGTGAAGCAGGCGATCTCCGGCTACGACGCCTGATCGTCGCGCGCCGCGAAGCTCTCACTCCGACACAAGGAAAACGTCATGGCATATCGTCGCCGCGTTCCGATCCAGAACATCACCGGCGTTGCGGCCGGTCAGACCGCGACAATCGACCTTCCGGTGCAGCGCCGCTATCACGGCATCATGCTGCACTACACCGAGAGCGGTGCGGCGACCAATCAGGCGAACACCGATGCCGCGATTGAGGAAATCGAAATCCTCTTGAACGCGCGGACGCAGCGGAAATTCTCGGCGGCTGAACTGCGGGTGATGAACGCGCATCATGGCGCGCCCTTCGCGTTCCAGAATGGCTTGCTGCCGCTCTACTTTTCGGAGCCGTGGCGCCGGACGCCGGGCGACGAAGATTTTCTCGCATGGGCGCTTGAGGGCAACGGGATCGAGAGCTTCCAAATCCGCGTCAAGATCGCGGCGGGCCGCACCGCGCCCGCGCTGGCCGGTCGCGCGATCTTCGACAATGCGCGGATGTCTGACGGGAAGCCTTTCCCGCTTGGCCGAATCATGACGACGCGCCGCCGCAACATCGACGTGTCGGGCACCGGCCCGCGTACGCTGCTCGACATGCCGCGCAACCTGGGCGATCTCGCCTCGCTGCATTGCTTCGAGAACACGAACAATGACATTTCGGCGGTGCGTATCTCCGTCGAGCAAAACGAGGCGTACAATCTGACCCGCGCGCAGGCGAACGCCTATCTGACGGCGGCCGGCAAGGTGCCTCAGACCGGCGTCTTCCACGCGGTGATGGACGACACAGGCCGGGCGGCGGACGTTCTGCCGATGCGCAAGAACGGCGGCCGGGACTATGTCGATGAGCTCCAGATCGAGTTCGACATGGCGGCGGCCAACAACTTCACCATGATCGCGGAATTTCACGGCGGGCCGCTCTAACCGTCGCCGCTCGGAGCAAAGTCTATGTCCGACATCTTCGGCGACATCAACGATCTCTTCGGCGGCGTGTTCGAGACCGCTGTCAACGTCTACGAAAAATTTCTGCAATTCGAGACGTTGAAGCTCGGCGGCGCGCAGGGCTACCTGCCGCCCGGTGCGAATGTCGCCACGCCGCAGCCTGTCGCCTATCCGACCGGCTCCGGCCCGTTCTTCGGCGTCCCGACCGAATATCTGGTCGCGGGCGCGGGCCTCGCGGTGGTGGTGCTGGTCCTGTTGCGCCGTTAGGAGGTTGCCGTGCTTTCCATGCTCGCCGCGCCGACGATTGCCGCCGCTGCCGCTCCGGCCGCGCCTGGCGCATCGACGCTGATCCCGTCGAGTGCGAGCGGTCACGCGAGCGTCAACAACACGTTCACGTCCGGCGCGTTCGTCATGGGACAGGGCAACACGGCAACGCCCACGGCGGCGGGCATCACGCATCTTGTGGTCATGGGCGCGCTGGCGCTGGCTGGCTGGTACTTTCTGGGGCGAAGCTGATGAAGGTCGATCCTTGCGCGAAATGGACGCCGGAAATCGACGCTCTCATAGCCGAGAGCGCGCCCGCCGATTATCCGGCTGGCGATCTCCGCGCCGCGTTTGAGGCGGGCGAAGTCTCGTTCCTGACGGTCGCGGAAGAGCATCGCATCCGCGCGGTTGTCGCCTATTCGCTTTCGCCGGTCGCCGGGCGCATGGAGCTTCGCGTCGTCGGCCTGAATGCGCGCCGCGCGCCGTTCCTGATCCGCACGGCATTTGCCACGCTGGAAAACATGCTGGACAGCGGCGCGCGCATCATTGCCGACATCGAAACCGATGCGATGGCGCGCATCGTCGAGCATCTCGGAATGCGGCTTCGCGCACTGACCTATGTGAAGGATGTCGCCTGATGTGCTTCAACAAATCGAAATCGAGTTCGGCACAGACGCAGCAAACGACGACGCGCGATGAGCGGATCGCGGCTGACAATGGGTCGATGGTGGCGCGCGCCGAGGGCGGCGATGTAAACGTGACGATCTACGATACCTCGACAGAGGCATTGGTTGCCGGTTTCGGCTTTGCCGAAAACGTCTCGGCGTCCGTGCTCGATGGCATTTTCGATTGGGCGCGCGACATCGTCGGCTTTGCCGAGACCAGCTCGCGGCAGTCGATTGACTTTGCGGCCAGCACGCAGGCGGCGTTTCAGCAGGCCGCCCAGGCGGCAGCGACGGAAGATGCTACCGAAATCGTGCAGCAGTTCATTCAGTATGCGGCCATTGCGATGATCGCCTTCTTTGCCTTCAACTATTTGCAGAAAGCGGCGTGATGGTCCGGCGCAGCGCTCAATTTCGTGACATCATCATCGCGGCCATTCCGGCTGGCGAGGAGCGCTCGTTTAACGACGCGGGAACAATCGTCGCCTGCCTTGCCGCCAGTGCGCCGCTCGAAATGGCATTCGATGACGGCAACTTCTTCTTCGTCGCGCCGGGCCTCGGCTACCGCCCGTTCGATCCGTCAGGGCAGGCAATCGAGTTCGGGTCGCTGATCTTCCGCAATCCGACCGGCGCTCCAATCGACGTGCATTTTCAGATCGGCACCGGCGACATCATCGACAACCGCGCCGTGTTCGGCGGCACGGCAATTCCGGTGCAGCCCATCACGTTTGCCGTGCCGCAGCCGGTGTCGCAATCGGGCGCATGGAATGTCGGCCTGACCGGCGTCTATCTGCCGCGCGCGGCGCGACCTGTTGCGATCTCCAACATGGGCGATCTTTCATGCGCGGCGTCCGCCGTGACGCTGATTTCGGCAGCGACGGCCGCGCGCTCGTCCTATGTGCTGGAGCATCTCGGCACCGAGACCATGTACATCAAGACGCCGACGACAAACAACAACAACGGCATTCCGATCCGGCCGGGCGAGCGCCTCGAAATCGAAACGAACGGCGCGCTCAATATACGCAATCCGGCGGCCTTCGCGCAGACGATCCGTCGCGCAGAAATTACGTGGTGACGCATGGGCGCTTGGAAATCATCTGATGGTGGATCAATTCGGGTGCGCGGTTCATCGTGGATTAGCGCTGACTATTCGGCAAATGCGACATTGGTTGCGGGCGGCGTAAATACGGCGGGCGTCACCATTCGCACTGCCGCGCTGTTGAATGTCTCGGGCGGCTTCTATGGGTACATCACGGCCGGCAATGGCGTGATGATCTTGGGGGGTCACACTACCGCAGCCGAAATGGCGAATGAGCTTTTTGTTCCGGCCGGCCTGACAATTGCGCTTGTTCGTATCGCGGGCACGGGGCACCTCGGCATGACCTACGACATTCATTAGGCGGACGAAATGACCAATCGGCATGTGCAGAAATTCCCGTCCGGCGAAATCCGCGTCTTCGAAGGCGAGGGCGACGATGAAATGGTCTGCGTCGAGCATATTCGCGCGGCGCATGACAAGCGGACGGGCAACATGATCGGCAAGCGGCAGGATCAAATGCAGCCGCCCGCCGAGCCGAAGGTGGAGTAGGGGGCCGGTGTGTCCGACAATCTGGAGGATGCGGTTTTGATCGGCGGAATTTTCACCGCAATGTGGGCCTTCATTCGTGGCCGCCGCAAGGTGAGCGAGGCCGCCCAGGCGACGGCTGCGAGCGCGCCGGCCGCGCCGCCCGTCGTCGGTGGTTTCGAGCTCGCGCCCGGTCATCCCAATCCCTTCGGCTCCGATCCTTTCGGCGTCGGCGCGTCCGCGCCGTACTCGTCCGATCTCGTCAATTCGTATTTCAATTTCGGAACGTCGCAACCTGTGCCGGCTGTCGATCCGGTTGAGAAAGACTGGCTTGCGCGAACCTGTTGGGGAGAGGCGCGCGGCGAAGGGAAGGCGGGCCAACGCGCAGTTGCCTCGGTAATTCTCAATCGCATTGAGCATCGTCGCTATCCGTCGACCGTGCAGGCAGTTGTAAGGCAGCGCTGGCAGTTCAGCATGTGGAATGCGGGTGAGCCGAACGGCATCGCCGCGAGCGCGGTCACGGATGCCGATGCTCAGTTCCGGTCATGTCTTGAAGTCGCCGATGAAGCGTTGACGGGTCGCCTTGTCGATGCGACCGGGGGGGCAACGCTGTACTACTCGCCCAGTGCTATGAGGCCGCCCGGTAGCGTTCCGTCCGATTGGAATTTCGATGTCCTGCGGTTCACCGTGCAAATCGGCAAGCATCGGTTTTACAAGGAACTCTGACGATGCCTTTTATCTGGCTTGGTGTTGCCGGTCTCGGCGCTGTCGGTCTCTGGCAGGCCAATGAGGCGATGCAATCGACAACGAAGCTGCTTTATGCGGCGGCCGTCGCCGGTGGCGTCTACATGGCCGGAAAAAAGCTGAGGGCATGGTGATGGCGGAAGTGTCGTTCTTTCAACTGCTCTCGGCGGGTGGCGACGCGGCGATGATCGCGGTGTGTGTCGCGCTCTGGCGTCTCGACCGGCGCGTGTTGCGCCTCGAAACTCTCTTCGGAAAGGGGTGAGCAATGAACTGGCTTAAGGACCGGGCGAAAGAGCCCACAACCTATGTCGGCCTGTCGGCCGCGATCTATGGCCTCGGCACGCTCGCCAAGGTCAACGAAGCTCCGGCCGTTGCCGATGCGGTCTCGACGGCCGCGCCGGCACTCGCGGCGGGAGATTGGGCAACGGGCTTGCTGCTGTTGATCGGCGGCGCGCTCGCGGCCGTGATGAAGGAGAAAGGCGGCAAGTGATGGCGAAAATGTGCAGGCGCAAGGTGCGCCGCCGCGGCTGCGCGGGTCTCAAGGCGAACGGTCGGCTGAAAAAAGGCTACCGTTTCGCCAAGGGCGGGCGCGGCCGTGTGGTGAAAGCAAAGACGGCGCCGAAGACGACGCGCCGCAAACGTAGCAGGAGGTAGCCTTGTTCGATTGGCTTTTTGGAACCAATGCGACGACGCCGGAGCGCATCATGATCGTGGTGGCTCTCGGCGCGGCGACGTACTACGCCTTCAAATAGGCGGGTGCGATCGGAGACACGGAAAAGCCGAGAGTATCCTCTCGGCTTTTTTGTGTCATCGGCACCGGCTGAGTATCCATGCGCCTTCGGGAATTGATGTCTGCCGGTCGGGGTCGTGCTTTGTCGCGTTGTAGAGCTGCTGGCCGATGTCGGGAATGATGATGGCGTAGGGCGCCGCGCCGTCCGGGGATGCTATGCTGGCATTCCTGAAATCTCGCGTCATGGCGACGATGCGACTGCCAAGTGGCGCATCGCCTGGCGAACCGTCGATCATCGGGCTGCTGCCGGTCGCGTATGTGACTGAGTAGCCGAGGCTGTAGGTGAAGCTCAGGTCCACAAGGTGCCGCGAAAGCCACCGTCCGCGCTCGGCTATAGCCGCGCTTGTGCCGGTCTGGCTATCCCGGTCGGCGCGAAACGTCATGGTGAAGGTCGGCGCCTCGGCTGAGGCATAGGTGGCATTTTTCAGCGGGCATCCCTGCTGGGCGCTGGCTGGGCCGCTGGTGAGTCCGGCTGCAATTCCGGTGGCGATGGCGAGGGCGGGCAGAAATCGCATGGCAGGGGCCTTTCTGAGTCTGAGGCGGCATTCTAGGGTCGGGCGGCCTGAACGGTAGCTGAACAGCTATGGTAAATCACGCCCGATAGACCATGTTCCGGCGCATCCGGCCGCCAATTCGGGCAACCGACTTTTCGTGAAGGCCGATCCGGTCGCCAATCTCGGCATTGGTGAGCCCTTGGCGCTTTAGCCGCATGATGGCCTCGTTCCGCAGGGCAAGCCGCTCGCGGGCCGTCTTGCGAAATTCGACCTCCATAATCTGAATGACGGCCTCGATGGGAGCGCCGGTCTGCCGGGCGATTTCGTGTGCGGCCGTACCGAAGTCCCGGCCGCTCCTGGACGCGGCGACGGCCGCTGCGCGGGCGCGGTGGCGCAGCTCTGTCAGGCGGCGTTGCCGGTCGATATGGTCGCGCAGCTCGGCCGCGTTCCGGCGCAACCGCCGGGCCTCTGCCTCCAGTGCGTCGGCGGCGGCGTCAAGCGACTTCGCGATTTGAGAATTGGAAAGGGCAGTCTGAGTGGCCGCGTATTCGCTTATGGCGAATGTCTCCGGTTTTTTTTGGGGTAACGTCACATTTTCCATAGAGTATAGCCGGACGCGGTTACTAGGCACTTGATTTTGCTTCGTCTTGTGTCAAGCCACTTCGCCGATAATATATATTATGATGAAAAATAAGGCCACATTCGTGCCAAAGACAGCTTTGCATAATCCATGTAAATCCCCGTAATCGCGCCGCTTTCTCCAAAGAAATCACAGAAAATCCATTGTATATCAGCCTGTCGAAGCACAAACGCACAATATCTACCGGCACGTTGCACCGCGCATATTATCGCCAGACATAGGGTCATTTTGTGATCGGGTTGACCCTCGTGTCTGAAACCTTCAAATACGAACCGTCGGGGTGCTTTGGGGGCGCAACGATTGGAGGTTCCAATGACCCGGTTTGGCAAGACACTTCTCGCAGGCGCGGCCAGCATTGCGCTGATGGCGTCCCCGGCCCTGGCTGAAGGCGACCTGCTTCAGCCCGGCGACCCGGCAGCGCCGGACGCCGCCGCCACGGACACGATGCCCGAGGTCGACGCGGTCGCCCAGCTTCAGGCGCTCGGCTACAGCGACATCGAGCCCATCGAGGCCCAGGGCGACGCAGAACTCGAAGGCCAGTCGACCTTCTCAGCCACCAATCTCGATGGCGAAGCGGTTATGGTGACGCTCGACACCCAGAGCGGCACGGTGATCGACGAGCAGCCGGCCGACTACTGATCGGCCCACCGTATAACGCAGACGGCGCGGAAGCTTCGGCTCCCGCGCCGTTTTCGTTCAGAACTCGAATTCCAGCATCATGCCGTCATAAGCCGGCTCAATGCCTTCCGGCAGTTCGGCCTTCAGCGTCCGGTAGTCGAGATCGACATGCAGGTTGGTCAGCACGCCTTGAGGCACACCGGCGCGTTTCAGCCAGCCGAGCGCCATCTCGACATGCGCATGCGTCGGGTGCGGCGTATAGCGCAGCGCATCGACGATCCAGCATTGAATGCCGTCCAGTAGCGCGAAACTCTCATCCGGAATGCCAACCGCATCCGCCGAATAGGCCAGCGGCCCGACGCGGAAGCCGAGCGAGCGGATCGTGCCGTGATCCTGGTCGAACGGCATGATGTCCATCGTGCCTCCCGGACCTTCCACATGCACCGCGCGTCCCGGCGCCTCGATCATGTGATGGTTGAGGATCGCCGGATAACCGCCTCCCGGCTTCTCGCGAAAACAATATCCGAAGCGCGACAGCAAGGTCTCGCTGGTCGGCCCGTCCATCCAGCAATCGACGCGGCGGCGCTGGTTGATCGCCACCATGCGCAGATCGTCGATCCCGTGGCACTGGTCGGCATGGTCATGCGTGAACAACACGCCGTGGATCGGGCCCACGCCGGCATCGATCAATTGTTCGCGCATGTCGGGCGATGTGTCGATCAGCACCACGGTCTTTTCGGCCGGGTTGCGGTCCCATTGCTCGACCAGCAGCGAGCAGCGCCGCCGCCGGTTCTTGGGCTCCTTTGGGTCGCAGGCGCCCCAATGCCCGCCATCGGGCCCGATGCGCGGCACCCCGCCCGACGAGCCGCAGCCGAGAATGGTCGCCTTCAGCTTCATCCGCGCAACACCGCTTCGGGCGGCACGCGCGAAAACAGCCGGAGGAAGTTCGCGGTCGTCGCTTCGGCGAGCTGCGCTGCGCTGACGCCCTTGACCTCTGCCAGCTTCTCCGCCGTATGCACCACAAAGGCCGGCTCGTTGCGCTTGCCGCGCTTCGGCACCGGCGCCAGGTAAGGCGCATCGGTCTCCACCAGCAGCCGGTCCAGCGGCACTTTCGCGGCAGTGGCGCGCAGTTCATCCGCCGTCTTGAAGGTCAGGATGCCGGAAAGCGAAATATAAAGCCCCAATTCAAGAGCCTTTTCAGCGAGTTGCGGGCCCGAGCTGAAGCAGTGCAGCAGCCCCGGAAAAGCGCCCTTCCCCGTTTCCTCATCCAGAATCTGCGCCGTGTCGTCGTCGGCGTCGCGCGTATGCACCACAAGCGGCAGCCCCGTCTCGCGCGCCGCCGCGATATGCGCGCGGAAGTTCCGCTGCTGCGCCGCGCGCGGGGAATGTTCGTAATAATAGTCGAGCCCGGTCTCGCCGATGCCGACGACCTTCGGGTGCTTGGCCATCTCCACCAGCGTCGCCGTGTCGGTCTCCGGTTCGCTCGCCGCCTCGTGCGGGTGAATACCGACGGTGCAGAACACATGCGGGAAACGTTCGGCCACCGCCCTCACCCGGTCGAATTCGCTGACCTTGGTCGAGATCGTTACCATCAGCCCGACGCCCGCCGCATGCGCGCGCGTTACCACCTCCTCGACCTCCGGCCCAAAGTCAGGGAAGTCGAGATGACAATGACTGTCGATCAGCACGGGCAAGGTCACGACGCCGCCTCCGGCTCCACAAAGCGCGGGAACACGCCCGAAGGCGCCGGCAGCGCCGTACCGGGCGTCAGCGCGCCTGAGGCGACATGCACAAAGCCGCGCGCGTCCTCCGCCACCGCCAGCAGGTCGAGCAGCTTGGCGATGGAGGCCGGCATCACCGGCTGCAGCATAATCGCGCAGCGCCGCACAACCTCAGCCGTCACATAAAGAACGGTCGCCATCCGCGCCGGATCGCTTTTTTTCAGCGCCCAGGGTTCCTGCCCCGCGAAATATCGGTTGGCCTCGCCCACCACGTCGAAGACGCCGCCCGCATAGGCATGAATCTCGAGCCGCTCCATATGCGCCCGTGCGCCTTCCGGCAGCGCCGCCGCAGCCTCAAGCAGCGCCTTGTCCTCATCCGTGAAATCGCCCGGCGCCGGCACCTTGCCCTCGCAGTTCTTGGCGATCATCGATAGCGAGCGCTGCGCTAGGTTGCCGAGATCGTTGGCGAGATCGGCATTGATCCGGTTGACCACCGTTTCGTGGCTGTAGCTGCCGTCATTGCCGAAGGACACCTCGCGGCAGAAGAAATAGCGGATCGGATCGACGCCATAGGTGTCGGTGATCGTGAAAGGGTCGATCACATTGCCGACCGATTTCGACATCTTCTCGCCGCCCACATTGAGAAACCCGTGTCCGAACACGCGCTTCGGCAGCGCAATGTCGGCGGCCATCAGCATCGCCGGCCAGATCACCGCATGAAAGCGCACGATGTCCTTGCCGATGATATGCGCATCGGCCGGCCAGTAGCGCTTGAAGAGTTCGCCTTCGGTATCGGGATAGCCGAGCCCCGTAATGTAGTTGGTTAGCGCATCTATCCACACATACATCACATGGTCGGGATCGCCCGGCACGCCGACGCCCCAGTCGAGCTTGGTCCGCGCGCGCGAAATCGACAGATCGTTGAGCCCGCGTTTGACGAAGGCGACAATCTCGTTGCGCCGCGACGCCGGCTGGATGAAATCGGGCTTGGCTTCGTAAAGCGCCAGCAGTTTTTCCTGATAGGCCGACAAACGGAAGAAATAGGTTTCCTCTTCCATCCATTCGACGGGCGTACCGGTGCCCGGCGCCCGCTTCTGCCCGTCCTCGCCCGCAACGAGTTCGTCCTCGTCGTAAAACGCCTCGTCGCGCACCGAATACCAGCCCGCATACTTGCCGGTATAGATGTCGCCCTTCGCCGCAATCTTCTCCCAGATGTGCTGGCAGGCGCGTTCGTGCCGCGCTTCGGTCGTGCGGATGAAATCGTCATTGGAAATGTCGAGCCGTTCGTCCATCGCCTGGAATTTCGGCGCCATCTCGTCGGCCAGCGCCTGCGGCGTCGTGCCCTTGGCCTTTGCCGTCTGCGCCATCTTCTGCCCGTGATCGTCGACGCCGGTCAGGAACCGCACGTCAAAGCCGTCGAGCCGCTTGAAACGCGCAATCACATCGGTCGTGATCGCCTCATAGGCATGGCCGATATGCGGCGGACCGTTCGGATAGGAAATCGCCGTCGTGATGTAAAAAGCCTTGGGCGCGCTCATTGTACTCTCGAACCTGCACTTCAGTTTTTCCCACCCTCCCCCTGTGGGAGGGTCAAACGGCTGCAAGCCGTTTGGGGAGGGGCTGCGGAGGGAATCCGGTAGTGGACGTTAGCGGATTTGTCGCCGTCCGGCGATCCGCCCTCAAGCGCCCGCGCGTTCGCTCGCGACCGCTTCGAGCATCGAAAAGACGTTGAGAACCGTCAGTTTCCGGTCCGTGTTCAGCGCCTCGCCACGGGCAATGGATTGGCCGATCTTCTCCCATACCTCGACCCAGCGATCAAGGCTGGCCCCGCCGCGCGCCGGGTCGGTCAGCCGCGCCATCGCCGCGCCCTCGCCCGCCGCGATGTCGGGTCCGGGATCGAGCCCCGCCCCGGCGCGGATCAGCCGTTGCAGCCACAGCGTCATCAGCTCGCTCAGCGTCTCGAAAGCATCGTCCGCGCCGCGCCGCGCCGCCTTGTCGGCCAGCGCATGCACGCCGGCGATGTCGAGCCGCGGCAGGGCGCTGAGCAGCCCCGCCAGCTCCTTGTAGAGCGCGAGCCCGCCGCCCGAGGCAATGGCGAGCGCTCGTCCCGCGCTGCCATCGGCAAGCTGCGCGATCGTCTCGGCCTCGCCGGCTTTCAGTTTCAGTCCGGCATATTTCGTCTTCTCGCGTTCAGCCTCCGCGACCGCGCCTGCGTCGCTCGCCGCCATCGTCGCGACGATCTCGGGCACCCCGAGCGGCTTCATCGCGAGCGCCCGGCAGCGCGAGCGGATCGTCGGCAACAAGCGTCCCGGCTGGTGCGAAAGCACGAGGAACAGCCCCTGCGGCGGCGGTTCCTCCAGCGCCTTCAGCAGCGCATTGGCGGCGTTCGGGTTCATGTCGTCGGCCGCGTCGATCACGACGATCCGCCAGCCTCCGGCGCCGCCCGCCGTCATGCCGAAAAAATGTCCGATGCGCCGCACTTCGTCCACCGGCAGCACGGTCTTGAACTTCTTGGTCTTGTCGTCCCAGGGCCGCCGCACGGTCAGAAGGTTCGGATGGCTCCCCGCCGCCACCTGATGCGCCGCCGCGCTTTCGGCCGATACCGCGAGATCGCGCGCACCCGCCGCCCGAGCCGCCTCCGGCGTCCCGTAGTGCAGAATGAACCGCGCGAAGCGATAGGCGAGCGTCGCCTTGCCGATACCCTTCGGGCCGGTCATCAGCCATGCATGATGCATCCGCCCGCCCATGAACGCCTCGAACAGCGCCCGCTCGGATTCGGCATGCCCATAAAGCGCCGTCACCGCGCGCGGATGCGCAAACGGTTCCAGCCGGTCGCTTTCGGGTGTGTCTTTCTCAGCCATGCGTCTGTGTTAGCACGGGCGGGCCGCTGGCGGAAAGCGCGGGCTTCTACCGCGCCTCGATCAGCCCGCGCGTTTCGGCGATCTGGCCGTCGGGCCGCGTGACCCGCACCGCGAGCACATTGACCTGCGCGTTGAGATCGTCCGCCAGCGGATCGACACGTTCATTGTCGATCGCGACTTCGTAATAGAGATGATTGCCGGTCGCGAGCCCCGTGCGGCCGACATAGCCGATGACGTCGCCCTTCTTGACCCCCGCTCCCGCGCCGACGCCGGGCGCGAAGCCGGAGAGATGCGCATAGAAGGTTTCGACATTCGCGGCATGCTTGATCGTGACGAGCTTGCCGTAATTACCTCGCCAGCCGGCCATGGTCACGATGCCGTCCTCGGCCGCATAAACGGGCGTACCCTTCGGCGCGGCCCAGTCGACGCCGCGATGCAGCCGCTTGTCCTTCAGCACCGGGTGAATGCGCCATCCGTACCCGGATGACATGCGCGCCTTGGCGGTGTCGATCGGATCGCCGAAATGAAGCGCCCGGTCGGGCAGCGACGGGACCGCCGCGACGGGCCGGTCGAGCGGCAGGATATGGTTTGCCGCCACCGGGTCGAGAACGGTCGCAAGATCGACGCCGCGGGCCATGGCGGCGGTCGAAGGAAGAAGCAGGAAAAACGAAAGGAGGGAGGAGAGAAGGAAGGCGGCACCGGAAAAAACAGGTCGGGCGACCAGATTGGGTTGTCGTCGTTTCACCGGCGATCCTTTTCGTCGTGGCCGGCGCGGTCGCCGGGCGTCCATCCGTTTTCAAGTCCGGGGATTTCTATAATTGATGGCCGCTCCGGGGGCAAACCGGATTAACCTTCCCGGCGGCATATGACAGTTGTGTGACAGTTTTTTGACAGATCGATGACAGTTCAGCCGAAAAGGCGGGATTCCGCCGTTTTCCAGATCGCAGCGGCGACGGCCTCTTCTGTGCCGCTGGCGTCGATGACAACGCAGCGTTCCGGCTCATTTTCGGCAATGTTTAGAAAGGCTTGCCGCAGGCGCGCGTGAAATTCCGTGCCCATTCGCTCATAGCGATCCTCGACCGAATTGTCCTGCCCCTGCCGCGATCTGGCGCGCGCCAGCCCCGTCTCGACCGGCAGATCGAGAATCAAAGTCAGCGCCGGCATGTCGTCACCGACAACCAACGCCTTGAGTTCATTGATAAATTCAGCCCCAACCCCCGGCCCCTGATAGGCCATGGTCGAATCGACAAAGCGGTCCGAAATCACCCATTCGCCGCGCTCCAGCGCCGGCCTGATCGTCCGCTCCAGATGCTCCGCCCGCGCAGAAAAATGAAGCAAAGCCTCACTTTTTGGGCTCCAGCGCGTCGTCTCGCCGGTCACCAGCAACTGCCTGATCGCTTCCGCGCCGGGCGCGCCGCCGGGCTCGCGCGTCACGCAAACCGTCTCGCCGCGCGCGCGCAACTTTTCCGCAAGTCGTTGAATCTGCGTCGATTTTCCGGCGCCCTCGCCGCCTTCAAGCGTGATGAACCGGGCCCGCGCCAAGGTCAGCTTCCGAAGACGAGATGCGTCAACGCACCGAACGCGCGGCTGAAAATGCCCTGTCTCTCAACGTCGCCGCCTGCCAGCAGCGGAAATTCGCGCGTCGGCGCGCCGGGTGTTTCGATCTTCAGTACACCGATTTTCTGCCCCGCCGCGACAGGCGCCACCAACGGCGTTTCATAGGCGACAGTCACTTTCATGTCGCGGCGCTGATCGACGGAAAGGATCACATCGATTTCGGAGGCGCTGACCAACGGCACTTCGCGATAAGTGCCCTGCCACACCGGCGCATTTTCGATTGGCGATCCGGCGGCGAAAAGCTTGTAGTTCTTGAACGACCGGAAGCCCCAATCGAGAACGCGCACCGTCTCGTCGGCCCTCGCCCTTTCGCTCGCCATACCGTTCAGCACAAGGATCAAACGCCTGTCGCCGCGCTTCGCCGACGCCGTCAGGCCATAGCCGGCCGCTTCCGTGTGCCCGGTTTTCAAGCCGTCGACCGACGGATCGAGATAGAGCCCCGGATTGCGGTTGCCTTGCCGGATGCCGTTCCAGGTGAAGTCCCGCTCCTTGAAGATCGGATAGAACTCCGGAAATTCCATGATGATGTGACGCGCCAGCAGCGCGAGATCGTGGGCCGTCATCACATGCTCGTCATGCGGCCAGCCGGTTGAATTCTTGAAAACCGAATTCTTCAGGCCGATTTCCTTGCCCCGCTCCGTCATGCGGATCGCAAAGGCTTCCTCGGATCCGCTCAGCGCTTCTGCAACCACAATGCAGGCATCATTGCCGGATTGAATGACGATGCTCTTGAGCAGCGCGCTGACCGGCACCGACGAATTGAGCTCTGCGAACATCGTCGACGAGCCGGATGCGGCTCCGCCCGTGCGCCAAGCATATTCGCTGACGGTAAACTCATCGTCAAGGCTGACACTGCCCTCCCGAATGGCGCCGAACAGCACGTCCAGCGTCATCAGTTTGCTCATGCTGGCCGGATACATCGTCTCGTTTTCGTTCTTGCCCCACAGCACTTCGCCGGTCTCGTAGTCCATCAGAACGGCGAATTTGGCTGACGTATCGAAAGCGGCCTGCGCCGCGCGCGGTGCGGCGAACACCGCGCCGAACAAGGCCACGCAAACGAACAGAAAGGATGCAGCGCTTTTCATGGTGTCGTCTTGTCCTCTTCGGCAACGAAACATTTGTCGGCCGGAATTTGTGTCGTCTAGTCGACGATGATGCGAGCGCCGTTATGTCCGCGCTGCATGACGCCTTGCAGCGACGTATCGGCTGCGGAAACGTCGGAAAGAGGTCCGACGCGCACCCGGTAAAACGGCGTGCCGTCGACCGTCGTCGTCTGTATCTCGACTGGCCCAAGGCCTGCGAGTTGCTGGCGCACGGCTTCGGCATTCTGGAGGTTCTGGAACGACCCGGCCTGCACATATAGATTGCCGGCCCCGGCGACCGGGACCTCTCGCGTCGCGCCCGGATCGTCGCGAACGGGTTCCATCGTTGCGGCGGGCTCGGATTGCACCGGCGTGACATTCTGTGGCGGTGCGCTCACGGCGCC
>PHEO01000024.1 GCA_002841195.1 Alphaproteobacteria bacterium HGW-Alphaproteobacteria-11
GGTGCACGTCGCTTTCCGTGACGACGCTCATGCCGTCCTGGGCGCGCGTGACGACAACCGCGCCGAGCCCGTGCGCGGCGGCAAGACCGCGCGCCGCGGCAACGATTTCGCCGTCATTCGAGGCGGGCGTTGCGGTTGCTTCGGCCAGTTCCTTGCGGTTGGGTGTGACGACGGAAGCGCCGGCATAGCGCGCATAGTCGCGGCCCTTCGGATCGACGACGACCGGAATTTTCACGGCGCGCGCCGCCGCGATGGCGGCCGCGGTCACGGCCGGGGTCAAAACGCCCTTGCCGTAGTCTGACAGCACCAGCACGTCGCACGACTTGAGCGCCGCCCCGAGCGACGCGACGAGCGCCGCGCCCTCGGCCGCATGGAGCGCCGCCGTGGATTCGCGGTCGGCGCGCAGCACCTGCTGGCTCATCGCGACGAAGCGCGTCTTGACGGTGGTGATGCGGTTTGCCGCGCGCGTCAGCCGCGCCTCGATGCCCGGATGTTCGTCGAAGGCGCGGGCGAGCGCCGCGCCCGTCTCGTCGTCGCCGACGACCGACAGAAAGACGACCCCTGCGCCGAGCGCCGCAAGATTGCGCGCCACATTGCCCGCGCCGCCGGGCATCGCGCGCTCGGCCTCGACGCTGAGAACCGGGATCGGCGCCTCCGGCGAGATGCGCTCAACCCGGCCATAGACGAAGCGGTCGAGCATCGCATCGCCCACGACCAGCACACGCACGCCGGCAAGCCGTGCGGCCAGCGCCTGGAGGGTCTCGGTATTCTCGGTCTGCGGGCCGGTCATCGCGAAGCCTTCGGAAATTTCCCTTTCGGGATAGTGGCGAAACGGCGCTCAAGATAGCGTAAAAAACCTGAGAGTATTCGCTTCCCGCCCCGGCTCGCCCCCGACCGCCCAAGGCTCCCCATGCTGACCGACCAAGGCATCTGGCTCTCGACCGAAACGCCGCCGCGCCGCGAAGGCCGGCCGGGACTGTTCCTCGACCGCGACGGGGTTCTGGTCAGGGAGGTTAACTATCTGAAAAACAAGGAAGATGTGGCACTGGAGACCGGCGCCGCCGGGATTATCCGCTGGGCCCGGGCGCGGGATTTCGGCGTGGCCGCAATCACCAATCAGTCGGGCATTGCGCGGGGCATTGTGAGCTGGGCCGAATTCGAAGCGGTGGAAGCCGAGATCGCCCGCCAGCTAGCGGCGGCCGGTGTGGCGCTTGACCTCGTCGTCGCCTGCCCCTTCCACCCCGATTTCACGTCCGGCTACGGCCCCGCCGAGGACGCCTGGCGCAAGCCCGGTCCTCGCATGATCGAGGAGGCGGCGCGGCGGATGGACCTCGATCTCGCTGCAAGCTGGCTTATCGGCGACAAGGCAAGCGACATCGAAGCGGCAAAGCGCGCGGGCCTCAAGGGCGCGGTGATCGTCGCAACCGGCTATGGCGGGCAAGAGCGCGAGGCGGCGCTGGCGTTCCGCGACAACACCTTCGAAGTCATCGCCGCCGGCAGTCTGACAGAGGCGCAGGCAGCGCTCGACGAGGCGTTCTAGCTCGCCTTCTGCGTTTGCCGCGCGACATAAGCGCGCCAGCCGCCAAGCGCGGTGATGTCCTCGGCGCCCTCGAGGCCGCTTTGCTCGCAGAGAAATCCCTTCACCTTGCGCCCGCCGGAAAGTTCGACCGTGCCGATGCACAAGGGCTGCGGCACGCCGGCGATGAAGGAACCGAAGGCGGCGCGCGGCAGCCGCCAGACTTCGAGTTCGATGGACGCGCCATCTTGCGGAACACGCACCATGCCGGGCCGGAAGGGCGGCCCGCCGGTCAGCGCGTGGAAGCGGTAGCAGGGTGCGGTCTTGGTGCGCTCGACGAACATCGCGCCGCGCGACGTGAGCTCGTGATTGAGCGGCAGGCCGGACATATGCGCGCCGACAACAGCAAGCTCGATGAAACCTTCATCGTCGGGCTGCTGCGTCAATGATGGTGCGCCGGGTGCGAGCCCCTGCGCGGCGGCAAAGCGCGACGCAAGCGCAACGAGCCGCGCTTCCGAAAACGCCGGGGCGCAAAACGTGATGCCGAAAGGAAGCCCCTTGCCACCAACGCCCGCCGGCACGGCGATGCCCGCCATGTCGAGCAGGTTCATGAAATTGGTGTAGGTGCCGAGACGGCTGTTGAACTTGACGGGCTCGGCCATCACCTGATCGACGCGGTAGATCGTCGGCGCGGTCGGCACGGCCAGCATGTCGACATCGGCGAAAAGCGCGGCGGCGCGGCGCTTCAGCGCTTCGAGCCGGTAAAGCGCCTCGAAAGTCTCGACCGCTGTCTTCTTCTTTCCGCCGAGCACGATTTCCCGCACGACCGGATCGGCGTCCGACGGATGCGCTTCGATGAAACCGCCGACCGCCGCCATGGGCTCGGCGACCCAGGGGCCCTGCGCGACATCATGCGGCTGATCCGGCTGAAGGAAGAACTGGGCGACCCGCGTTAGAAGCGGAAGTCGAAGCGCGCCATCGCCAGCGTTTCGCCGGCCCCGGCGACGTGACGCGCATTCATGCTGTGCGCGAACCCGAGCGACAAATCGCCGAGGTTGCGCGGCAGCGGCGTCTCGTAGTCGACGTCGAACCGGATTTCGCGGGCATCGGGCGCAAGCGGAATGGCGAAAGCCTGCTGGCGGACGGCACCCGCCGGTGTCCGCCCGACAGGCAGCGTGAGATCGGCATTGCCGCTCATGACGCGCAGCGGCTGGCTCACCTGGAACCTCACCCGGTCGTTTTCATCGGCGATGCCGAGATCGTCGAACGTGACCCACAAGGCGGCGGCCTCCGTGACGAGAGGCTTGCTCCGGCCGAACGCGAACGCGCCGTCTTCCACCGAGCGCGCAAGGCCGATTTCGTAAAGCCCGCCGACGCTCGCATTGCCCGGCAGCGACCAGACCCCGGAAAGGCCGGCATAGCTCGCAGCCGTCGGCGGCGTCTGGAAAAAGCCGTTGCCGGCCGTACCGAGCGCGCTTGCCTCTTCGACGACGGCACCAAGCTGCAGGCCGAGATAGACCGTTTCATGCGCATGGCCGCCGATCGACATTTCGGCGCCAGCAGCGCGACGGGAACGGCCGTCGCCGGCATCCGCGCGGTCGCCGGACAAGAAGACCGCGGCCGACACATCGAGCCCGGACACCCGCGTGCCCTGACCGGCGGCCACGCCCTTGCCGACGAGATCGAGATGCATCGACGGTCCATGCGACGCCATGTGCAGCCTGCGCGACGGCGCGGGCCGCATGCCTGTCACATTGAAATAGGCGGCCGGTTCGAAATTCGCGGCGAACGATCTTGTCGTGGCGCCGTCATCGACGACGAAGGCCGCGGCCGGCGCCGTCTCGCCGCTGACCGGATCGACGCTCGAGCTGACAAAGAGCAGCCCGTTCTCGCCGACGACGATGGGCGCCGCATCCTTGCCCTTGTAGGCAAGCATGGAGGACAACGCATCGCCGTTGCGGCTGTCATAGGTAAAGTAGGAAAGCGGCACGCCGTAGTCGCGGCCGAACTTGTCGAGGAAGATCATATGCGGCTTCGACATCTGGCCGAGCGCGCTTGCAAAAAGCGTCGGCGACCACATGAGCATGCTCGAATCCGCAGACACAAACGAACCCGAGACGGTCGTGCCGGTGGGAATGCGCGTCTGGCCGACGGGGCTGAGCGCCGCGACGGCATCGACACGCCCCCAACCGAAAACGGCATCGACGCCCGGCGCGCCCATATCGACTGCCGTTTGCTTGATAATGCGTACGACGGCGGCCGGGTCATTTTTAAGGTGCGGCCAGCGCGACATGACGAGCGCGGCAAGCCCCGCCACATGCGGCGCGGCCATCGATGTTCCGCTCATATAGCCATAGCTGCCGCCGGGTAGCGTCGAATGGATGCTGGTGCCCGGAGCGACGACGAAGAAATATTTGAACTTCGACTTTTCCTTGCAATTCTGGCCTCTGACCCCGAAACAATTTTCGCCCGGGCGGTTGGAAAAGTGGGCAATATCCGTCGCGCTGAAGTTCAGCGCGCCGACGATGAGAAGCGACTTCAGGCGTATGGCGGCTTTTTCGCAGATGATCGGATCGTGATCGCAATACTCCATCTTGAGTGTGGTGCCGTCATTGCCGGCCGCCTTGGTAACCAGCATCTTGTTGCGAAACCTGTTCCATGCGCGAAGCTCATCCCAATCCGCGAGCACGCCAGCCCTGCCCGGTCCAAAGCTCGTGTTGACGATCTGGGTGCCCCGCTTGTTGTACAAACGCGAAAACCAGTTGACCGTGGTCTTGCCTGTCCAGTTGTCGAATCTGTCGAAGGCAGCGGCGGACACAAGCCTCGCGCCCGGCGCGACACCGACGACGCCGATACCGTTTGCGAGCGCCGCAATGGTTCCCGCGACATGCGTGCCGTGACTATCTCCCGAGGCGGAATAAGAGCGCCCGCCGGTCTTGAGCACACCAACGACCTTGAGGTCGACATGATTTCGGTCGATAAGCCCGTCGACAACGCCGACACGGACGCCACTGCCGTTGACACCGTACTGGGCGATAGCCTGACCGGCACGAATCTGCCACACACCACTGGGTGTAATCTCGGACGCAAGAAGCGGCAAAGGGGCAGCGAGCGCGAAAAGTGCCGCCAGTGGCGCTGACAGCAAAATCCGGAGAGCAATGCTGCGCTTGCAGTTGTCGCGTCCCGGCATCGTCCCCTCCGCCCCATTCGAGCAGGCCTTCATTATATGAATGGATGTCTGCATGACACCGGACTATAGGTAATTGAATTACGGCAACCAATAGGTCCGTGGCGGGAAGGGACGAGGATGCCGATACTGGCGCGGGGAAATCTCGAACTGGCGTTGATGCCCGAGGCGGGCGGCTGCATCGCCCGCTTCGCCGCCGCGCATGATGGCGGCGTTCAGCAGATGCTGCGGCCCCTGCCCGCCGGCTTCGCCACGCCGGACCCGCTTGACATGGCCTGCTATCCGCTGGTGCCCTTTTCGGGCCGCATCACCAACGGCCGCTTCGCTTTTGCCGGCCGCGCGGTGCAATTGCCGCCCGACGACATCTGCCCGCCGCATGCGATCCACGGCCGCGGCTGGCAATCGTCATGGGAGGTGATCGACGCCGATAGCGGCGCGGCGCGTTTGCGCTACCGCCATGACGGCGGCAACCGGCGCTGGACATGGCCCTGGAGCTTTGAGGCCGAACAGCATTTCGCGCTCGACGAGGCGGGCCTCACAGTGACGATGCGCCTCATCAACCGCGCCGCCGAAGCGATGCCGGCCGGCCTCGGCCTTCACCCGTTTTTCGAGGCACCTACGACAGCGCGCCTGACCGCACACCTGCCCCGCGTCTGGGAGAGCGACGCCGACGGCATACCGACCGGCATCGCCGCGACGCCTGAAAAATGGCGTTTCGACGAACCGCGCGCCATGCGCGATGTCGAGGTCGATCACTGCTTTTCGGGCGGCGACGGAAATTTCCGCATCGACTGGGAAGACCGGCCCTTCGCGCTGCGGATCGAGGCGGCGGACGCGCCCCACGCCATCGTCTTCGCGCCGCCGGGCGAGGATTTCTTCTGCGCCGAGCCGGTGAGCCATGCGCCCGACGCCGTCAACCGTCCGGAGCCGGAAAGCGTCACCGGCCTCGTTGCGCTGGCGCCCGGCGAAACGATGCAACTGACCTGCCGCTTCGCCGTCGAGCCGCGCTGAGGATCAGCGCCAAGGCCCGCGCCCCTCGCCGCGCCCGTCGAAAACGCGCGGCGCCGGCTTGTGGAAAAACGGCACATCGGGGCGCTTGAAAAAGCCGATCAGCAAACCGCCGGCGACAAACCCGCCGACATGCGCCCAGAAGGCGACGCCCGCCTCCTCGATGTCGCTGCCGAGCCCGCTCAGCACCTGGATGACAAACCACAGCCCGAGCACGATCAGCGCCGGGATGTAGAAGGTGCGAAGCAGGATCAGCGGAAACGGAATGAAGAGCACGCGCACGCGGGCGCGCGGATAAAGCAGCAGATAGGCGCCGAGCACGCCCGAAATCGCGCCGCTGGCGCCGACCAGCGGAATGGTCGAGCCCGGAACGAGGAACGCATGCGTCAGCGTCGCCGCAATGCCGCAGACAATGTAGAAGACGAGGAAGCGCACACGCCCCATCGCCAGCTCGACATTGTCGCCGAAGATCCAGAGATAGAGCATGTTGCCGGCGAGATGCGCGAAGCCGCCATGCATGAACATCGAACTGATGATCGTGCCCCAGGCCGGCAGCGGCGCATCGGCGACCGTGACCGACCCGAACAACACCCCCGGTATCAGGCCGAACTGATAAAAAGACAGTTCCACCGCATCCGGTGGCAGCGACATCTGCCAGAAGAACACCGCCACGCAGGCCGCGATCAGCGCCCAGGTGACGATCGGCGTACCGGGCTCGGGATTATCGTCGGAAATGGGGAACATGGTTCTGTCCGGCTGGTGGCGATCTGTCGCCCAAGCCTACAGGGTTTCGCCGCGCCGCCTAGAGTCTTTCAGTGTTTCCTGGAAACATTGAAAGACTCCAGGTTGTTGCCTGGTCGCGCTTCTTTTCGGAAAACCGGATTCCACTTTTCCGAGAAGCGCTCTAGCGAACATGCGGGGTCCGGATCGAAAAATCGGCCGTCTCGGCAATCGCGAGATCCTGCTTTTGCCGCTCCGACCCCTCACGCAGCGATCGCGCCGAGGCGACGGCGTCCGCGTCGGAGGTCTGGCGGAAGAAGGTGTAGGACAGCGTGATTGTCCGCACGTTGCGCGTCTCGATGTCGTCGAGCATCTCCGGATCGACAAAGAAGACAATCGGCATTTCGGCGCTCTCGCCGGGTGCGAGCTTCTGCTCGACAAAGCAGAAACATTCGGTCTTGCTGAAGAAATAGCCCGTCGCCTCGGGCGTCACGTTGTAGGTAGCGCGGCCCACCACCGTTTCGTCGCCATTATTTGTCGCGTGATAATAGACCGTCGTCGGCAGGCCGATCCGCGTCTGCACCTCGCGCTGGGCGGGCCGGAAGTCCCAAGGGAGTCCCGGCGAGACATTGGCGTCGAACCGCACGGTGATGGGCGGCCCCACCTCGTTGAGGTCGGCGCTGAGCGGACGGGAAGTGTTGACGGTCCCGCCATAGCCCGTCGCCGCGCAGAACATTTCGTAAAGCGTCGGTGAATAGACGACCGCCGTGGTCATCACGGCGAGGATGGCCCCGGAAAGCGCCAGCGGCGGCATGTTTTGTCCGAATATTTTCATGGGACATACCCTAATTCCGGCGCTCCGCCCGGGCAAGAAATAGCGGCCGCGCGGATGACGCGGCAGATGGCCGCGCCGGGGAATGGACCTGCGGGCCCGGCATGGTAACAATGGGCGGGAAACCGGCCGCCAGAGCCGGATGGGGGAGCGAAACGGGGGTGCCGGTGTCGGAAATTCGGGTTGCGTTAACGCGGGGCGCCGCGGCGCTCGCATTGTCGATGGCGCTGGCGGCCGGCGCGGCCGCCCAGGATGAGCCGCCGGTGCTGGACGATCTGATCGTCACGACCACGGGATTCGGCACCCCGCGCGCAACTCATATCGGCAACATTTCGAGGATCGGCGGCGACGAGGCCGATTTCGTTCTGCCGCTGCAACCGGCCGAGGCCTTGAATCGCCTCCCCGGTCTCGCCATCCAGCAGGGCAGCGGCGCCGAACACCTGACGGCCATCCGCTCGCCGGTGCTGACGGCCGGCGCCGGTGCCGGCTCCTTCCTCTATCTCGAAGACGGCGTGCCGATGCGCGCCGCGGGCTTTGCCAATGTCAACGCGCTGATGGAGGCGATGGACGAGGTTTCGGGCGGCATCGAGGTGGTGCGCGGTCCGGGCAGCGCGCGCTACGGCTCCAACGCCGAACACGGGCTGATCAATTTCCTGAGCCGTCCGCCCGCGCCGGACGCCGACGCGGAATTGACCGCCTGGGGCGGACCTTATGGCCGCTGGAAAACGATCGGCACCGCAAGCCGCACACTACGCGGCGACGGCCTGACGACGCACGGATTTCGCGGCAGCTTCTCGGCCTATAACGACGACGGCTTCCGCGCCGCCTCCGGCCTCGACCAGCAGAAGGCGCGGCTGCGCTACGATTTCGCGACGCCCGGCACACGCGGAATCGCCACGCTGACCGCCGTCAATTTCAATCAGGAAACGGCGGGCTTCGTCGTCGGCCCGAAAGCCTACAAGGACCCCGCGCTCTACCGCACCAACCCGAACCCGGAAGCCTATCGCGACGCCTGGGCGGTGCGCGCCGCGCTGCGCCTCGAACACGACATCGCCGACGGACGCATGCTGGTGCTGACGCCCTATGTTCGGCAGAACGACATGGATTTCCTGATGCACTTTCTGCCGCCGGGAAAACCGCGCGAGGAAAACGGCCACTGGAGCGGCGGTCTTCTCGCCAGCCTCGTCGCCGATCTCGACGGCGGACACCGCCTGATCTTCGGTTTCGACACCGAATACAGCGACGGCTACCTGAAGGAAATTCAGGACCTGCCGACCATGGGCACCATGCCGCAGGGCACGCATTACGATTACACGGTGAAGGCGCTGGTGCTGGCGCCCTATATTCACAGCGAATGGAAACTTTCGCCCGCCACGCTGCTGAGCGCGGGCCTGCGCCTCGAATACACGCGCTACGACTACGCGAACCGGACCGCCAACGGCATCACCGGCCGCTTCCTGCGCATCCCCGACACGGTCGACGAATTCACCGACGCAACGCCGAAACTCGGCCTGTTGCACATCTTCAACGATAGCCTGACCGGTTACGTCAATGTCGCGCGTGGCAGCCGCGCACCGCAGACGACCGATCTCTACCGCCTGCAATCGCTGCAGGTGCCCGGCGAAGCAAAATCCGAAGTGCTCGACAGCATCGAAATCGGCGCGCGTGGGCAGGTTGGCGTCCTGCGCTACGAGACGAATGTCTATTACATGAAGAAGAAGAATTTCTACTTCCGCGACGCCAACGGCTTCAACGTCTCGAACGGCAAGACAAATCATTTCGGCGTCGAGGGCGAATTCTCCGCGCCGCTCGGTGCCGGATTCGACATCGCCGGCGCCGCGACATGGGCGCGCCATACCTATGCCTTCGACAACATCATCGGCCCCGGCATCAACGCCACCGAAACCATCCGCGACGGTGACGACGTCGACACCGCGCCGCGCACCATCGCCGGCCTGCGCCTCGGTTACAATTTTCACGAAGGCGCGGCCCGCGCCGAGCTTGAATGGGTTCATATGGGGTCGTACTGGATGGACGCGGCCAATACGGTCAAATATGACGGCCACGACATATTCAACCTGCGTCTCGACTATCAGGCGACGGAAAGTCTTGCGCTTTTCGGCAAGCTCACCAACATTCTGGACCGGCGCTACGCCGACCGTGCGGACTTCGCCTTCGGCAGCGAACGCTATTTTCCCGGCGAGGATCGCGGCCTGACCCTCGGCGGCACGGTGCGCTTCTGATGCCGGCGGCCGCGAGATGAAGCGCGACCGGACAAGCCGCTTGCTCTAGTCTGGACGGCCATGCAAAACGGATACTCCGATCTCTGGCCGATCCTCCTTGCCGTCATCCAGTTCGGCGGCGCGATCGGCGCCGCGATCCACGCCATGCTGATCAAGAGCGACGAGCGCGCGGCCGCCGGCTGGGTCGGCTTCATCGTGCTGGTGCCCTTTATCGGCTGGATCGTCTACCTGCTTTTCGGCGTCAACCGCATCCAGCGCCGCGCCCGCGAGCTGCGCGGCCAGAAGAACGAGACGCTGCTGCTGGCGCCCTTGCCCGCCCGCGGCGGCGGCCAAGTGACGGCCGACGACGGTCCCTGGCTGAAGGCACTGGAAAGCCTTGCCCGCTTCGGCCAGAAGGTGCTGCCCGAGAGCTTCGAGCCCGGCAATTCGCTCGGCGTATTGAAAAATGGCGACGAAGCCTATCCCGCGATGATCGCCGCCATCAAAAGCGCCGAACGCTCGATCGCGCTGTCGACCTACATCTTCAACAACGACACGGCCGGCCGCCGCTTCATCGAAGCCCTCTCGGCGGCAAGCCGGCGCGGCGTTCGCGTCCGCTTGCTGATCGACGGCGTCGGCTCGTGGTATTCGCGCCCCTCCCTCGTGCCGCTGCTGGAAGAACACGGCCTCGACTATGCCCGTTTCCTGCATTCGTTCATGCCGTGGCGCATGCCCTATCTGAATATGCGCAATCACCAGAAGATCATGGTCATCGACGGCCGCCACGGTTTCACCGGCGGCATGAACATCTCCGAAGGTAATGTGCTTGCCGCCCGGCCGCGCAAGCCGATCCTCGACCATCATTTTCGTCTCGGGGGCCCGGTGGTCGGGCACCTGATGCATACTTTCGCCTATGAGTGGAATTTCACCACCGGCGAACTCTTGGACGGGCCGGACTGGTTTCCGCCACTCGACGAAGTGGGCGATGTCGTGGCGCGCGGCCTGCCCGCCGGTCCCGACATGGGCCTCAATCCGATCCGCTGGACGTTGCTCGGTGCACTCGCCGAAGCACGTCACAGCGTCCGCATCGTGACGCCCTACTTCCTGCCCGACGCAACGCTCAGGACCGCGATCTCGGTTGCCGCCATGCGCGGCGTCGTCGTCGACATCGTCCTGCCGCGCGCCAGCAACCTGCCCTTTGTCGATTGGGCGACGACGCCGCAACTCGAATGGCTGGCCCGCGCCGGCTGCCGTATCTGGAAAACCGCCGGCCCCTTCGATCACACCAAGATCATGACGGTGGACGGCATGTGGTCGATGATCGGCTCGGCCAATTGGGACGACCGCAGTCTGCGCCTCAATTTCGAGTTCAACCTCGAATGCTACGGTGCGAGCTTCGCGCGCACGCTCGACGACATCGTCGAGCAGAAAATCTCCGACGCTCACCTCGTCTCACTCGAAGAACTTGCCGCTCGTTCCTATCCGGGGCGCATCCGCGACGCCTTTTTCCGCCTCGCCTCGCCCTATCTCTGAGCGTGCTGCGGCATCGGGCAGCAGCCCGCGCCGCCTTGAATGTGCCCGCAAGGGGGCTATGCTGATCGGGCGAGGGATAACCGGCCAGAACCGGAAGGCGATGCCAATGACCGACAAGAAACCGGACCCGAAACCGACCGTTGAGGAGCTTCAGGCTGAAGTCGAGGCGCTGAAGGAAGCCCTGGAGGAAGCGCGCGGCGAGACAGCCTTCGGCATCGACGATGCCGAGGCAATCGGCGAGCGATTGCAGGAAGGTCTCGGCGACATCCAGAAACAGATCGACGCACATCCGATGCCGAGCGCCCTGCTGGCTTTCGGTCTCGGTTTCCTCATCGGCCGCCTGCTGGCGAAATAGGAATCGGAAATGATCGATCCGACGCCGCAAATCCGCAAACTCGCCGAAGCCGAACTTTTCCGTGCCGAGCTCGAAGCGCGCCGTCTCGCGCGCAAACTCTCGCTGGTCGGCATCG
Organism: Alphaproteobacteria bacterium HGW-Alphaproteobacteria-11; assembly: GCA_002841195.1. GTDB lineage: Bacteria > Pseudomonadota > Alphaproteobacteria > Parvibaculales > Parvibaculaceae > Parvibaculum. The sequence continues at coordinate 11,489 of PHEO01000024.1, forward strand.
CGGTCTTCATCGCGCTTTTCGCGCTGACCATGCTGGTGATCGCCGGCTTCCTGGCGCTCTCCGAAATCTACGGCTATCCGCTGGGCGCGCTCATCACCGGCGGCGTGCTGGCGGTGCTGGCATTCATCGCGCTCGTCTCCGCCGCCAAAAAGCCCGGCCGCGCCGACCGCCTCGAAATGGAACTCGCCAACGCCACCATTCTCCAGGCGCGCGCCGAAGTGAAGCGCGACTTCGACACGATCGAACGCACGCTCAACGAGCTGAGCCTCGGCCTTCTCGGTATCGTCAAGGGAACGACCGGCAGCCTGCCGCTCATCACGATCATCGTCGGCGCGCTGGCCGCAATGAGCCCGGTGCTGCGCCGTTTCCTGATGCCCTATCTGCGAAAGGAATGAACATGAGGCATTCCCGCACAAGATGGAGCGTCGCATTGGCCGTGCTTGCGGCCCTTGCCGTCTCCGCCTGTGCGCAGACGCAGTTGCCGCAGCCTGAGGTGACAATGAGAAAACCCGAAGCGCCGGTCGGCGGCGTTCCCGTCGATGACGGCGGCACGGGGCTTGTCGGTCCGGCGGGCGGCGCGCTGCTCGGCATGGCGATCGGCTCGGGCGGCGGCACCGAATGGGCGGTCGCGGCAGGCGTCGCCGCGGGCTATATGGTCGGCGGCTCCGAAGGGCCGAAGCTGACGGGCATGGCCGCCCGCGCAAGGGAAGAAGCCATCGCCAAAATGATGACCGTGCCGCTGCGCGAGCCCGTCACCTGGTTCACCGCGCAGGACAAGGCGAGCGGCAAGATCACCCCGACCCGCGAATTCACCGACGAGCGCGGCCGCACCTGCCGCGAGTTCGTCGAATGGCGCACCATCCGCGCCATGAACGGCCACACCAGCGGCACCGCCTGTCTCTGACATCTCCCGGCAAGGAATTTCGATGAAGCTCTATCACTCCCCGACTTCGCCTTTCGCGCGCAAGGTCCGTGTGCTGATCCGCGAGAAGGGCGCGCTGGCGCAGGTGACAGAGGAGACGGCTTCGGCAATGAGCGACCCGCAATCGCTGATCGCGGCCAACCCGCTCGGCAAGGTGCCGGCGCTGATGTTGAAGGACGGCACGTCTTTCTTCGACAGTCCGTTGATCTGCGAATACCTGGACGCGACGCTCGACGGCCCGAAGTTCTTTCCGGCGGCGGGCCCGGAGCGCTGGCGCGCCTTGCGCTTTCAGGCGCTGGCCGACGGCATCATGGACGCCGCCGTGTCGCTGGTTTTCGAGGCGAACCGGCCGGAAGCCGAACGTTCGCAAATGTGGATGACCCGCTGGCGCCGCGCCGTTGCGCGCAGCCTCGATCTTCTGGAACAGGAAGTGAGCCTTCTCGACGCACCGCTCGACATTGGCGGTATCGCGACGGGGGCGGCGCTTGGCTATCTCGATTTCCGCCACGCCGCCATGAACTGGCAGACGCAGGCGCCCGAGCTTGCCGGCTGGTGGCGCGACATGGCGAAGCGGCCTTCTTTCGCCGAGACCGCCCCGCCCGCCTGAACGCCTACCGCCAGGGCTCGACCAGAATCTTCGCGTGCTTCTCGGGATTGCCGAGTTCGCTGAACGCCTCTTTCACCCCTTCGACACCGACCTTGGCCGTCACCAGCGGCGAACCGTCGATCTTGCCTTCGGCGAGATGATTGAGCGTCAGCGCGAATTCCTCCGGCGTATAGCCGAGCACGAATTGCACGTTGAGTTCCTTGTTGATGCCGAAGAACGGCTCGAAGCGGTCCTGTTCCATGCAGACGCCGACCACGACCACGCGGGCAAAGCGCGGCGCGCCTTCGAATATCTGCTGGATGATTCCCGGCACGCCGACACATTCGAAGATCACGCCCGGACGGAGCTTCGGTCCCATGCCGAGCAGCGTCATGATGTTCTCGGGGTCGTAGCCTTCCGGCGTCGCCTCCTTCGTCCAGCGCGCGTAAGGCGCCTCGACTTTCGGATCGAGCACGATGTCGGCGCCCATCTTCTCGGCGAGCTTGCGCCGCGCTGGGCTGAAATCGGCCGCGATGATCGGATGCACGCCCCTGATCTTGAGGCCGGCAATGACCGCAAGGCCGACAGGCCCGCAGCCGATGACGAGCGGAATGTCGTCATCGGTCAGATTGGCTTTCTCGACCGCGTGCCAGCCGACCGCCATCGGCTCGGTCAGCGCCGCCTGTTCGGTCGGCAACCCGTTGGGCACTTCGAGCAGCATCAACTCGTTCAGCACCATCTGCTCGGCAAAGCCGCCGGGCTTGTTGTTGGAATAGCCGACCGGATCGATCTTGGCTTTCTCGCCGTTCATCGTGATCGCGATCGGCATCGAGCAGACGCGCGTGCCCGGCTTCAGCGTCTTCTCGGTGCCCGGTCCGTGATCGAGAATCTCGGCGCAGAACTCGTGTCCGAACACGATGTCGCGCTTGAGGTCCATCGTGAAGCTCGAGCCTGAACGCTGCGCCGTCTCGACCATCTTGTCGGCGTGATGAAACGCATGCAGGTCCGAGCCGCAAATGCCGCAGGCCAGCGTCTTGACCAGCACCTGGCCCGCTTGCGGTGTCGGTTCGGGGATCGTGTCGGCGACGAGATCGCCATTGCGGAAAACGGCCGCGCGCATGGGTGTTCCTCCCGGTCTGATTTCTTGTTGGCGACATGCAAGCAGGCGGCAACGGCCGAGGCAAGCACTAAAATAGACCTTGGTCTATTTCCCCGAAGCAGCCCGCCGCGCCGCCCGTTCATTGCCGAGAATGATCAGGAAAATCGGCAGCGCCAGCATCAGCGTCACGCCGTTGGCGCCGATCAGCGCATAGTCCTGCCGATTGATGCCATGCAGCAGCCAAAGAAAGATGCCGACGGTCAGCAGCCCGTACATGCCGAGCGAAAGGCCCGACGTATCGCGCGAGCGGATCGTCTTCACCGCCTGCGGCACGAAGGCGAGCGTGGTCAGGAAGGCCGCGATGTAGCCGAGTTCACCCATGAGGCACCGGACAAAAAGGTTGTGGACGCGCCGCATATGACGCCCGCGTGCGCGGGAAGGCAAGTGCCGTCCCTCGGCTACGCGTCGAAGAGGTCGGCGTGAGACCCCGTCCGGGCCAGCAACAACTCGTCGCCGGCAACCCGGTAGATCAACAACCAGTCCGGCTCGATATGAGCGTCCCTGTATCCGCTCCAGTTGCCCTTCAGCGGATGGTCGCGATAGGTCGATGGCAGAGGTTGCTGTCCGATCAGCAAGGTCAGCAGGCGCCGCAACTTGCTCAAATCCTTGCCGCGCTTTTCGGCACGTTTCACGTCACGTTTGAACTGGCCCGAACGGACCGGCGTCAGCACGATCAGAGACCCAGATCGTCGAACAATTCGTCAGCCGTGGCGAACTTCTTGCCCTTGCCCGCTTCAAGTTCCTTGATGGCTTTGGCCGTTGCTTCGTTCGGAACCTTCACGGCAAAGGGCAGCCGCTTTTCGTCCGCCACACGCAGCAGCAGCAAACGGATGGCATCCGAGATCGACAGTCCCATCGCGTCGAGCGCGGCGGCGGCTTTCTTTTTGGTCCCGGAATCGATCCGGGCGCGAACGACGGCATCGGCGGCCATGACATCTCCTGGTGTTTGTAGCTTCAATGTAGCTACAAACCTCGAAGATTGCAACCCCTCAATCCGCCGCCCAGCCCTGCAGGACCGCCGCCTCGTGGCGCACCCGTTCCGGCGAGCCCAGCAATTGCCGGTTGAGGCCGATGCGCTTGAACCAGTAGTGCAGCCCGACGAGATCGGTAAAGCCCATGCCGCCGTGAACCTCCGTCGCGGTGCGCGCGACGAAGCGCCCGGTTTCAGACGTCAGCGCCTTGGCATGCGCCGCAATCAGGCTCGCCTCGTCCGGCATCGTGTCGAAGGCATGCGCGGCATACCAGACGAGCGACCGGCAAGGCTCGAGCTCGGCCGCCATCTCGGCGCACATATGTTTCACCGCCTGGAACGAGCCGATGACGCGCCCGAACTGCTTGCGCTCACCCGCATAAGCCACGGCCTTCTCGATCATCGCCCAGCCCGCGCCTAGCGTATCGGCAGCAAGCATCACGCGGCCGGCATCGACCATCCGCTTCAGCGCCGCGCCGGCGTCGCCGGACGACAGCGGTTCCGCCTCGACATTGTCGAAGCGCAATTCCCCGAGCGGCCGCGTGAGATCGATGCTGGTGAGCGCGATCCGAGTCAGCCCTTTCGCATCGCCCGTCACGAGATGCAGCCCACCCGTCTTGTCGGCAACGATGAAAATATCGGCGCCCGCCGCATCGAGCGCGAACAGCGCCGTGCCGTTGAGCTTGCCGCCGGAAGCCGCGACGCCCGCGCCCTCGCGCGCGCCCGCCGCCCGCTCCGACACCGCGACACCGGTAATCGCTTCGCCGCTCGCGAGCTTCGGCAGCCATGCGGCCTGCTGCGCTTTCGAGCCCGCGCCGGCAAGCGCGATCGGCGCCATGACGGCGGTCGCAACGAAAGGCGCCGGCGCGACATGCCGCCCGAGCATTTCCGATGCCAGCGCCGCATCGAGCAGCCCCATCCCCATGCCGCCATGTTCCTCGGCGATCAGCATGCCCGCGACGCCAAGTTCGGAGAGCGCCTGCCACACATCGCCGGCATAGGCCGCATGTTCATCCGCCGCCTTGCGCACGCGTTCCAGCGGCGACACTTTTTCGAGCGTCCGTCCGATGCTTTCCTGGAGCAGCTTCTGGTCTTCCGACAATCCGAATTCCATGTTCCGCTCCTCACGCTTTCGCCGGTTTCGGTTCGCGCGGCATGCCGAGCCCGCGTTCCGAAATGATGTTCTTCTGGATCTGCGCCGTGCCGCCGCCGATGATCAGCCCGAGATCGAACATGTAGCGGTGCTGCCACGCACCTTGCGCGCGCAAATGCGGGCTGTCCTCGTAGAGTACGCCGATCTCGCCCAGCGCATCGATGGCGAGCGCCGCGAGCTGATGGTTGAGTTCGCAACCTTGCAGCTTGACGATGAGCCGCGCGATGCCCGGGTCTTCGCCTTTCGCCGCCGCCGTCAGCAGCCGGAGCCCGTGAAACTGCATCGCGAAAACCCGGGCCTGCAACGCGACGAGACGGTCGCGATAGACCGGATGGTCGATCAGCCGCGTTCCGTCCATCGTCTCCTTGTGCATCAGGTCGGTGATTTCCTTCAGCCGCGTCCCCGCCTGGTTCGGATCGCCGAGCATCCCGCGCTCGTGTTTCAGCGTCGCGTTGGCGACAAACCAGCCATGGCCGCGCCCCGCCACGATGTCCTTTTTCGGCACCCGGACATCGGTGAAGAACACCTCGTTGAATTCGGCATGTCCCGTCATCGTCTTGAGCGGACGCACTTCGATACCCGGCGTCTGCATCGAGAAGATCAGGTAGGAAATGCCTTCATGCTTCTTCGCCTCGGGCTCCGTCCGCACGAGACAGAAAATCATGTCGGACGCATGCGCGGTCGAGGTCCATATTTTCTGTCCGTTGATGATGAAATCATCGCCGTCCTCCACCGCCTTCGTTTGCAGCGAAGCGAGATCGGAGCCCGAGCCCGGCTCCGAATAGCCCTGACACCAGACGACCTCGCCGCGAAGCGTCGGCGCAATCCATTTCTTCTTTTGCTCTTCGGTACCGAGTTCCAGCAGCGTCGGCACCAGCATCGAGATGCCCTGATTGGCAATCCCCATCGGCAGGCCGGCCGCGGTGAACTCTTCGGCGATGATCCGCGACTTCAGAATGTCGGGTTCGGCGCCATAGCCGCCATATTCCTTCGGGATCGTCCGCGCGGTGAGACCGTGCTCGATCAGCAGGCGCTGCCAGTTCTGCGTTTCCTCGGAAGGACGCGACACGCCGAAGCGGCGCGGCGCCTGTGCGCCATGCTGGGCGATGAAGGCGCGAACCTCCGCGCGAAAGGCTTCATATTCGGGCCCATAGGCGAGATCCATGAAAGACGTCTCCCGGCGCGGCGCCTGCGGCCCGTCGGGCGCCGGCGCTCATTGTTGGTAATGCGAAACCGGGAGTGTAGCGTTCGGCGCGCGCGCGTAAAGCGCCGCCACCTCGCGCAAGGCGCCCGCTGCGTCAACGGGAACGGGAGGCGTGTTTCAGGCGGCGGTGCCGGAAGCGGCGATGCGCCGCGCACCGGCCGGCGAGTTGCGCAGGAAGACCTCGAACTCGGCGGGCGGCATCGGCCGGCCCATGAAATAGCCCTGCACTTCGTCGCAGCCAAGCTCGCGCAGCTTCTCGAACTGGTCGGCGCTTTCGACACCCTCCGCCACCACCGACACGCCCAGCGCATGCGCAAGATCGATGATGACCTTCGGAATGATGTGACCCTCGCGCCCGTCGGCAATGTCGTTGACGAAGCCGCGGTCGATCTTCAGCCGCTTGACCGGGAAACGTTTCAGATAGGCCAGCGACGAATAGCCGGTGCCGAAATCGTCGATGCCGATGCCGATGCCGAGGCTCCGCAGCCGCCGAAGCGTCCCGATCACGGTGTCGACATCCTCCATCACCATGCTTTCGGTGACTTCGAGTTCGAGATATTGCGGCGACAGCCCCCTCGCGATCAGCGTATTGGCGATCGTATCGGTGAGGTCGGCGCGACGGAGATCGATCGCCGACACGTTGACGGCGACCGTGATGCGCGGCAATCCGTCGTCCTGCCATTGGCGGTTCTGCCGGCAGGCTTCGTCGAGCACCCATCGGGTCAGATCGACGATGAGGCCGCTGCGCTCGGCCACCGGAATGAACACCGACGGCGGAATGAAACCGCGCTCCTCATGCGGCCAGCGGATCAGCGCTTCCGCGCCGGTGATCTGCCCGGTCGCGACATCGACTTTCGGCTGGTAATAGAGCTTCAGCTCCTGCCGCGCCACGGCGGCACGCAGGTCGCGTTCGATCTGGTTGCGTTCGATGGCGCGCAGATGCAACTCGTGCCGGTAGAGCACGCAGGCGCCGGCGCCCTCCTGCTTGGCGCGCGACAGCGCCAGGTCGGCATTTTTCATCAGCACGTCGGCATCGCGGCCGTCCTGCGGAAACAACGTCATGCCGACGCAGGACGCCTGTTGCAGTTCCTGCGCGCCCAGTCGGAACGGTGCACCCACCGCGCGCACAAGGCGGCTCGCCATTTCGAGCGCCTCGTCGGCGCTCTTGATACCGTTGAACACGACGCCGAATTCGTCGCCGCCGATGCGCGCCACAATGTCGCCCTCGCGCCGGCAGCCCTTCAAAATGTCGGCCGTCCGTTGCAACACGAGATCGCCCGCATCGTGGCCCAGCGTATCGTTGACGTCCTTGAAGCCGCCGAGATTGAGAATCATCATGCCGACAAGCCCGCCGCGCCGCTCGGCCTCGGCGATGGCGTCGGCAAACTGCACCTTGAAGGAGCTGCGATTGCCGAGCCCTGTCAACCCGTCGGTCGAGGCGATGTTGGTGAGCCGCGCCTCGCTGTCCGCCGCCGCCTGAAACGACGCGGTCAGCGCGCGGGCAACGATGCCGATTTCGTCGCCGTCCTGCGTCGCTTCGGTCGCGCCGCGCCGGTAGTCCCGCGCAAAATCGCGCAATGTCTCTATCGGCGCCACGACGATACGGTGCACGAGCATCGAAACCGTCAGGATGGCGAGGATCGCGGTGATCGTCAGCCAGGTCATGGTGTTCCACGCCTTGGTGGTCAGCCGCGCTGCCAGTCGTTCCATGTCGATGCGAACGATGGCGACGACCTGCTCGCCGGCCTGCGGCAGGTCGAGCCAAATCGCATAATCGCCTTCGTAAGCGCCGGCGCCCGTCAGCTGCCGCTGCGTGTCGATGGCGACCGGACGGCGCGTATCGGCAGCCATGTCCGCAAGCACCGACGCGATCGGTGCAATGCTCCGTCCATTCCACGCCGCATGCGACGAAGCAACGATCAGCCCGTCGCGTCCGGCGATCGCGGCTTCGGCGATGTAAGGCGCGTTGCCGATCGCCGAAAGGATCGGCTCCAGTTCGCCGGACGTCTCGACGCGCGCCGCGGCATGGATCAGCACATCGCTTGCCGCGCCGGCACGCAACTCGGCCTCATGCGCGAGATTCTGGTTGAACGTCGTGAATACATAGATGCCGCTCATCGCCACCAGCACGGCGCCGATCAGCGTCAGCAGCCCGACCACCTTGGATCGCAAAGAGGTGAAATGCGTCGCAATGCTGCGGCGCAGTTCCGCCACAATGGCACGAGCGCGCGCCGGCGCGCCGTCCTTGCCGGACGGCGCGTCTCGGGTCTGCGGCGCTTCGCCTTCACACTCGACCGACACCTGGATCCTCGCTTCGAAACCCGGCACGCGCCGGATTTGTCGGGAAACTCAAGTATTTATAGGTGTCGGGAAGCTAAGATTGCGTTACGCGCCGGGCGTCGCGGCGGCACCTTTGTCCTGAAATGGAACAATCGTCACCGGGCTCGCAGGCGACGCCGGACGCGCGGCCGGCCTGATGCCTTTAAGCCACAGCCTGAGCGCCTCCCAATGAATGCCGCCGACGACTTTCAACGTCAGCAACGGATGGCGCAGAAAGGCGGCCGCAAGCTGCCCGTCGGTGAAGGCCCGCGCCGCGCCCGCAAACGAGGCCGTCAGCAGCGCACCCTCACCGTCGCTTTCGCGGATCGTCAGCACCAGCCGCGCGCCGGGCCGCAACACCTTGAAGTGATAGCGCCCGGCAACCGGCAGGAACGGCGACACATAAAAGGCCTTGTCGCAGGTCTGCGACACCGTGCCGGCATGCGGCGCCGCGACCGGCACGAGATAGCTGTGCCGCTCGCCGAACGTATTGTTGACCTCGTAAAGCATCGCCGCGAGCCCGCCATCGGCGCGGTGACAAAAATAGACGGTCAGCGGATTGAACACATGGCCGAGCACGCGCGGAAAGCACAGCACCTCGATGCGTCCGCCCCCCGTTTCGATTCCGGCCCTCGCAAGTTGCGCCTCGATCCAGCCCCGAAGCGGCCGCCCCGATCCATCGCCGTGATCGCTGTCGTGAAAACTGAAAAGCGAAAACCGGTTATGCGCAAAAAGCCGCGACGCCCGCGCCAGCGCCGGCACCTCGTCGAGATCGAGCAGCATGTAGAAGACGCGGTAGGAAAGCGCATGAACGCGCGGCCGCAAGCGCCGGTGAAACACCGCGCCGGTGTAGAGCCGCGATTGCAAGGCTCCGTTCACGCAACTTTCTCCATTGCGGTTCTATCCGCCGCCAGCGATATGCGCCCCGACGGATCGGCGACTGTCCAGGGCCGTCGCACCCCGCCCAGTTGCTCGGCGACCGCAAGCCCCGCCTGCAACCCGTCCTCATGGAACCCCGAGCCGAAATAGGCGCCGCAAAACCATGTTCGCCGGACGCCTTGCAAATCCCAGAGCTGACGCTGCGCGGCAAAGGCGCCGGTATCGAACACCGGATGATCGTATTCGATGCGCGCGAACACGCTTTCGGGCGCCGGATCGTGCGACGGGTTGAGCGTCACGAAGAGATCGCGCGCGGTCGGCAGCGGCTGCAGCTTGTTCATCCAGTAACTGACACAGACCGGCGATCGCGCGCCACCGCCCATATAGTTCCAGCTCGACCAGACGCGCCGGTTCTGCGGCATGAAGGCCGGATCGGCATGCAGCCAGGCGACATTGCGCTGATAGGATATCGCGCCGAGCAGCGACCGCTCGCGCCCGTCCGCGTCGCCGAGCATCGCCAGCGCCTCGTCGCTATGCGCCGCCACGACGACATGATCGTAGCGCGCGGTGCCGCCGCGCGTGTCGCGCAGCGTGACGCCTTCAGCGTCGCGGCGGATTTCCGCAACGCCGGTGCCGGTCCGGATGCACGGCCCGAGCGGCGCGGCGAGCGTCGCCACATATTCGCGCGAGCCGCCGGTCACGGTGCGCCAAGCCGGGCGTCCGCTGAGCCGCATCAATCCGTGATTGTCGAAAAAGCGCAGGAAAGCCAGCGCCGGAAACTGCTCGACGCGCTCGATCGGCAGCGACCAGATCGCCGCGCACATCGGCAGCAGATGATCCTCGCGCAGCGACGCCGAATAGCCCTGCTCGCGCAGGAAATCGCCGAGCGGCTTGGCGTCGAGCCCCGCCTGCCCGGCAAGCCCCGGCGCCGCCCGATAGAGCCGCGCGATCTCGCCAAGCATCCGCCAGAGCCGCGGACTGAGGATATTGCGCCGGTCGGCGAAAATGCCGTTGAGCCCCGAGCCTGAATATTCGAAGCGCCGGCCGCCGCCCGTTTCGAGCGAGGCGGCAAACGACATGTTGCTGGCGCTGGTCTTGACGCCGAGCACATCGAACATCGCCGTCAGGTTCGGATAGTTGCGCTCGTTATAGACGATGAAACCGGTATCGACCGGCACCGGCCCCTCCGGCAGCGCCACCGTCACCGTGTTCGAATGGCCGCCGATGCGCGGCGCCTTTTCGTAAACCGTCACATCGTGACCGAGCGACAGCAGCCAGGCCGCGGACAGTCCGGATATGCCGGTCCCTGCAACGGCGATGCGGAGCCGCGGCGAAGCCGGGTCGCGCCGGCCGGGAAACGGAAGCGCGCGGTCGTCGAACGGTGTCATTTGTTGCCTTTGCCGGGGTCTCTGAGGGAGAAATCACAATCTTCCCTACGCGCCGCCATGGCCGCCGGATCACCTGCCTTTCGCCGCGCCGCACCTTTCCCTAGACTCGACCATGCGTATCGGCGCACAGAGTGATCCGCGGGCCGTCCGGGCGCGTATCGGCCATATGACCGCAACCGGCATATCGCAGATCGTCCCGGCCCGCGCCGGCCGCACATATTGGCGGCCGGACCTGAGAAAGCTGGGCTTGATGGATCGGGACAAGACGTCCGCGGCGGCGTCGGCGGAACTGGCGGAAGAAATGGCGGCGCTGCTGGCCGCGATCGCGCGCGATGGCGA
>PHEO01000255.1 GCA_002841195.1 Alphaproteobacteria bacterium HGW-Alphaproteobacteria-11
GCGGAAACTTCCTCGGCGTCGATATGGAATATGCGCGCTTCGAATGCCTCTATCTGCCGGTGCGCGCTGAGACCGGTCTGCAGGTTTTCGGCGGCCTCTACGACATGGGGCAAACGAACTGACGGAAATCCCACGGATTCGAGCGGATTTGCTTGAATCGGGCCAAGCGTCTATCCATGTCCTGACAGGAACACCAGAGCAAGGTCATGGTCACCGTCATCGACACGCTGAAGGCGCCCGCGGCGCGGCCGCGCCATCCCGAAAAGGCCCACAAGCCCGACACGCCGGTGCTGCGCAAGCCGGAATGGATCCGCGTCAAGGCGCCGGGCTCGCCGGTCTATACCGAGACCAGGCGCATCGTCCGCGAGAACAATCTCGTCACCGTCTGCGAGGAAGCCGGCTGCCCGAACATCGGCGAATGCTGGACCAAGAAGCACGCCACCATGATGATCATGGGCGATACCTGCACGCGCGCCTGCGCCTTCTGCAACGTCAAGACCGGCCTGCCGGCGCCGCTCGATGCGGACGAGCCGGAAAACGTCGCCAATGCGGTAGCGAAACTTGGCCTGCGTCATGTCGTCATCACCTCGGTTGACCGCGACGATCTCGCCGACGGCGGTGCGCGCCATTTTGTCGAGGTGATCGAGGCCATCCGTCGCCGTTCGCCCGGCACCACGATCGAAATTCTGACGCCGGATTTCCTGCGCAAGGACGGCGCGCTGGAGATGGTGGTCGCGGCGCGGCCCGACGTCTTCAACCACAACCTCGAAACCGTGCCGCGGCTTTATCTCAACATCCGTCCCGGCGCGCGCTACTTCCATTCGTTGCGGCTGCTCCAGCGCGTCAAGGAACTCGAACCGACGATATTCACCAAATCCGGCATCATGGCCGGCCTCGGCGAGACGCGCGAGGAAGTGTTGCAGGTGATGGACGACATGCGTTCGGCCAATATCGATTTCCTGACCATCGGTCAGTATCTGCAGCCGACGCGCAAGCATGCGGCGGTCGACCGCTTCGTGACGCCGGACGAGTTCAAGTCCTACGAAACGATTGCCTGCACCAAGGGTTTCCTGCTGGTTTCGTCAAGCCCGCTGACGCGCTCTTCCTATCACGCGGACGAGGACTTCGCCCGCCTGAGCGCCGCGCGCAACGCCGCGCAGCCGCGGACCTGAACCTCCATGCCCGCCCACGAACAAACCCGCGACGTTCCCTACGCGGCGGACGACATGTTCGCCCTTGTCGCCGGCATCGAGCGCTATCCCGAATTTCTGCCCTGGTGCGGCGGCGCGCGCATTCGCCGCCGCGATACGGTCGACGGCAAGGAGGTGCTGGTCGCCGACCTGCTTATTTCGTACAAGCTCTTCCGCGAACGATTCACCAGCAAGGTTACGCTCGACCGCACGACGCGGCTGATCGACGTTGCCTATGTCGAGGGGCCGTTCCGCCACCTCCACAACAAATGGCAGTTCGAGCCGCTGCCGGATGACGGCACACGTATTCACTTCTGCATCGATTTCGAGTTTCGCAGCCAGATGCTGCAAAAGATGATGAATGCGGTCTTCGCCAAAGCGTTCGGCCGCATGATGCAAGCCTTTGTCGATCGCGCCGACGCACTGTACGGCTCGCGTGTCACGCCCGCCTTCGGCCCACCCGTTACCTCGGCGGAATAAGGGCTTTCACATCATCCGCCGCACGAGATTGAGCGCCGTTTCGATGCTCTTGATCCGGATTTCCTCGCGTCCGATATCGCCGAAGCGCTGCATCTCGTGAAGGATGCTGCGCCCCTGTCGCGCGGCGCCGAAATGCACAAGCCCGACCGGCTTCATCGGCGTGCCGCCGCCGGGGCCTGCAACGCCCGTCACCGACACGGAAATATGCGCGCGTGAATTCTTCAGCGCGCCTTCCGCCATCGCCCGCGCCACGGGCTCCGACACGGCGCCGAAATCGGCGATAAGGTCGCCCGGCACGTCCAGCATGTCGCGCTTGGCTTCGTTCGAGTAGACGACGAAACCGCGCTCGAGCACATCCGACGATCCGGCAATCTCGGTCAGGAGACCGGCAATCAACCCGCCCGTGCAGGACTCGGCGGTCACGAGTTTCAGTTTCGCCTCGCGCGCGTCGGCCAGCGTCAGCTCGGCCAGATGAACGAGACGGCGCGGAAAGATGCTCATATGACGATCCCGATCAGAATGTCGCAAAGGATGAAAGCGATCACGGCATAGATCGCGGCGACGATGTCGTCGGCCATGACGCCAAAGCCGCCCTTGAAGCGCCGCTCCACCGCGCCGATCGGCCAGGGTTTCCAGATGTCGAAAAGCCGAAACAGCGCAAATCCCGCAAGCCAGTTGACGGGCGACATCGGCAGTGCCGCAAGCACCAGCCACATTGCGGCCACTTCGTCGATCACGACTTCGGAAGCGTCTTCCGTCCCGCCGGCGGCGCAATATCGCTCCGCAGCCCATATGCCGGCGGCGAATGCGGCGAGTGCGGCAAGCGCGAGCGCCGGCGCGCCGAGAAAATAGACGATGACCAAAGCGAAGGGCATGGCGGCCAGCGATCCCCATGTGCCGGGCGCGGGACGAAGCAATCCAGAGCCGAACCATGTCGCAACAAGCACGACCGGATGCCCGAAGCTGAGGCCGGCGGGGAGGGGGGTAAAGCGGCTCATCCGAATATCAGCGTCGCGACGGCCTGCGCCGCAATGCCTTCGTTGCGTCCGGTGAAACCGAGGCCCTCGGTCGTCGTCGCCTTGACGCTGACTCGCTCGCGTTCAAGCCCGAGAATTTCCGCGACCCGGTCGCGCATCGCTTCGGTATGCGGACCAATTTTCGGCCGCTCGCAGATCAGCGTCACATCGAGATTGGAAATTCGCGCTCCCGCCCGCGCCGCGAGGTTTCCGGCATGGGCGAGAAAGATGTCGGACGCAGCACCCTCCCACTTCATTTCCTCGGGCGGAAAATGCTTGCCGATGTCGCCCGCGCCGATAGCGCCCAGTATCGCGTCGGTCAGCGCATGCAGGCCGACATCCGCATCCGAATGGCCGATGAGACCTGCCGTGTGCGAAACCCGCACGCCGCAAAGCCAGACATGGTCGCCGGGACCGAACTTGTGTACATCGAAGCCCGTGCCGGTCCGCGCCTCGCCGCCACGCGCCAGCAGGCGCGCCGCGCGCATCAGGTCGGCGGCATCCGTAATCTTGATGTTGTCTTCGTCGCCCTCGATCATCGCCACATCGACCCCCGCCGCCGTCGCCACTTCGACATCGTCCGTGAACGCTTGGTCTGCCATGCGCCGGTGCGCGTCCAGAATAGCGTCAAACCGAAATCCTTGCGGCGTCTGCGCGCGCCAAAGCGCGTCGCGGGGCACCGTTGGGCCCGCGAGCCCCTTCACGGAACGCCGAAGCGTGTCGGTGACCGGCAGCGCGACGAGCACGCCGCGATGCGTGTCCAGCGCTTCGATGCAGCCGGAGATCAGACCCGCGGAAACGAGAGGACGCGCGCCGTCGTGAATCAGCACCATTTTCGGCCTGCGCTCGGCCAGCGCCTCGAGCCCGGCCAATACGGATGCCTGCCGTGTCGCGCCGCCGAGGCAGGGCGGCAGCATTTTTGGCAGTCCCGCCGCCGCGGCCTCATATTCGGGGCGGTCGTCGCCATGAATGACCGTCAGAATGCCGTCGATGCCGGGATGGGCGGCGAAC
>PHEO01000025.1 GCA_002841195.1 Alphaproteobacteria bacterium HGW-Alphaproteobacteria-11
AAGCGGGCGAAGTATGCGCACCGGTTGAAAGTGACTCAGCCGAACATTGATTTTATTGAACTTTTCCGGAAGCCCATGACTCGTTTCACCGGCTTAACGTGACTCAGATGAGGTGATTTTCAAGTTCGTTTGACTCAATACAGCTAAGCAGCTGATTTCGCCTCCCTTTCGGGAGAGCACAGACACCCCCCGAAAATATCGGCGTCAAATAGCGTTCACGCCCGACATGGTTGCAAAGCACTACGGCCGATTCCTGCCGCAGGACAAAGCCGCGCTTGCGGCACAGGTGCTCAACAAGGTGTGGGCAGTATCCTGAATTGGTCCGCTCAATCAGGAAGCAACCCGCCAGACTTCGCCGGCGGTGCCGTCCAGCCGCCTCGCGCAGTCGACCTCGGCGCCGCTCCAATGATGAGTCTGGAAAAACGCCAAGCCGGTTCCTATATGGCAAAAGAGGCTATAATAGGAAGACTTGACAAATATGGCTATTTTAGCTAGATTTTCGCGTCAATCTCAATGGAGCCGAAGATGCCCGCCGATATCATCCCCAGTCTGAAAACACTGCCGCAGCGGAGCGCAACGCAGGTGAAGAACAGATGGGCCGACGTGGTGCGCGAGGTGCGCAAGCTCGGCAGCGTCGCCATCACGCAGCACAATCAGGTTGAAATGGTGGTGATGGACGCCGAGACCTACCGGAAGATCTCCGCCCATGCCGAGGAAGCCCGCGCCCGCGGCGAAGCGGGACTTGCCGAACTTTCAGATGACTTCGATCGGCGCCTCGCGTCGTTCAAGACCGATGGGATCCGCGATCGGGTCGAGGACGTGATGTCCGCGCGCGGCCGCATCAAACGTCCTGCGAAGGCTGGCGCCACTTACTGATGTCCGCAAAGCCGGCTCGTCCCGTCATTTTCGTGCTGGCCGGCGTCAATGGTGCCGGCAAAAGCTCGGTGGGCGGCGCGATCCTCGAGGAGTGTGGTCTGGAATGGTTCAATCCCGATACCTTCTCGCGAGAGCGGCTGACGCAAGGCATCGGTAAGGATGAGGCGGACGCCGAAGCCTGGGCCTACGGCAAGTCCCGGCTCGAAGGGGCGATTGCCGGAGGCACCGATTTTGCCTTCGAGACCACGCTCGGCGGCAACACGATCACGGCGCTGCTGGCCAAGGCCGCGGCCACACATGACATCGTCATGATCTTCTGCGGCCTCGATACGGTGGAGCGCCACCTCGCGCGCGTTGCCCTCAGGGTGAGGCATGGCGGACACGACATCCCTGAACGGCGGATCCGGGAACGGTGGATGACCGCGCGGCGGAATCTGATATTCCTGTTACCGCATCTCAAGGCGCTGCAGGTTTTTGACAACAGTTTCGAGGTGGCACCCGGCGAGACGATTCCGGAGCCTCTCCTGGTCCTGGAGATGAAGGATGGGCGCGCGCTTTATCCCGCACAGGATGATCTCGCGGCTCTCAAGACGACGCCAGACTGGGCAAAGCCGATCGTCGAAGCGATGCTGCGCGCCGAAACGCCCTGACGGTCCATAGCCGTCATCGCCCGTGATAGGCGCCGTGTTCGAATGCCGACAGGCACATCACCCTCTGTGAAAGTTTCCAGCGCGTCGGCATTTTCATGTGCGTTCGTATCCTGCGGCGTTGAAATAGCTTTGGCATTCTTCGGGAGATTTGCAGCCGGTATCGACATTTCTACAGACACTAAATTCTCGATTCAAAACAAGAAGCGCCGACAAATTGCTACCGGCACTCCATCGAACCAACATTTGCCGTAGGGGCTGGGACCGCGGCGCCCCCGGCTTGAAATGCGACCGGCCGCATCTCACGAACCCGTGAGAAAGCGTGCGCTTTGCCGTGCCTGAACGTGATTGTAGTTGATTTCCCAATTGGCGGCGGGTGCGGCAATGTCCTCCCTGCGAGCGGCAGGCAGCCATCCCCGGTTTCCTCCTCCCCCCGAAGCCCCGGCGCCGGCCGCTCGCATCCTTTGTGGCGTCAAACCCAAGCAACCGAAAACCAGTCTGGAGATCAAGACATGTCGAAAATCACCTTCACCAACTCGCTTGCCGCCGCCGGCGCCATTGCGACCGCCCTGACCTTTGCCGCGCTCACCACTCCTTCGCATGCGCAGGAAGCGACGATGGAAAAGTGCTACGGCGTTTCGCTGGCCGGCAAGAACGATTGCGCGGCGGGCCCGGGCACGACCTGCGCCGGCACCTCGACGCTCGACTATCAGGGCAATGCCTGGAGCCTCGTGCCGGCCGGCACTTGCGAGAGCATTGAGACGCCCCATGGCAATGGCAGCCTCGATGAAAAGTCGACGCAGCTGCCGTCGTAATATCGGAAAGGCCCGGCGGGAGCGCATGTCCATGGCACATGTTCAGGCATCACACAGCCCGGCCTGCCGGCGCGCTTCGACCCCGATCCCGGCTGCGGCCGGGATCGGGCTCAAGCCGCAACACTATCTGGAAATAATCGAGAACCGGCCGGCACTGGGCTGGTTCGAGGTTCATGCCGAAAACTACATGGGCGCGGGCGGACCGCCGCATCGCTACCTCACTGCGATCCGCGAACACTACCCGCTATCGTTGCACGGAGTCGGCCTGTCGCTCGGGTCGGCCGGGCCGCTCGACCGGTCGCATGCGTTGCGTTTGAAGGCGCTGGTCGATCGCTACGAGCCGGGCTTCGTGTCCGAACACCTGGCGTGGACGCGCCATGGCCAGACGCATTTCAACGACCTGCTTCCCGTGCCGCTGACGCAGGAGGCGCTCGACGTCATGGTGGCGCATGTCGACGAAGCCCAGGAAATTCTCGGCCGCTCGATCCTTGTCGAAAACCCGTCGGTCTATGCCGATATCGAGGGAGCGGAGATGAGCGAGCCCGAATTTCTGGTCGCGCTGGCGCATCGGAGCGGTTGCGGGCTGCTGATCGATGTCAACAATGTGCATGTTTCCTGTTCCAATCGTGGCGATGACGCTCTGGCCTGGTTCGATGCCATTCCGGGTCAGCTTGTCGGCGAGGTTCACCTCGCGGGTCATACGACCGAAATGGTGGATGGCGCGCCGCTGCTGATCGACGATCACGGCAGCCCGGTCATCGCCGAAGTCTTCGAGCTCTATCGCAACTTCATTGACGTAGTCGGCGCACGGCCAACCCTGATCGAATGGGACACCGACGTGCCGGCACTCGACGTGCTGCTGGCCGAAGCCGCCCGGGCGCAGCACTGTCTCGACCAGATCCGGTCGCTCGACGCCATATTGGGGCACCGTCATGGCTGAGGGGCTGACGGAATTCCAGGCAGCCTTCGCCGCCGCGCTTTCCGGACAGCAGCCCATGCCGGCCATGCTGCATGCCCGGCCAGGCTCTCCGTCCATCGCCAAACGTTTCGACGTCTACCGAAACAATGTTCATGTCAGCCTGATCAATGCGCTCGAAGCCGCCTTCCCCGCCGTCGAACGGCTGGTCGGACGCGAATTCTTTCGGGCGGCAGCGCGCGTCCATCTCGAACAGGGCTTTCCTGGACGCGGTACGCTGATCGGCTATGGCGAAGGCTTCCCCGAATTTCTGGCCGGATTTCCACCTGCGCGAACGCTGCCGTATCTTGCCGATGTGGCGCGGCTGGAACTGCTCTGGCTGGAGGCCTATCACGCCGCCGATGCCACCGCGCTGACACATGCGGATTTTTCTTCCATGTCGCCAGACCGCGTGGCCTCAGCGCAGCTTGCGCTTCACCCTTCGCTGCGGTTGTTTGCGTCGGACTATCCGACCGTCGATATCTGGCGAACCAACCGGGACGACGAAACAGTGCGACCAGTCAATCTGGGAAGCGGCGCGGAAAACTGGCTGCTGCTGCGGCCCGGCACCGATGTACGGCTTTATCGCCTGTCGCCCGAGGGCTTTCGGCTTGTGTCGGCCCTTCGCGCCGGACACAGCTTGGGCAAAGCGATCGATGCGCTGCCCGATTCAGCGGGCACCGACCTTCCCACCCTTCTCGGAAACCTTATCGAATGGGGCGCTTTTTCGGCGCTCCACCTAGAGTCGTTCATCGTTTCACGGAAAAAATGAACGACTCCAATTTTTATTTTATCGCGTTTCCGGACGGTGAACCGCCCCCTTTGGTTTAAAGGAGGCACTTCACCTGGAAACGCTCTAACGGAGCTTGCACATGCCTAACGCAATTCAAAACGTCCGCGCACTTGTCGTCTATGGACATTCATTGATGACGCGCATTCCCGACTGGACCTATGCATCGATGATGCGACTGGCAATCTTCTTCATCTTCTTCAATTCGGCACGGACCAAGGTCGAAGGATTCATGACGCTGAAGAGCAGCACTTTCTTTCTGTTCGAGCATGAATATGCACTGCCCATCATTCCCTTCAAATGGGCGGCCTATATGGCGACCTATGCCGAGCATGTCTTTGCCATCCTGGTGTTGATCGGACTCGCGACGCGCTTCAGCGCGCTGGCGCTTCTCGTGATGACCGCCGTGATCCAGATCTTCGTCTACCCGCACGCCTATGTCGTCCATCTGACGTGGGCGGCCATGCTCCTTTATCTCATCGCCCGCGGTGCCGGTCTTTTGTCGCTGGACGAGGCCGCCGCCCGCAAGTTGAACCCATCCAGGGAAGTATGAGTGCGAGGGCCGGTGTCATCGAAATAGGCACCGGCCGACGCCCAACGCGGCAGTCAGCGTCCTGTTGTGCCGCCAGGGTCCTGTTCGAGTTCACTGCCTTCACCCCCCAACCAACCCGGAGACTCAGCATGAAGCACATCCTGCTTTCGGGCGCCGCCGTACTGGCGATCGCCATACCCACTTCGTTTGCCGCCGCATCCGTACTCGACGCGGCGATCGGCAACACAGTGTCCGTGTCGATCGACAATGCGGAGACGCGCTACTATCTCAATGACAACGGCTCGGCCGCTCTGGCGACTTCCGCCGGCGGCGCCGATGTGGGCACATGGAAAGAGGTAGACGGAAAACTCTGCCTTTCATGGCAATCCAGCAATGAAGCGACCTGCGCCACGCTGCCGACCGAAAGTGTCGGGGTCGGCCAGAGCTTCACTTTTGTCGATTCGGAAGGTGTGGAACGCAGCGCCACGCTGCTCGAAGGGAAAGTCCCCTTCTAGGACACGGAACGGGGGGCGGCGGCGTATGCGCCCTCCCCGTTTTCCACCGCCCGCCGCACAGCAACGGGACGACCTCCAGCGGTATCAGCACCGGCGTCAGGAAACCAGCCGGTACCCACCCGCTTCCGTTATCAGGATTTCCGCGCGAGACGGGTCCCTCTCGATCTTCTGCCTCAGCCGATAAATATGCGTCTCGATCGTGTGTGTCGTCACGCCTGAATTGTATCCCCAGACCTCGGCCAGCAAAACCTCGCGCCGAATTGCTTTCGATCCCATCCTGTGGAGAAACCGGACAATCGCCGTCTCCTTCTCCGTCAGCCTGACTTTCTTGCCTTCGCCACCCACGAGGCTCTTGGTTCCTGCATGAAACACATAGGGGCCCACCGGAAAGGTTGCGTCCTCGTTTTGCTGGAAGTTACGCAGATGAGCCCTTATCCGCGCCAGCAATACGCCGAAGCGAATTGGCTTGACGACATAATCGTCCGCGCCTGCCTCAAGTCCGAGAATGGTATCGGCGTCGCCACCCGCTCCGGTGAGCATGACGATAGGCGCGCTCACCCGCTCACGGCGCATCAGGCGACAGACTTCGCGGCCATCCATGTCTGGCAGGCTTACATCCAGTAGAACCAGGTCAAATCGTTCCGCCTTGACGCGACCAATGGCGGCAGTCGCGGTTTCCACCGATTCGCACCGAAACTCGTCGTGCAAGTCCAGTGTCTCCGACAACGTCTTCCGGAACTCCGCATCGTCATCAACAATGAGTATTTTCCGAATTGTATTCATGGCTTTCGAAATTTTCCTCATTCCAAGCGCAATTTGTCCCGGCGTTCCCGCCGACGATGAAGATGTTCATGGTACCCCCGGTCAGCCGGACGCCAGGGACTTCCGACGGTGCATCCGGCGGCTGGGCGGAAGCCATGCGGTGACAGTGGTGCCCGCTCCCAACGTACTGACGAGATCCAGCGTACCGCCATGCAGTTCCATGAAACGACGGGTCAGCGGAAGGCCAAGTCCCGTCCCTTGATGATTTCTGGTCATCACGTCCGAGACCTGGCCGAACGGTTCAAAGACGGTTTCGATCGCCTCTTCGGCAATGCCGATGCCCGTGTCCATGACGCAGATACCAATGCCGCCGGCGGATGACTCGCGAATCTCCACAACGATCTGACCGCCTTGCGGCGTGAAGTTCACAGCATTCGCCATCAGATTGAGGGTCGACTGCTTCAAGAGACGCCGATCAACGACGACAGTGTCGATGCCTTCGAATGGCAGAACATCAAGCGTCAAGTCCTTCTGATCCGCACGATGCCGCAAGAGGCGAACCGCATCCTCGACGATGGTTGCAAGTCCGACTTCTTCTTCGTTGAGGTCGAAGCGATCCGCCTCAATTCGCGAAATATCAAGAATGTCGTTGATCAGGGACAATAAATGTTCACCGCTATGCAGGATGTCCCGTGCATATCCCTTGTTGCGGTGATGGTCGCTCGGTGCAGGATCGTCAGCGCCCAGAATCTGCGCAAAGCCGATAATCGCATTCAACGGCGTCCTCAACTCATGGCTCATGTTTGTCAGGAATACCGATTTCGCGGTGCTAGCCGCCTCCGCAGCAACCTTGGCCTCGCTGAGCTCCGCGGTTCTTTCGTCAACGCGCTGCTCCAGCGTCCTGTTGAGCAGAACCAGCTTTTCTTCCCTTTCCCGCACGGCCGCCAGGGCGGCCGAAACCGAAAGCAGAAGCGAGTTGACGTTTGATGCGAGATCTCCCAGCTCGTCGCGCCGGCCCGGTGGCGTCCGATTTTCGTCCGCCCTTTCCGGCGTTCGCGCTGCCACTTCAATGTTTTGGGCGAGCCGAACCAAACGATCGAGAACCAGTCCGCGCAGCACCAGCATCGTGGCAATGGTCACGAACAGAGAAATCAGGCCGATCAGTCCGCCAATGCGCCAGAGAAAGCCACGAAGTTCAGTCGATAGTTTTGGCGTTTCAATATCGAGGACGAGGTAACTCCCCTGGGCTCCCTCAAACGGGCGTGTTGTTACGGCCGATACTCTTGCGGATTGCCGTATTGTCGCCGATCCATCGGATGCCCTGGGAGCGCCCGCGAGCGATTGCCGCCCCGCCTGCAGAAGTGTCCGGCCGTCCGAATCCTCAATCACTATTCCTTTCAGTCCCGCCGTCCCGAGTACCGCCAAGGCGAATGCCGGTGCAGCGGGCGTATTGAGCGGCGGGCGCCCGGACGCGACATAGCCCGCTTCGACCGCAGCCGCAGCCGCGTCGAACGCTGCCGTCAGACGGTCTCGTTCATAGTTCCGATAGGAAGGAATGAGGATAACGGCTTCGACAAGCAGAATACTCCCGAAGACCATTGCCGTGACGCGCCAGCACAAGCGGCAATGAATCAGCACTCCTCCAACCGAGCGCCGGATGCGGGTCTTCCCGGTCGCATCTCCTGCAGACATGTTGTCGGCCGGTCTTACAGCAGAAGCCAATTTTCGCGATCCTGCCTTGGGGGGCCCGACTTCCGACCCTATGAGCGTCGTTATCCTCCAAATTCGCTTGCCGGAGTCGAAAGGTTACGGCCCCGCTGCAGACGCAAGCCGCCATTGGCATTTCGCGGGGATCAAAGTCGCCCGCAATGTCGATCTGTCAGCGCCCTCAGGCGAGATCGCCATCGCCGAGAAAATAACGCACGACATCAATGTAGTCGATTATCAGCGAGGCGGAGTTTGTCGCAAGAACGACCCACAGATATCGTCCGGACCAGGAATTCCCAAATTCGCTCCTCTGCCGCCAGAGATAGGTGACCAATGGTGTCCAGAAGATGATATGGGTCAGACCAAGCAGTCTTACATACCCTACGGCTTCAAAGAGCATGGGCATCACCAAGAGATTTCCCAGCCATGCCGTCAGAACCCAGTGCGCTTCGTTTCGGGTAAAGGCGAAGAAGAGCGACAGGGAGTTGATTGCAATAAGCCAGTAGACCCAGGAGCTGAGCCACCAGGGTTCTTGCGCGATGAGCGTCATCATGTCCGGATTTTCCAACGTTCTTCTCCGCTCGATTTCCAGATTGACCGGGTGTCCGGCGCCGCAAACCAGCCTCGACCAATCCGCCTTTCAGTCACCGCGGCCATGGTCAAACTGATTGCTTATGATCACACCCGTTGGGAAGAAAGACCGGAACGCGAAGGCGAACGTCACCTGATGCGGCACATCAACCCACTGGCTCTGAACGCGTCGCCGTACCGTCACATTTCCGATATCGCGCCCTTCCGCGATGTTCCTTGCATCAAGCGCCGAGGCTTGCCCCGCTTGCCATTCGAGCATGACGCCGTTCAACTCGAGACGCGATGCCTTTTGCAAGTAGCTTAACGCCACGCCGTTCGGTTTTCCGCCAGCCTCGAAGACAATCACATGATCCATCGGCTCCAGAGGCCCGGTATCGACTTCACCCGTCAGAAAGCCGGGCGCCCCGCCAGTGTCGTAGTGCTCATAAGGGTTGATCCCATATTGACGTGCCCGCGGATCGTTCGGCACAAGCACCAGCCCATCGGGATATCGCTTCCTGAATTGCGCCAGGCTCTCCAGACGGGAAGGAACTTTTCTCAGCTTTCCGCCGGTCAGTCGACCGACGAGCGCCTCGCCCGTGAATTGCTGCCACCAGGATTCTGTCTGCCGGTCATACATCACCAGATCGGCGTGGCGGAGCAGGCCCGTCGTACCGAAATCGAGAACCCGGTTGTCTACTCGCCGGTCAAAGACCACCGATGCATTGCAGAGCGGACAATAGGTGACGGACACAGGGACAGAGCCGACTTCATCGTTGACAATCTCGTGCCAGATCAGCACCCGCAGGGGATAGGCCCGCGCATCGCCGGCTATGTCGATCGATATAACCGCCTCCCGATCATCCAGCCTGGTCGTCCAACCTTGTGTACGTCCCGCCTTCAAACGAACAAACTGCGGGTCGTCGATAGACGGAATGCCGTCTTTAGAAGGCCCGCCGGACAGAAACTCGTCGGACGCTACAGCGGTTTGCGTGAAATCCGTCTCTGGCCACGCAAGAGAAAAACGATCTTCGAAGCTTTGCAGATCGCCGCCCGCGATCCCGACCGATTGCGCCATCGCTCCGGTGACAATACCGAACATGGAAACCGCGGCAGCAAGACTGCCCACAAGCAAGTTTACTGTACCTGTCATGATATTCGGGCGGTCTCCGGCAAACGGCGTTGGCACTGTCCGGAAATCGTACCCAGCTTCACGCCCGCAACGTGTTCAACTTACGAAAACGCGATATCACCTGTTTGTGATTGTGCCCGCGGGCGAGGGCGGATCACTAAAGAGTGATCCCGGAATTTGGCGCAAGCATATACAAAATTCGTTGATTTCAGGCACTATCCAAAATTTCCACCATCAGATGAATCTCAGGAATTTCTCATGACACGCATGCCGCCCCTTGAGCGCGCGTCCATTCCGACAGAACTTGAGCCTGTTTTCGCGATGGTAGAGAGCGCAATGGGTTTCCTCCCCAACAGCCTGCTGATCATGGCGCGCAAACCGGGTCTTGTTCAGGCCTTTGCGGGGCTTGCGGCGACCATCAACCTGAATACGGACCTGCCCCGCGACCTGAGCAGCATGATCGCTTTTGTCTGCAGCTATGCTTCGGGATGCCTTTACTGCCAGGCTCATACGCATCACTCCGCCCATCGTGCCGGCGCGGACGAGGAGAAGCTTGCTGCAATCTGGGAATACGAAACCAACCCGCTGTTCAGCGACGCCGAACGTGCGGCACTCCGCGTTGCCCAATCAGCCGGCCAGAACCCGAATGCGGTCACGGACGATGACTTCCGTCAGCTCCATGGTTTCTATTCGGAAGAACAAATTCTTCAAATTGTCGCCATCATTTCACTGTTTGGCTTCCTGAACCGATGGAATGATACACTCGGCACACCGCTCGAAGCCGATCCGCTCCAACACGCAACAAAGGTGCTCGCGCCCAGAAACTGGGCGGCCGGTAAACACCAGTCCTCCCGATAGAACCTTGCGTAGGGCGTTTCAACATCTATGTTTTACGGGAAAATCTGCGGCGACACGTAACCTTTTCATGCTGCCCGGCGAATAACCGCCTTCATCAAATACGTCGCCAATTCGAGGAAATTTTTGTCATGCGTTCAATTCTCCGTCCTATCGTGGCTCTTGTTGCCCTTTTTGCGATGACTACGCCGGCCCTTGCCGTCACCTGGACCAACTATTCCCAGACTGACTTTGAGCAAGCTCAAGCCGAAGGACGTATTATTCTTGTCGATGTCTATGCAGACTGGTGCCCGACATGCAAGGTTCAGAAACCGCTGCTCGACGACATTGCCAAGGAGGCAGCGCTCGAAGATGCGCTTCTCATTCGCGTCGACTTCGACACGGAGAAAGATTTCCTGGCGACACACCGCGTTCCACGCCAGTCGACGATACTCGTCTTTGTCGGCGCGGAGGAAGTGTCCCGCAGCATAGCCGAGACCAATCCCGAGCGGCTTCGGACCTCCATAACGGCTGAGCTTCCAACACCCTCGTCATCCGGCCAGTGATCCCTTCGGAGCGGATGCGCAAATGACCGGTGCATTTCTGGCTCTTGCAGCAGGGGCGCTGACGCTGCTCAATCCCTGCGTTCTGCCCCTTCTGCCCATTGTCATTGGCGCGGCATTTCAGCAGAACAAGTGGGGGCCCGTCGCCATCGCGGCGGGATTGACGCTGTCGTTTACGCTGATCGGTGTGCTGATCCTCGCGTTCGGGTTTTCGCTGGGCATTGACAACGAGGCCGTCAGACAGACCGGCGCCGCGCTCCTGGTGATCTTCGGCGCGGTTCTCCTCGTCCCGCGCCTTCAGTCCGCCTTTACCACGGCCACAGCGCCTCTCACCTCCGGCGCCAGCGCCATGGCAACGCGAATTTCCGAACCCGGCCTGATCGGACAGTTTGCTATTGGCGCCTTGCTCGGCATCGTCTGGGCACCATGTGCGGGCCCGACGCTGGGCGCAGCAATCGCCAGCGCCAGCCAGGGCGAGAGCCTGTTCGAGGCCTTCTACATATTCGGCTTCTTCGGCCTGGGTGTATCCGGAGCGTTGTTGATTTTTGCCTACACCTCGCGAGCGACGCTGGCTTCGCGCAAGCAGGGTCTGCAGAAATTTTCCTCTTGGGCGAAACCCATTTTTGCCATTTTATTGATTCTGGTCGGCGTAATGATTTTCACCGGCTTCGACAAGAACATCGAAGCCATGCTCCTCGATGTCATGCCCACCTGGATGATCCAGTTGACCACCTCGATCTGACAGGGCTCTGCAAACCAGGGGCGGCGTGGGCGCCGGGCTTCGCTAGCGCCGCGCTTCCTCAATCCTTTGCGCTGTCCGGATCGCCAGATCGAGTTGATCGCCGGGCAGGTCGACGGCCAGCCTCTCCATTGCTTCGCGCGCCAGAACCGGAAGCCCGTGCAGATCGGCAAGATGGTAATAGGCATAGGCCAGAACGATATCGGCGTCCACGACAACACCCGACTCATAGATCATGGCAAGATTGAATTCCGCGCCGGGATCGCCCTGATGTGACGCGGAAAAATACCACAGCATCGCCTTGGCAGGATCGCGCTCCACAAATTCACCGTCGTCATGGGCTGTTCCCAGCTCGAACTGCGCTCGCCGGTCGCCGCGAAAGGCGCTGGTATGAAGGTACCCTACGGCCCGTTCCGGATCCCTTTCCACAATCTTGGCGTCAAGATACTCGATCCCAAGACGAAAGGCAGCGCCGGCATCTCCTTCCTCCAGAATTGCACATTGCCAGGCGGTCATGGCCTCGGGATAGAAGCCGCGTTGATAAAGGCGTTCACCCAGCGCCTCGGAAAAACGACCATCGAAATCAACATCAGAAAAATTCTCACAGACGCTTTCGTTCGCGGAGACATGATGTGGAGCGCTGAAAATCAGCAATCCGAAATATATAGCGGCAAGGCGACGCAAAATTTCGAACTTCTTGTTATTCGCCATTGGTGTACCTGGCCATTGCGGTCTCGTTCTTAACTTTCCGTCCCATGAGGACAACATGCCGCCGCCCGTCGGGCGATGCCGTATCCGAGGGGGATAACGGGCGGCGGCATGTCATCGGGCGTCGACCTTGGGTTCCTTGGGGGGAGAACGAAGGTGAACAGACGCCACCGGTTTGACGGTCCGTATGCACGGGGGGATAACCGTCGGTGCCGGCACTCAAACTCATTCGGACACCATAGGCCGAAGGTTACGAATCCCGCGCTCACGAAGGTGTGAGAGCCGCAACCGCCGGCAGGCGGATAAGCTTTCCGTGCCGTGCATACCCTTTCCGATATTGAATCCTGTGAGCAATTTCACATGTATCGTCAGCGACCAAACACCTCCAAGGTTGTCCGGATCACAGTGGCGGTGCTCATCCTTGCTTCTCTTTTCGGCTGTGCCTCACGCAGCTGGAACGATGAAATCAATGCGCTGTCATTCTCGTCGGCCGAAGTGGTTCGACATTGCGCGCCGCGTGGCAACGCCGCTGAATTGTATGTGATTCTGGCGTTTTCGGGCGGCGGCATGCGCTCTGCTGCCATGTCCTACGGTCTGCTCGAAGCTCTTCGGGACAAAACGATCAGAATCGGTGGACAAGAACACCGTCTTATCGACGAAGTTGACGTTATCACATCCGTATCTGGCGGGAGCTACACGGCCGCCTATTACGGCCTGTTTGGTGACAGGATATTTGAGGAATACGAGAGCAAATTTCTCAAGCGGAACGTTCAAGGCGAGCTGATCGCCGAGCTTGCCAATCCGCATTCATTGGCAAGCCTGATCCCCGGTGACTACAACCGCGGCGACCTTGCCGCCGCGTGGTTCGATGCCAACATTTTTGAGCATCAACCGTTCTCCTCTATGAGAACACAGGACAGTCCCTGCATTATCATCAACGCAAGCGATCTCAACACCGGACTGACATTTTCCTTTGTTCAGCAGCAGTTCGATTTTCTTTGTTCGAGCCTCGACCCATACCCTGTCGCCAACGCTGTCATGGCATCCTCGGCGATGCCCATCGTCTTTGCACCCATCACAGTCCGCAATCACGCTCAGAACTGCAGTGCTCGCAACAAGACGTGGGTCGCCGATGCCCTTTTGCGCCAGGACCGCGGGACATCCACCTACCAGGTGGCGCGACAACTTGAGCATTATCTGTCTCCGGACGACATGCCGCTTGTTCGTCTTGTCGACGGAGGCGTGACCGACAACCTCGGCATTCGCGGGTCCATCATGAGCCCTATTCTTCATATGGGAGACATCTCGACGATGGCGGGGGCCTTCACGCCGCAGTCTCTCGATCAGGTGACGCAAGTGCTCGTCATTATCTCGAACGCGCAGTCCTACAGGCCGTATGCGTGGTCGAAGAATGGAACCGACCCCGGTATCGTTTCAATGACCGTCGCGTCGTTCGATGCGGCACTCAATCTTCTCAACACCAACACCATATCGGAGGCGCGGCGCAGCTTTGAGGACTGGGCCTCAATGGTCAACGCCCGGCGCGGTCCGCGAGATGCCAAAGTTCGCGTGCACTTTGTCAGCCTTACCCTTGACGATATCGAGGACAGCGACGAACGGGAGTGGTTCAATGCCATCCCCACCGCATTGTCGCTGGACGACAACAAGATTGACGCCTTACGGGCGTTGCCAAAGCAGCTGCTCGAAAGTTCCGTCGACTTCGAGCGCTTTGTTCTCACGCTGCCATGATGTTCTTCCCGGATACTTGCCTTCAGCGCGGGTCTTTTCTGCCTCTTGCGGAAGGAGATGACGGGCATGGAACGTTACCGTATGAGCAGAAAACACAACAATCGCCGGGAAGCGGCTTCATCAAGAGCCCGCAATCTTCGCACTCGTAGAAAAAAAGACATGCATCTTCCGGTATCGTTTCGATTTTCCGGGCCCCGCAGTCCGGACATGAAATCTCGGATCGTGTGCTCACCGGCACCTCGCTTTTCTGAAGGCGGTCAATAGCAGCACGCCTTTCGCCTACTCAAGGAACAATGACTTCGATTGGATTATCGAATGTATTCCGGATCAAGAAGATCGATTGACGCCAAAGCACTGCGACAGGCATTTTCCCGTCAGGATTCCATGAGGGCATTACGTGTTGCTCTGGTGGTCGGAACGATACTCAATGTCGTCAATCAGGGCTCGCAGTTTTCTTCGCCCGGCGAGATCGACATAATGCGGGCGATGCTGACCTATGCGGTTCCCTATTTCGTCGCTACATACGGCGCTTATAGCGCCTACAGGCAGAAAGCATGACCGCGACGGACGCCAGGGAAATAGAGTACGCCGCCAGTGCCGCGGCCGATATTGTCGATGTCGTGCAGTCCCTGGCGGAATCGAACTCGAACATCGTTCTGGCTGTTCTCTGCGGAAAGCCTTTCGTGGAGTACGAACATTATCCGTCCGGCGATATTCTCGATCCGACGACGGGTGGCCAAGTCTACTTCCATGCACATCCTGCCACACGGGAGGGCTACAATGATTTCGGGCATTTCCATCTGTTTTTGCGCCCATCGATGTCGTCCGACACTGCCGATCAGGACATATCGGCATCCTCCGACGCAATCTGCCATCTGGTCGGAATCTCGGTGGACCAGCGCGGATTCCCCGTTGGGCTGTTCACGACAAACCGCTGGGTAACGGACGAGAGCTGGTATCCGGCCGCCGAAACAATTGACATGCTCGGCCATTTTTCCGTCTCTACGCCGGATCCATCGGAGGCCGTAAGCCGCTGGATATCGTCGATGCCTATCCTGTTCAGAGCCGATATCGAAGCGCTGATTCATCAGCGCGATCGCGCAGTTGCACTGTGGAAGTTGCGACACCCGAATGAAGATGTTTTCGAAGACCGGCGGCTCGAAGTTACGTCGTGGAAGCGCATCGATCTTGAAGACCGGCTTGCGGAAATACGAAGTGCACTCGGTCTCGACTGACTATAGAGAACCAAATAGCCCGTCAGCGCCGGCAGCTCTCCGATCGGAAAGCTGCCGGCGCGAAAACGACGATGGCGCGAGTCCGCCTGTCAGCGCTTACCGTATCTCGAGAACTTGTGCTTCTGAGCGGCGCAGGGGTTGGCGGCGCAGGGGTTGGCCGCACAAGGATTGGCTGCACAGGGATTGGCTGCACAGGGGCTCGCTGCCGGTGCGCAGGGGCTAGCCGCATGCGTCACCGCCGGGGCCGCGACAACCACGGCGCTGCCGAGCGCAGCGACGGAGCCGAGCATCAGCATCGATTTCTTGAAAGTACGCATTTTCTGTTCCTTTGAATGGATTTCGACACCTGGACAATTCGGTGGTGGCGCAGGAAGTGCCGTCGCCGACGAGTTGTCTTTCGGTGCAAATATCGATCAGGTTGCACAGAAATCGGTCACAGTTGCGTGATGGGCGCTTTCAACGGATCGTCGGCTATTCAAGCTTCACCCCTCGCGGGATACCCGTTCTTGACTACATACCGAACGGCCTGGAGCACTTCGGCAAAACTGGGCCGCGCGAATGGCATCGTTTGAGTCGAAGCGGCATAGAGTTTGCCGACCGGATCGATCAGGAAAAGTCCCGGCTCAAGGAACAAATCCGGTTCGCTGTCGATTATGGCCTTCGAAACGCTCAATCCCCATTCGCGCCCCAACGTAACGGGCATGTCATAGGCTATCGGCAGTTTGTCGAGATTCCAGTCTTGCTTGGCTTTCTCAGCCCGCTCGACTCCGTCCGACGTGGCCGCAACTGCAGTTACGCCCGCCTCGGCAAAGTCCCCGATCTTCCGATTGAGATCGGCCAGATATCCTTTGCAGATCGGACAATGCAGGCCGCGATAGACGACGATCATCGTGAAGGCCTCTGGCTTCTGCGCCGAGAGATCGAATCGTCCGCCGCCAACCAACGGCAGATCAAGATTGGGAAGCGTTGTTCGGGTCTTCAGTGGCATTTTCCGTTTCCTTCCATCAGCAATGCTTCGGCTTGTGCTTCATCGTGGCGCAACGGCCCGCCATGGAAACAGGCGCTCGGCGAACAATGTGCAGGCGGCCGTGAGAAGAGCGACCGAACCCAGCTGCCAGACCAGGATCATCAAACTCGCGTCTTCAGCATGGAAAAATCGCAACCCAAATGCAGCGAGTGCCGTTGCCGCAAGTGCCGCATATCCGATCGTCACATATGGCGCGACCGGAGCGCCCTTGCGCACCAGTGCAATCATGACAACAGCTGGCCCAATTCCAAGCAGCGCGATGTGCGGTGTACAGGACCAGTCCATGCGAATAAGTGACGTCCACGGCCCGCCGGCAGCGATGCTTTGAATGCAGCCTTGAACGATTGTGCCGACCCAAAGACCGAGCGGAAAAAGGGGCAAAATGCGCTCCCACATTGGGCGCCCGGGCACGCTGACGCAAAGCGCTGCAAAGGCCGCCGTCAATGCCGTCAGCAGGGCGAGAGATTGTTCGATGCGCCATGTTCCGTCGCCAAACCGCGACATGAGATCCGGGCGCACACCCATGTACCAGATCACCAATGCGATCCAAGGCAGCGACAGACCAAGCCATATGACCATACGGAATGGCGGCAGCAACAGCCGCCGAACCGGCATGACATCGTTTGCGAGAGAGCCGATCAGCTCATCCGTCTTCATAACGCTACTCCGTACTTCCCAAATCGGACCATGACCCTACGCACGCAAAGTCTGTTTCAGGGAGTTCATTCCTCTATGTACGGCTACCTTGAGAGCAGATACCGACATGCCGGTCTTCTCCGCCGCCTCCTTGAGGGACAACTCCTGAAGCTTGAGGAGTTCAATCGCCTTTCGCTGTCCGGCCGGAAGTGAGGCAATAGCACGCCTGAGCAATTCCGGATCGCCCGCCCCTTCTTCAAGCCAGTTCGTTTCATCTTCGGAAAATGTTTCAGGTAATGTGTCGGTTACGACCTCATTCCTGTCTTTTCGGATATGACGGCGCTGAAGATCGACAAGTCGCCGGCGGAAAATTGCGCCAAGCCAAGGCATGAAGGGCCGCGACGGATCGTAGGTGTGACGAACGGAATGCAGCGACAGCAGCACATCCTGAACGAGGTCTTCCGGGTCGATCGTGCCGATCCATTTTGCGCGCGCATATCGCCGGAGTTCCGGAACAACGGCTTTTAGCAGCCGTGCATAGGCCGCCGAATCCCCCTTTTGCGCCGACGCCATCAACGCTTCGAGGTCGCGACCTTCTTTTTCGGCTTCCATGAAGGGGTCCGGAAATTTCGAATGTGTCCAGCCATCGGATAGATTTGCTTCCGGCGCACGGCCGCTTGCCGTCTGAATGGTTGAGCCATTAATATCTTACCGATCGTTTAGGAACAAGCCGTCATGCCCCGCAGCAAGTCCTTTCAGCCTGATGCCGCATTGCGGCGCGCGACCGAGCTCTTCTGGGAAGAAGGCTATGACGCCACCTCGATTTCGGGACTTGAACAGAGGATGGGCATCAATCGGTTCAGCATTTACGGAACATTTGGCGACAAGAAAGCGCTTTATCTTCAATGTCTTACTGCCTATTCAGCAGATTCGGCCTCTGGCGCATTGTCGTATCTGAAGACCCCCGGTGGCCTGGAGGGCATAAAGCGGTTCATGCACAGTCTCGTCGACGCTCCGGCACCATTACGCCGACGCGGATGCCTGATGATGAACTCGGCTGTCGAGTTGTCCGGCCGCGATCCTGATATCGACGCGTCGGTTGCCCGCCACTTCCGTCATGTTGAGCGTCGGTTCCGTGCGGCGGTCCAGGCGGCAAGAGAAAACGCCGAGATAGCGTCCAATGTCGAAGTTGGAGAGGCCGCGCGTACTCTTCTCGTGCTGGCGCATGGTGTGCTCTCGCTCAGCAAAACGGAGTTTGGTCGTCCGATGGCACGTGCCGCCATTCGTACGGTTTTAGATGGCATTGTAAGAAAAACGCATCCCACATAAGCGCACGGTAATCGCCAATCCGGCGAACCACGGCGTCCTGCTGTTCATCTGCCAGTACCGGATTTGTCATTCGACAAATTCATGCCGTGGGCGATGGCATAGATTGCCGGGATCACCACCAGCGTGAGGATGGTGGACGACACCATGCCGCCGATCATCGGCACGGCGATGCGCTGCATCACTTCGGCGCCGGTCCCGGTGGCCCACAGGATCGGCAGGAGACCGGCCATGATGGTGATGACCGTCATCATTTTCGGCCGCACGCGCCCGACGGCGCCCTCCATGATCGCGCCGTTGAGGTCGGCGCGGGTGAAGGTGCGCCCCTCGGTTGCGGCCAGTGCCTTCGCGTCGCGCAGGGCGTGGTCGAGATAGAGCAGCATCACGACGCCGGTTTCGGCCGCAACCCCCGCCAGCGCGATGAAACCGACAGCAGCCGCGACGCTCATGTTGAAATCGAGCGCCGCCATCAGCCAGAGCCCGCCGACCAGTGCGAAGGGCAGCGACAACATCACGATGAAAGTTTCAGTCAGACGCTGGAAGTTGAGATAGAGGAGCAGGAAAATCACCAGCAGCGTGACCGGAATGACGACGGCCAGCCGCTGCTGCGCCCGCGCCAGATATTCGAACTGGCCGCTCCAGGCAACCGTGTAGCCGGGCGGCAGCGCGACCTCGCCGGCGACGACGCGCCGCGCCTCGCCGACATAGCCGCCGAGATCGCGGTCGCGGATATCGACAAAGACATAGACGACCGGCTGGCCGCTTTCGGTGCGCACCATGGTGGGTCCGCGTGCCCGCGCGATGTCGGCGATCTCGCCGAGCGGGATGGCGGCGCCCGCCGGTGTCGTGACGAAAACCTCGCGCGCGATCGCTTCCGGGTCGGCGCGGGAGGCCTGCGGATAGCGCAGCACCACGTCGTAGCGCTCGCGCCCCTCGACCGTGGTGGTGAGAGCTTTGGCGCCGAGCGCCATCGCGATCGTCTCCTGCACCGTCTCCATCGAGAGCCCGTGCCGGGCGATGCGGTCGCGGTCGGGTTTGATGTCGAGGAAATAGCCGCCATTGACGCGCTCGGCATAGGCCGACGAGGTGCCGGGAACGGCGCGCAGGACGGTTTCGACCTCTCGGGCGATCCGTTCGAGTTCGACCAGGTCGGGCCCGAAGATCTTGACGCCGACCGGCGTGCGGATGCCGGTCGAAAGCATGTCGATGCGCGCCTTGATGGGCATCGTCCAGGCATTGGAGACGCCCGGAAACTGGAGTGCGGCATCCATTTCGGCGATCAGCTTGTCGAGATTCACGCCCGGCCGCCAGTCGCCTTCAGGCTTCAGATTGATGATGGTCTCGATCATTTCCAGCGGCGCGGGATCGGTCGCGGTGTCGGCCCGCCCGGCCTTGCCCCAGACAGAGGCGACCTCGGGAAAACCGGCGATGATCCGGTTCTGCGTCTGCAGAAGTTCGGCGGCCTTCGTCACCGAAAGGCCCGGCAGCGTGGTCGGCATGTAGAAGAGCGTGCCCTCGTTGAGGTTGGGCATGAATTCCGAGCCGATGCGGCTGAGCGGCACCACCGTGACGGCAAGCACGAGAACGGCCGCGAGGATGGTGACACCCCGGGCGCGCAGCACCAACGCGATGACCGGCCGGTAGAGCCAGATCAGCGCCTTGTTGAGCGGATTGCGTGCTTCCGGCACGATCCGGCCGCGGATGAAGAGCGTCATCAGCACCGGCACCAACGTGATCGAGAGAAGGGCAGCGGCCGCCATCGCGAAGGTCTTGGTGGCGGCAAGCGGCTTGAAGAGCCGGCCTTCCTGCGCTTCCAGCGTGAATATCGGCAGGAAGGAGACGGTGATGATCAGCAGGCTGAAAAAGAGTGCCGGGCCGACCTCTTGCGCCGCTTCGATGACGACGGCGCTGCGCGAGGCACCGGGCGGCGCATGCTCGAGCCGCTTGTGGGCGTTTTCGATCATCACGATCGCTGCATCGACCATGGCGCCGATCGCGATCGCGATGCCACCAAGACTCATGATATTGGAAGGGATGCCGAGTGCATGGGTGGCTGCAAGCGCCATCAGAATGCCGACCGGCAGCGTGACGACGGCAACAAGCGCGCTGCGCGCATGCCAGAGGAACAGAAAGCAGACCAGCGCCACGACAACGCTTTCCTCGACCAACGTGCGCACCAGCGTGTCGATGGCGCGGCGGATGAGCTCGGAGCGGTCATAGACCTCGACGATTTCGGTGTTTCCGGGCAGGCTTGGCGCAACAACCGCAAGCTCGCGCTTGACGTTTTCGATGACATCGAGCGCGTTGGCGCCGTGGCGCTGCAAGGCGATGCCGGAAACCGCTTCGCCCTCGCCGCCCATTTCGGCGACGCCGCGCCGCTCGTCTGGCGCGAGTTCGACGCGGGCCACGTCGCGCAGCAGCAGCGGCGTGCCGCCCTTGGCGCGGAGCACGATCTTTTCGATATCCTCGATGCCGGAAAGATAACCGCGGCCACGGATCATGAATTCGGTTTCGGCAAGCTCGATGGTGCGGCCGCCGACATCCATGTTGCTGGCGCGCACTGCGCCGGCGATATCGGCCAGCGTCAGCCCCGTGCTTTTCAGCAGCAGCGGATCGACGATGATCGCATATTGCCGGACGAAGCCGCCCACCGTTGCGACCTCGGCGACGCCCTCGGCGCGCGAAACGGCAAAGCGGACCTGCCAGTCCTGCAGCGAGCGGAGCTCGGCAAGGTTCAGCTCCGAGGATTTCAGCGCATATTGATAGACCCAGCCGACGCCGGTCGCATCCGGCCCGAGTGCCGGTGTGACGCCGTCGGGCAGGCGTTCGGCCGCCGCGCTCAGATATTCGAGGACGCGGCTTCGCGCCCAATAGAGATCGGTACCATCCTCGAAAATGATATAGACGAAGGAAACGCCGAAGAAGGAAAAGCCGCGCACGACGCTGGATCGCGGCACGTTGAGCATTGCGGTCGCGAGCGGGAAGGTCACCTGGTCCTCGACGACCTGCGGCGCCTGGCCTGGATAGTCGGTGA
The DNA here is from genome assembly GCA_002841195.1 of Alphaproteobacteria bacterium HGW-Alphaproteobacteria-11. Classification (GTDB taxonomy): domain Bacteria; phylum Pseudomonadota; class Alphaproteobacteria; order Parvibaculales; family Parvibaculaceae; genus Parvibaculum. The sequence goes on from PHEO01000025.1 coordinate 21,153, forward strand.
CGACGATCACCTGCGTGTCCGACAGGTCCGGTATCGCGTCGAGCGGAATGCGCGCGATCGAATAGATGCCGGCGACAATCGCAAAGAGCGCGCCGATCAGCACCAGAACGCCGTTGCGTGCCGACCAGCCGATGATGCCCGAGATCATGGTGCCGCCGCCTCCGTCGTGAAGACCGAAAGCGCGGTCTGAAGATTGCTCTCGGCATCGATCAGGAAGATGCCGGAGGTGACGATCTCCTCACCGGCGGCGAGCCCCTCCTTGATCTCGACATCGGCGCCGGCGCGGGCGCCGAGGCGAACGTCGCGCGGTTCGAAAAGCCCGTCACCGCGCGCGACGAAGACGATCTGGCGGGCGCCATCATCAATGACGGAGGCGGCCGGAACCGCGAGCGCCGCTTCGTCGCCGACCGGCGTCCCGATCTCGACGCGCACGAAATGGCCGAGCTTGAGGCGCCCGTCCGCGTTCGGCACGACGAGCCGGACCCGGCCCGAGCGGGTCGTCCGGTCTATATCGGGATAGACGAAATCGACAATCGCCACATGCATTTCGCCAGGCATCGCCGGCATCGACAATTGCGCGGTCTGGCCGGGCCGGACAAGCGCGAGGTCCTGTTCGGCGATTTCGGCCACCACCCAGAGGCTCGACAGATCGGCGATCCGGAAGAGTGTATCGCCGGCCGCAAAGCGCATGCCGTCGAGTGAGGGTTTTTCGAGGACCGTGCCGCCGAGCGGCGCCTCGAAGGTCACTACCCGCGCCGGCGCGCGCGTGCGCGCCATTTCGGCGATGGTGGCGCCGGAAATGCCGAAGAGGCGGAGGTTTTGCGCGGCGCGCTCAACGTCGCGGCCGCCGCGCGACAGCGCCGAGAGATAGTCGGCCTGTTTGCGCAGCAATTCGTCGCTTTCGATCCAGGCCCTCAGAAGCGGCTCACCCGCCGTCACCGTACCGCCGGTCGTGCGGACATCGAGACGTTCGACGAAGCCGTCGAAACGCGCCGTCACCAGCGCGACGCGTGCTTCGTCCGCCATCACGGCGCCCGCACCCCAGACCCGGCGAACGAGATCG
>PHEO01000256.1 GCA_002841195.1 Alphaproteobacteria bacterium HGW-Alphaproteobacteria-11
GTCCGTGCCGTGGAGCGCGAAAAGCAGATCGAAGAGTTTGCCCGCATTCGCAAGGCTTTGTTCGCAATTGACCTTTGCCACAGGCCGCCGCTCGATCTCGTAAGTGTCGAGAAGCGCCGCGCCCGCCTCTCCCTTCAGAACGGCGGCGAGTTTCCAGGCGAGGTTCTGTGCGTCGACCGCGCCGGTGTTGAGCCCGAGGCCGCCTGTCGGCGGAAACCGATGCGCGGCATCGCCTGCCAGAAAGACACGGCCTTCGCGGTAGCGCTCCGCGACCTGCGCCGACATCGTCCACGGACTGATGTTGTGGATCTGCAACGGCGGCGGTGTCATTCCGATCGCCGCCTCGATGAGCTTGCGACAGCGCGTGTCGTCGAAACTCTCGCGCGTTTCGGCATCGGGATCGTAGGGATGCATCAGCACCCAGGTGTCGGCGCGGTCATAGGCGATGAGAACGCCGCCGGTCTTCGGATCGAAAAGAAAATAGAGAACGCCCGGCCGGGCCTCGGTCAGCGTGCGCAGATCGGCTTTAAAGTGGATCATCACGTAGTGTTGCAGCGATGGCGGGCCCTCCATCGCGATGCCGAGCATCTCGCGCAGCGGAGAGCCGGCACCGTCGGCGGCAATCACATAGCCGCAATCGAGCGTCGATACCTCGCCGCCCGCGGATTCAAGCGTCGCCGTCACGCCCGAAGTACCCTCGGCAAGCCCCGCGCAGGCAACGCCGCGTGTGAAAAGGATGTTGCGGTCGGCCGCGATCGCTTCGGCGAGTGCCGCTTCGAATTTCGGTTGCGGAATGTTGGTCAGCGGAAAAGGCGTGTGGGCAAGCGCATTGTCGTCCTGCCGTTCATAGGGAAGTGCACCGAAATCCGGTCCCGCCAATGTGCCGACGAACCGCACCCAGCCGGCATCGTTGGCGCTGGCGCCCGCGGCGTGCAACCGCGCCGCCGGCACGCCGACGCTGTCGCAAATCTCGAGGGTGCGCGGGTTGACCGCATGGGCCTTCGGTGCGGTCGAGGGCGCGCTGCGCCGGTCAACGAGACGCGACGCAATGCCGTGACGCGACAGCAGCAACGCCGCAAGCTGGCCCACGGGACCGGCGCCGACGATCAGAACGGGGGTTGCGGGCATGCCAAATCCATAAATGAGAATATTCTCATATTTGAGATAGATCTCAAAAATAGCTTTTGTCAATCCTCTATCCCGGTTATTCTCGCGTGGTTGATACGGGAGCCCGCCTTTTGCACGACAGACATTTTCAGGAATTGAGCGCCGGCCAGGGCAAGCGGGATCGTACGCGCTCGGCGCTGCTCGACGCCGCCGTTTCGGTCGTCGCCGAAAAGGGTATGGACGGCGCGAAGATCACCGACATCACCACGGCCGCGGGCATGGCCAACGGCACGTTCTATAATCACTTCAACGACAAGGACGAAATTCTGCGCACCGCCGCCTATGGCATCGCCTTCGAAGTCAGCCGGAAACTTGACGCGGAAATGGTAGATATCGACGACGCAGCGGCGCGCGTCGTCACCGCGACATCGCGCTTCATCGCCATCCTTGCCGCGGCGCCCGACTGGGCGGCCGTACTGCTCGACGGCGCCGATCACCTGCCCGAGATACGCAAGGACCTCTACAAATATCTGTGCGGCGACATCGAGCGCGGCGTCGCACAGGGAAAATTCGATGTCGAGGTCAACACGTTCCTGCTCGACCAGGTCGTCGCGCTGGTCGCGGTCGCGGTGCGCGCGCGCCTCCGCGGCAAACCGGATCCGTCGCTGACGCCGCAGGTCTGCGAAAGCATCCTTCGCCTTCTCGGCATGCCGCCGGCAAAGGCCCGCAAGGCTAGCGGCCGCATCGTATCGCCGCGCTAGCGCGGGGCAGAAGGCCGAATTCCAGATTTTCCGGGGAGGATTGGTGGAGCCAGACGGAATCGAACCGACGACCTCTTGCATGCCATGCAAGCGCTCTCCCAACTGAGCTATGGCCCCGCCTTGTATCCGGCGCGGGGATGGGTCCTCGCGCCAGCGGTGGCGGAACTTAGGGCTGCTCCCCCCGGCGATCAAGAAAAACTTGATGCCCTGAAGGCCGCGCCGCCGCGGCGTTCCGCCGTGCCGTCAATTCAGTCGTCGTCGCCCTTGCCGCCGCGAACGATGCCGGTGACGTCGTCATCCTCGTCCTCGTCGTCCGGCAGGAAGGCGTCATCCGCGTCGTCGTCATCGACTTCGACATCCACGTCGACATCGATATCGTCGTCATCGACATCGACATCGGCCGCCAGTTCGTCGTCGCGCATTGAATCCAGCGAAACCGTGTCGCCATCATCGGCCACGACGCGCTTCAGCGGCTTTTCCTTCGGCTTTTCGGCCGGCTTGGCGCGCTTCGCCTTGGCGCCCGTGTCCGGCACATATTCGTGCTTGCACTTGGGACAAACGACCGGGTTCTTGTTCAGGTCGTAAAACTTCGCGCCGCAGCTCGGGCAATCGCGTTTGGTTCCCAACTCCGGTTTCGACAAGCTTGCACTCCCCCGCGTCTATCCGCGTCTTGCGCGCCCAGGCTCGACCCGGCGCGCGGCATATGGCCTTGAAGGATTTTCCCATTGCCACGTTAAGTTGCTCCTGTCAAAACCTATTCGCGCCGCGCCCGCCCGCCGCCGCTCCGCCAGGAGCGGGCCGGGACGCCCCGCCGGCGCTTCCCGGCAACATCAGCAGTGAAAGCGCCTTGGCCCATTCCCCCGCGACGCCCCTCACCGCCGAACCTTCGGCCCGCCTGTCGGGCACCGTCAGGGTGCCGGGCGACAAGTCGATTTCGCACCGGGCGCTGATTTTCGGCGCGCTGGCGGTCGGCGAGACACGCATTACGGGGCTTCTGGAGGGCGCCGACGTGCTGGCGACCGCCGAGGCCATGCGCCGCCTTGGCGCCGATGTCGAGCGCCATGCCGACGGCTCGTGGTCGGTGCATGGGGTCGGGGTCGGCGGCCTCCGGGAACCGGAGCAACCTCTCGATTTCGGCAATTCGGGAACCGGCGCGCGCCTCGTCATGGGTCTTGTCGCCGGACACCCGATTACGGCGACCTTTATCGGCGATGCCTCGCTGTCGCGCCGCCCGATGGGCCGGGTGATCGCACCGCTGACCGACATGGGCGCGACATTTCATGCCCGCGCCGGCGGCCGCCTGCCGCTGACGCTGATCGGCGCCCGGCGCGCCATGCCGATCGCCTATCCGCTGCCGGTCGCCTCGGCACAGGTCAAATCGGCCGTGCTGCTGGCAGGCCTCAATGCGCCCGGACAGACCACCGTCATCGAAGCGACGCCGACCCGCGACCATACCGAACGAATGCTCAAGGCCTTCGGCGCCGACGTCCAGATCGAAGCCGGACCGCGCGGCCTGCTGGCGATCCGTCTCACCGGCGAGCCCGAGCTCAAGCCCTGCGCCATCACGGTGCCGGGCGACCCGTCATCGGCTGCCTTCCCGGTTGTCGCGGCGCTGCTGACGCCGGGGTCGGAGATCGTGGTGCAGGGCATTACGCTCAATCCGCACCGGGCCGGGCTCTATACGACGCTCAAGGAAATGGGTGGCGACATCGAGGTGATGAACCAGCGCGACGAAGGCGGCGAACCGGTTGCCGATCTTCGCGTTCGCTCAAGCCGGTTGCGCGGCATCGAGGCGCCGCCGGAGCGCGCGGCG
>PHEO01000257.1 GCA_002841195.1 Alphaproteobacteria bacterium HGW-Alphaproteobacteria-11
CCGCTCTTCGAAAGCCGCAAGTTCTTCGGGCGACAATGTGATCGCATAGAACGGCGTCGAAAAACCAAGCTCCTCCTCGAAGACCTGAGCCATCCCCTCGCTCACAAGCGCCTCGCCAAATTCGGCGGCATATCCCGGCCCTCTGATGCGCGCGACGTGATGCAGCTCATGGGCGAGTATCGCGCCGATACGTGCGGACAATTCGGCGTCGCCGAGGCGAGGACTGTTCGCCTCGAATGTCAGATCGATGCGCCCTTTTCCAAGTGCCCGGCCATTCATGCCGTATTCGGGGATGATCGGCCATGTCCCGTGAGACGCGACGATATCGATACGATCCAGAGGCAACAGCGCGACCGCCTGAGGTAGGGTCGTCGCGAAAGCATCTTCCAAAACTCGCCGTGCCTGCACCGGAAGTTCATTACACGCATCGAGTACATGAAGCCGGACCGTCATGAGTTCCTCCCACAGGTATCCAGAGGGCGCGAATATGGCGCAGTTTCGGCCTTGAAACCAGCCCCGGAGATCGGACCCGAGGCTGGCGTGGCGGCCGAAAACCGATAGAGTTACCCCAACAGAAAATTCAAACCGGGCGGCTATCCATGGACTTCTCATTTTCCGAAAAGGACGAACAGTTCCGCATGAAGGTGCGGGATTTCTTCGAAAACGAATATCCGCGCGAGATCGTGGAGAAGATGGCGTCGGGCGCGTCGCCGGCGAAAGCCGACTACCAGAAGTCCGAGCGCGCGATGGCAGCCAAGGGTTGGCTCGCCGTCAACTGGCCGAAGGCGGATGGCGGCACCGGCTGGACGGCGAACGAGAAATATATTTTCGACGAGGAGCTCGAGCGCGCCGGTGCGCTCAATGTCGTGCCGATGGGGCTGCTTTATGTCGGGCCGGTGATCTACACTTTCGGTTCGGACGAACAGAAGAAGCGCTTCCTGCCCGGCATTCTCGACAGCACCACTTTCTGGGCGCAGGGCTATTCCGAGCCGGGCTCGGGCTCCGACCTCGCCTCGCTGCAGGCAAGCGCGGTCCGCGACGGCGACGACTACATCGTCAACGGCACGAAAATATGGACCAGCCTCGGCCAGCATGCCGACTGGATTTTCTGCCTGCTGCGGACTGCCCACGAGGAAAAGAAGCAGGAGGGCATCAGCTTCCTGCTGATCGACATGAAGACGCCGGGGATCACGGTGCATCCGATCATCACCATCGACGGCAAGCATGCGCTCAACAGCGTCGTCTTCGAGAATGTGCGCGTGCCGGCCGAAAATCGCATCGGCGAGGAAGGCAAGGGCTGGCACTACGCCAACTACCTGCTCGGCCATGAGCGCACGTCCTACGCGCATGTCGCGGGCAAGCGGAAACAGCTTGCCGATATTCGCGGCGTCGCGCAGGCGCGCGATCTCTTGGCCGATCCGGCATTCGCGGCAAAGCTCGGCACCCTCGAAACGCGGCTCGACGCGCTCGAAATCACCGTGCTCCGGACGCTTTCCTCGGTTGCCGAGGGCGGCGCGCCCGGCAACGAATCCTCGATCCTGAAAATCATCGCGACCGAGCTCGCGCAGGACATTACCGAGCTTGGCATGGAGGCCTACGGGCTCTACGCCCTGCCCGCCTTCCCGGACGCGGTGGCGCCCGGCTGGACGCACAACACGGCGCTGCCGGCCGGCGCCGCACCATCCGTCGCGCGTTATCTCGGGGCACGGGCACAATCGATCTATGGCGGCTCGAACGAAATCCAGAAGAACATTATTGCCAAGCGGATTTTGGGGTTGTGAGGCGCTGCCTTCGGGCGCCGGTGCTCAGGACAGCGCCAGATCGACGGCGGCCGTTGCGTGGATCGTCGTCGTGTCGAACAGCGGGACGGCGCTGTCGTCTTCCGTTACGAGCAACATGATTTCGGTGCAGCCGAGGATGATCGCCTGCGCGCCGCGCGCGACGAGATTTGCGATGACGCGGCGATAGGCGTCGCGTGACGCGGATCGCACCTCTCCGACCACCAGTTCCTTGTAGATAATTTCGTGAACCACGGCGCGGTCCGCCGCGCCCGGCACCAGCACATCGAGGCCGAACCGTTCATTCAGTCGGCCCTTGTAGAAATCCTGTTCCATCGTGAAGGCGGTGCCGAGAAGACCGATGCGGCTGTGCCCTGCCGCCTTGATCCGCTCGGCCGTCGGATCTGCGATGTGCAGCAGCGGAATGCCGACCGAGGCGGCGACGTCATCGGCCGTCCGGTGCATCGTGTTGGTGCAGATGACGAGGAAATCCGCACCGCCTCGCTCAAGCGCGCGGGCGGCAGCAATCATTTCGGCGGTCAGCGCCGCCCAGTCGCCTTCGTGCTGCAGCCGTTCGATGTTAGCGAAATCGACGGACAGCATCAGGCTGCGCGCGGAGTGGGCGCCGCCGAGCCGTGCGCGCATTTCCCGATTGACGATGCGGTAATACTCGGCGGAGCTTTCCCAGCTCATGCCGCCGATCAGTCCGATCAATTTCGATTGTTTCACCGGCTCCCCCTGCTCTGTCCGCAAGGATATGCGAGGCCGCGCCAGAAGAACATTATTGCGAAACGGATATTGGGGTTGTGAGGCGCTTCTTTCTGGTTGAGAAAAGCAGGCTTCGATTCAGTTCGCTTGTGGCATTGCAATTTTCCCCCTTATTTCGTCATGACCCGGCTCGTCCGGGTCATCCACGTCTTTCTTCATTCCGTGTCGCAAAGACGTGGATGGCCCGCATAAAGCGGGCCAAGACGGTTTGGTTGGTTTTGCGAACCTCATTCCCGCAATCCAAATCCGCTTGGCCGGACAACATTGGCATTGAGGAAGGAATTGACTCGCGGCGTCCGCGGGTCTTAACTCCCCTCACTTCCGGTCGTACATATCCTCCGCGCGACTGGCGATATCAGATGGGTCACCATCGGGGAGCGCGGAGACTGGTCTTCAGCCGATCGCCTGGGCAGCACTTCAAGATGCTGGCCGGGCGTTTTTGTTTTCAGGCTCGAAGGAGACGCGACATGACAAGCTCACCCGAACGCACAAGACTGGCCCAATCCGACAACGATATTTTCGTGGCGCTGAAGGGCGAGGAGGCGCGGCAGCGCGCCGAACTCGAACTGATCCCGTCGGAAAACTACGCCTTTCCCGAAGTGCTGACGCTGCTGGGCTCGGCCTTCACCAACAAATATTCCGAAGGCTATCCGGGCCGGCGCTATTATGGCGGGCAGGAATTCACCGACCGCATCGAAAACCTCGCGCGCGAGCGGGCGAAGGCCCTGTTCCGCGCCGAGCACGCCAATGTGCAGCCGCTGTCGGGCTCGCCGATGAACCAGGCGGTTTATCTGGGCCTGCTCGAACCCGGCGACACGATCCTCGCGATGGACCTTTCGCATGGCGGGCATCTGACGCATGGGGCGCCGGTGAGCCATATGGGGCGCATCTTCAATTTCGTGCGCTACAAGACCGATCCTTCGACCGGCGCCATCGACTTCGAGGCGCTGCGCGACGTGGCCCGCGCGACGAAGCCGAAGCTTGTCGTCTGCGGCTATTCCTCCTATCCGCGCGATTACGACTATGCCGATTTCAAGCGCGTGGCTGACGAAGTCGGCGCGCTGACCATGGCCGACGTTTCGCATATCGGCGGGCTGATCGCCGCCGATGTCATGCGCAATCCGCTCGATG
>PHEO01000258.1 GCA_002841195.1 Alphaproteobacteria bacterium HGW-Alphaproteobacteria-11
TCGATCCGGCGTTGCAGGGTGCCGGTCTTGTAGTGGGTGAAGTCGTGCCGGGTTTTGGCGCGCAACAGCGCAACAATATCCTGCAAAGTAGCGGGTGCTGCGGAATTGGCCCGGAGGGCGGGCGCGGCCTTGGCGAGCGCGACAAGGGCTGCGGCCAACCCGGCAATTGGCGCAATCTGCGTTACATGTCCGGTTGCGAGCGCTGCGCGTGGCATGCCGTCAAACGCCGCTTCGGACGGGTCTTGTGCCAACACGGTGCCACCACTCGCGCGGATCGCCGCCAACGAGGCGCTGCCGTCGGCGCCAGTGCCGGTCAACACCAGCGCCACCGCGCGGGGCCCCAGATCCAGCGCCATCGAGCGCAAGAGGTGGTCGAATGGCAGCCGCAGCGCCTGCCCGGTTTGCGCCGGGGCAAGGTGCAACATGCCCCCGGCAAGCGACATCAGCATGCCCGGCGGGATCAGGTAAAGGTGATCGGGTTCGATCCGCACCCCCTCGACCGCCTGCGCCACAACCATGCCTGTGTGCCCGCGCAACAGTTCGGCCATCATGCTGGCGTGGCCGGGGTCGAGGTGCTGAACCAAAATGAACGCCATGCCGGTGCTGGCCGGGATCGCGTCGAACAGGCGCTGGCACGCCGCCAGCCCGCCCGCCGAAGCGCCAACGCCGACAACGGGAAATACGGGCTGGCTGCGTGAAGAATGGGTTGGCGACATGGGCTCCTGAACAGGCTTGCAGGGTAGGGCGGCGGCTGCCCGCGCCACCGCGACCGGTGCCTAGCCGGATGGCGAAGGCATGCTAGCACGGATGTAGCGGGCGCGGGTAACAAACCGCGTCGGCCAAACGGGGGCAGGTTTGAGCACTCGGTAGTTCCCGATCCTGTCGCGATGCTCCGCCCGGGCCGACCCTGCAAATGCGAGGGCGCCGGTCGGGCGCCGTATCGCTTATCGCCTTCGACCCAGGAGATTGTCATGGAAATGAAAAGAGGCGCACAAATGACGCCGCGCGCCGCGGCCCTTGCCGCCACCACCATCAAATCGCTCGATTCTGCGGCCCATACCGTTACGCTTGACACTGGCAAGGTCTGCCATTGCGACAAAACGGTTGATCTGGCCAAGTTCAAAGCGGGTGACAAGGTCCACATGACCTTTGCCGAAAAGAACGGCAAATCGGAATGCTGCGCAATGACCCGCGCTGCGTAAACTGCGCTGCGCGAAGAACAGGGCGGCGACTGACCATTCAGGCGCTGCCCCTTCCTCTTGTTCAACTGGCCGGGCGGCGTGCCAAGACCCTGCGTATTTTCCGAGTCTCCCGCCCGGTGCAAAATCAAGAGAGGTTAGGGCGTGTTCTGGTGCTGCGCCCTACAAGTTCCTCTTGTCCCTCGGGAATACGTTACACTTGACGCAGCTCCAGAACATGCCCCTTTCGGTCGCGCCGCGTGTTGATCGAGGGCGGGGAAACGGCGGCGGGGCCGCCACTTAGCCCAGGAGTTCGCCATGACACTTTCAACCATCCTCATCATCATCCTCATCCTTGCGTTGGTGGGTGCGTTTCCCGCCTGGCCGCACAGCGTCAAATGGGGCTACGGCCCGTCGGGGGTGCTCGGCATCCTTCTGATTGTGGTGCTGGTGCTGCTTTTGACCGGGCGCATGTAGGCGCAGCGCGGCCTGACCTAGCGGCGAGATCTTCGTAACGCCGGGCAAAGTGCCCGGCCAAAAAGGACAACCAAAATGGACAACAAGAACCCCGCAACCGCGATCGAGAACAGCACCGAGTTCAAGGCGATGATGGCTGATCTGGCAGCGCTGCGCGCCGATGTGGCGCAACTGGCCGGGCATGTGAAGGCCAGCACGGTAAGTGCCGCCGAAACTGCCGCCGGGCAGGTCAGCGCCGAGGCCACACGCCTGATGGGCACGGTATCTGATGCCTCCAAGACTTCGGTCAAAGCAGTCGAGCGGCAGATCGACGCGCACCCGCTGGTCAGCCTGATGCTGGCCTTCAGCTTGGGCTTCGTAGGTAGCCGCCTGCTGGCGAAATGAAACTGCTCGGAGGCCGGATCATGGAAAATCCTTTCGCTCAAGTGCTCTGTCAGCGCGCCTGGCAACGGATTTCGGCTATGGGCCTCGAGGCGCGCCGCGCGGCGGTTGACGCTGGCGTGGTGGCGGCAGCGGGGCTGATGGTGGTGGCCGCAATCGGCTGCGCCGTGGCCGCGCTGTGGTTGCTGCTCGCGCCGCTCGTTGGCGCTGCGGGGGCCGCACTTTCGGCGGCGGCCGCACTGTTGGCGATGGGCGGCACGATCCTTGGGGTGCGCGCGATCATGGCCCGACGCAGGGCGAGGCCCGCCGCAAACTCCGGGCGCGATTGTCAGGACCTGGCGGAAGCCTTGCAGCTCAGCTTCAGCGCCAACAAGGCGGCGCTGCTTTTGGCGGCACTTGCCGCAGGCGCCGCAGCCGCTGACGCACGACGGCGCACATAGGCTGCTGCGCCCAAACCCGACACCCTGGCGTGTCCGGGGGTTAAGAGACATGCTTCCCACGGCCAAATCTGGCCCGATCAAGGTTATCCACAATGTTGATGCCGCCCCAGACCACCGCCTTTACGGCGGGGCTTATCGCCGCGATGCCGAGCCTCAGGCGCTATGCGCTGTCGCTTTGCCGCACTGCCGATGGCGCCGACGATCTTGTGCAGGAAACGCTCTACAAGGCCTGGTCGCAGCAAGCGCGGTTTCAGGTGGGCAGTAATCTGAATGCGTGGCTCTTCACCATCCTGCGCAACAGCTTTTTCAACCAGACGCGCAAGCGCAAGCGCGAAGTGCAAGATGTCGATGGCGTTTACTCGGCCCGCCTCAGCACCTCGCCCACGCACGATGCGGCGCTTGATCTGCGCGACGTGTGCAGTGCTCTTGCCACCCTGCCAGCACCGCAACGCGAGGCGCTGCTGCTGGTGGGCGCGCTGGGCCACTCGTACTACGAGGCGGCGGAGCTGGCCGGGGCCGAAACCGGCACCATCAAAAGCCGCGTCAGCCGCGCGCGACAGCAGATTTTGGGCATGATGCAGCTGCTCGGGCCGATGGACTTTGCCGCCCCCCCGCCCGCCACGGCACCGACCCCGCTTTGCGCCTACGTCTGAGCGCAAAGCGGGGCGCGGCGGCGGCCTAGTTGATGGTCAGGCCGCTGATGTTGCCAATGATGCCGAACACCTGCAGCAACCAGATCACCACGCCGATCACCACCACGACATTCAGGATGCTTTTGATCTTGGCATCCATCGGAATGTAGGTGTTCACCAGCCAAAGCAGCACGCCAACAACAACAAGTACGATCAACAGATTGATAACGGGCATAGCGGATTTCCTTCGGGGTTTGGTGTGCGGTACCGGCATTCGGCGCCGCACATGGTTTTGCGGAGCGGGTCAGCGAACGATATAGACAACCTGACGGGTCGGGGTTTCGACCAGAACCGGCAAGCCGTTAACGTAGATGTAGGAATAGGTGCTGCCAGGAACCGGGTAGAGCGTTACCGGCTCGGGAATGCCAGCGCCTACCACGACCTCGCCATCAAGGTAGATGGTCTCGACCGGGTTGCCCTGCACGTAGGCGATGTACTGCGGCTCGGGCGGGGTCGCGGCAGCTACGCCGGCGGTGGCGCCGACGAT
>PHEO01000259.1 GCA_002841195.1 Alphaproteobacteria bacterium HGW-Alphaproteobacteria-11
CAAAACAACAAGCTAAAGCGACCGAATATGACTTCCCGGCCTGGTTCTTCGGCCGGCATGGCGATCCGCTGTTCCCCCGCAGTTGTGGCTATTCGCTCGGCTACGCGCTGGTCAAGAGATACCTGAAGCGCACATCGAGCACGGCCGCTAAAAGCGCCACAATGCCGGCTTCGGAAATCATCGACCCTTGGTTGAAGGGCGACCTGGCGGCGTAGAAAGCAAAAGGGCCGGTGTTTCCACCGGCCCTTCGCATTTCCGAGGCGTTGAACGAGAGACTTCTTAGAAGTCCATACCGCCCATGCCGCCCATTCCGCCCATGCCGCCGCCGGGCATGCCGCCCGCGCCAGCGCCGCCATCTTTCTTCGGCGCTTCGGCGATCATCGCTTCCGTGGTGACGAGGAGCGCGGCGATCGAGGCTGCGTCCTGGAGCGCCGTGCGCACGACCTTGGTCGGGTCGATGATGCCGGCGGCCACGAGGTCGCAATACTCTTCCTTCTGCGCATCGAAGCCCCAGTTGGCCTGCTTCGATTCCAGCACCTTCTGCACGACGATCGAGCCTTCGACGCCGGCATTCTCGACGATCTGCCGGATCGGCGCTTCGAGCGCCTTGCGGACGATCGCGATGCCGGCCTGGATGTCGGCATTCTCGTTGACGAGCTTGCCGACCGCCTTGGTCGCCATCAGCAGCGCCGTGCCGCCGCCCGGCACGATGCCTTCTTCAACGGCAGCGCGCGTCGCGTTCAGCGCGTCGTCGACGCGGTCCTTGCGCTCCTTAACTTCGGCTTCCGTCGCGCCGCCGACCTTGATCACGGCCACGCCGCCGGCGAGCTTCGCGAGACGCTCCTGCAGCTTTTCCTTGTCGTAGTCGGACGTCGTGTCCTCGATCTGCCGCTTGATCTGGCCGACGCGGGCTTCGATGTCCTTCTTCTTGCCCGAGCCGTCGATGATCGTGGTGTCGTCCTTGGTGATCGAGACGCGCTTGGCCTTGCCCAGCATGTCGAGCGTCACGGATTCGAGCTTGATGCCCAGATCTTCCGAGATCACCTGGCCGCCGGTCAGGATCGCGATGTCTTCGAGCATCGCCTTGCGGCGGTCGCCGAAGCCCGGCGCCTTGACGGCCGCGACCTTGAGGCCGCCGCGCAGCTTGTTGACGACGAGCGTGGCAAGCGCCTCGCCCTCGATGTCTTCGGCGATGATCAGCAGCGGACGGCCCGACTGCACAACGGCTTCGAGAACCGGCAGCATTGCCTGCAGGCTCGCCAACTTCTTTTCGTGCAGCAGGATCAGCGGCTCTTCGAGCTCGGCGATCATCTTGTCGGCATTGGTGATGAAGTAGGGCGACAGGTAGCCGCGGTCGAACTGCATGCCTTCGACGACATCGAGCTCGGTGTCGAGCGACTTGGCTTCTTCCACCGTGATGACGCCTTCATTGCCGACCTTGGCCATCGCTTCGGCGATCATCGCGCCGATTTCGCTTTCGCCATTGGCCGAGATCGTGCCGACCTGCGCCACTTCGTCGTTCGACTTGACCTTCTTCGAACGCTTCGTGATGTCCTCGACGGCCGCGCGCACGGCGATTTCGATGCCGCGCTTCAGGTCCATCGGGTTCATGCCGGCGGCAACGGCCTTCGCGCCTTCGCGCACGATCGCCTGCGTCAGCACGGTCGCGGTGGTGGTGCCGTCGCCGGCCGTGTCGTTGGTCTTGGAAGCGACTTCCTTGACCATCTGCGCGCCCATGTTCTCGAACTTGTCTTCAAGCTCGATTTCCTTGGCGACCGTCACGCCGTCCTTCGTCGAGCGGGGCGAACCGAAAGACTTTTCGATCACGACGTTGCGGCCTTTCGGGCCGAGCGTCACCTTCACCGCATCGGCGAGAATGTCGACGCCGCGGATCATTCTCTCGCGCGCCGAACGGCCGAATTTGACTTCCTTAGCCATTTTTCCTTGATCCTTCTGAATTCATGAAACGGAACGAGCGGTCGCGTCGGCCTTCATGGGTGCCCATGAAAAAAGCCCGCGACCGGTATCCGGTTGCGAGCCTTACGCAGCGGCTTTCTTCTTGGCCGCGCCTTCCAGCACACCCATGATGTCGGACTCTTTCATGATCAACAGGTCTTCCCCGTCGATCTTGACTTCGGTGCCCGACCACTTCCCGAAGAGCACGCGGTCGCCGGCCTTGACGTCCGGCGCGACGATCTTGCCGTCGTCGCCACGGGCGCCCGGGCCCACCGCGATCACTTCGCCCTGGGAGGGCTTTTCCTGCGCCGTGTCGGGGATGATGATCCCGCCGGCGGTCTTGGATTCTTCTTCGACCCGGCGAACAACGACGCGGTCATGCAGAGGACGGAATTTCATCTCTGGCTTCTCCTGTGTCCCAACCGCTAAATTGCGGAAAATCTTTGATTTTTTGGCCCTGTTAGCACTCAGACGGAGTGAGTGCCAAGGGCGCTGTGGACAAATAGGAGCCCGCAAGCCCGCTGTCAAGCGGGGCAGGGGCGGGACCGGGTGGTTTTTGGCGTATTGCGAGGCGTGCGGGCCCCCGTCAGGCCCTCAAGCCCCGAAGCGTCATCCGCATGATGGCGGCCAGCCGCGTCTTGAACGTGGCCTCGTCCGGCGATTTCTCGGCGCCATAGGCGGCCGCGATCAGGGCGTCCATGGCGGCCTCGGGGGCGAGCCCTGCCGCTTTCGGGTCGAGTTCGCCGCGCGCCATGCCCTCGCGGATCAGCTTCAGCACCGCATTGCGAAATTGCTGCGTCACCGGCTCGAAATGGTCGGTCTTCAGCCGGCTGCTCGATTCCATCAGCTCCGCCGCATGCGGGCTCGAAAGCACCCAGCGATAGGCAAAGCCGAACTTCGCCTCCATCAGCGCCGTGAGCTTCGGTTCCAGCGGCAGGTCCAGCGCCTCGGCCGCGCTCACGCCCTCGGCGATCTGTTCGGCAAGCGACCGGCAGATCGCCTCGAACAGCTCGTCCTTGCTGCTGAAATAGAGATAGAGCGTGCCCTTGGCGACGGCCGCCGCCCGCGCGATGTCCTCCATCGAGGTGCGCCGGTAGCCGTAATGGCGGAACAGATCGAGCGCGGCCTCGACGATGAGGTCCCGCTTGTCTACTCCCGGTTTTTGCGCGGCCGCGCTGCCTTGTGCTTTCGCCATGATCCGTCTGAAACCTGCTTGCCCCCGGTCCAGCCTACCGCCTGATGCTGGCCGGGCAAACCCTGCCGGCGGCCACCACGACGGTCCGCACTGTCTCGCCGCAATTGTAATAGCAGTATTTGCGCGCGCCCGCCCGCTGCTGGCCGCTGAGCGAACAACTCGCCTGCGCCATTTGCAGGGCCGGCGGCTTGCTGATTTCGGCCTCTGCCGGACCGCCCGAAAGCGAGGCAAGCACCACAAGCCCCGAAAGCGTTATCGATTCCATTTTGACACCCCCCTGCAACACAAGTAACCGGCCAGACCCTAACATATTGCATGCCGCCTGCCGCAATCCCCGGTTTGTATGCCGTGCGCTCTCAACCTAGGATGCGCCCCGCAAATCAAGCGGGGAGAGGCGGCATGAACGGCGCATTGGAAACCAACCGGGCCCTGATCGGCGAGCCGGGCCACCACCTGCAGGCACCCAGGCGCATCCCCCGCGACGTTCCACGCGCGCGGGTCAA
>PHEO01000026.1 GCA_002841195.1 Alphaproteobacteria bacterium HGW-Alphaproteobacteria-11
GTTGTCGGTGAAGGCGTCGACAATTACCGCCGCATCATCGCCAACCTGCCAGACAGCATGATCTACCGCGATCCATCGAAGCCCGATGCCGCCGGCAACCCGTCCGAACGCATCGGCCGCATCATCATGGCGGGCGGCGAATTGCTCATCGACCCGGTGCGCGAGGCATTGTTCTATCCGGCGCTCGATGCCGTCCGCGAGAAATACGGAACCCGCGGCGCCCGCGTCAGCATGCAGACGACCGGCGACGTCGTGACTCCGAAAATCCTCGACGAGTTGCGCGAGCGGGGCGTCTGGATGATCGCGGTCGCCAGCATGGACGACTATCACGTCGGCCTAGAAGGCGAAAAGCGCGTCCCCTTCATGGAAAATCTGAAAGCGATGTTCGAGGCCGCCGGCTTCAATCCGGTGCCGGACGCAGCGAGCGGTCGTGATCATCTCACCGAGGACGGACCCTTCTATGTTTTCTTCGGCGCGCAGCCCGGCCAATGGATCGCCGAGCTCTGGCCGCGCGGCCGCGCCTGGGAGAACGGCTTGTCGAAAGCAACGATGGAAACCAACTTCTGCGCGCGCTGGTCGGGCGCGAAGAATTTTCTCAATCATGGCTACGCGGGAGCGGAAGTCGCCATCGAACCGAACGGCGACGTCTTTCCCTGCTGCCTGAAAACGAAATTGCCCATCGGCAATCTGACCGAGGAACGTCTCGTCGACATTCTCGACAGCCTGAAAGGTCATCCCGTCTTCGAGGCGCTGAATGCCGGTGATCCGCTTCACATGGGTGAGAGCCTTGGATGGAGCACCGACGACTTTTTCAAAGCCTCGCACACGACGACGCCGCAAGGCGCGCCTTACGCCAATCTCTGCATCGGCTGCGATCGCTTCCACGAGGAGAAACTCGGTCCGGTCATCCGCGACCTGCGCGCGCGGCGGTTGAGCGCCCTGACAAATTCACCGGCACCCGCAAACATGCGGGGATAAGTTTTTTGCTTCGTCGCGCCGCAACATATCCCCTCATGCACTTGCGAACAAAAAACAGCGTGTCTTTTTGAGTGCTTTTGAAAGTGCGCTGGAGAGCACGAAATTCGGCGCCGATTGCGGGATAAGTTGCGGGATAAGTCCGTCCCAAAGCCATTTGTGACAGTTTTTTGACAGCTCGATGACAGAAGGGGCATTTTCAGCCCCTTTTCTGTCCATCTGGTCCGTATACGGATAAAAATTCCGGGGCCTTATTCGGCCGGCGCGTGGACCTCGCGTCCCGCCTTCGCTATCTGCCGCCGCTCCTGCCAGCCGGCAAGGATCAGATAGACCGCCGGCACCACGAACAGCGTCAGCACGGTGCCGAAACTGACCCCGCCCACAATCACCAGACCGATCGACCGCCGGCTCTCCGCGCCCGCGCCGCCGGCCAGCGCCAGCGGCATCGCGCCCAGCACCATCGCGCCCGTCGTCATCAGGATCGGGCGCAACCGCAGACCCGATGCTTCCACCACCGCTTCGTATACGGAACTTCCGCGTTCGCGAAGCTGATTGGAAAACTCGACGATCAGAATGCCGTGCTTGCTGATGAGGCCGACAAGCGTAATCAATCCGACCTGACTGTAGATATTGAGCGTCGTACCCGTCAGGAAAAGCAGCAGCAGCGCACCGGCGATCGACAGCGGTACACTGACCAGAATGACGAGCGGGTCGAGAAAACTTTCAAACTGCGCCGCAAGCACCAGATAGATGAAGATCAGTGCCAGGACGAAAGTGATGAGGATTGTGTTCGACGATTTGACGAATTCGCGAAGCTGCCCGTCGACATCGGTCTGCGCCGTTGCGGGCAACACCCGAAGCGCCAGTTCATCGAGAAAATCCTGCGCCTCGCCCATCGAATATCCGGGCGCGAGATTGGCCGAGATCGTCGCGGCGCGAAGCTGGTTGAAGCGATTGAGCGCATTGGGCGCAACAGTTTCCGTCACCGATACGAGATTGGAGAGCTGAACCATTTCGCCCTGCCCGCCGCGTACATAGATATTGCTGATGTCGTTCGGCGTCCGGCGTTCGTCGTCGCCGACCTGCACGATCACGTCATATTGCTTGCCGCCCTGTTCGTAGCGCGTGACCTTTCGTCCGCCGAGCAGCGTTTCGAGCGTCCGTCCGACGGTCGACACATCGATTCCGGCATCGACAACCTTGTCGCGATTGACTGCGATGTCGAGCTGCGGCTTCTGCAGCTTGAGGTTGGTGTCCGGATTGACGAAACCGGAGTTAAGACGGATCTCGTCCATCATCAGGTTCACATACCGGTCCAGATCCTCATACGTGCCCGACGCCTGCACCACATACTCAACCGGCAGCGAACGGCCGCTCTGTCCGAGCGACGGCGGATTGATCGCGAAAGCGAGAATGCCGGGAATACGGCCGAGCTTCGGCTGCATTTCGCTGACGATCTCCTGCTGCGTACGACTGCGATCGCTCCAGTGAATGAGACGTGAGAACGACACGAGATCGGTGATCTGCGGAAAGCCCGAGACGACGAGATAGCCGGCAACTTCGGGAATATCGATATAGGCTTGTTCGATCTGCTTTGCGTAGCGCGCCGAAAATTCGAGCGTCGCACCCTGCGGCGCCTGCCCGACAACAAGCAACGTGCCGCGGTCTTCAAGCGGCGCCAGTTCCCGTTGCAGCAGCATCATGAAACCGGCGCAGGATACGGCGACAATCGCGGCAACCGCCACCACGGCGCGTTGCCGCTCGAGCGCACGCCGCAACAGATTCTTGTAGCCGGCATCGAGTTCGTCGAGCCTGTCGCCGAGCCAGCGCTGCACGCGTCCCGGGTTCGCCTCGTGCCGCAAAAGCTTCGAGCAGAGCATCGGCGTCAACGTCAGCGCCACGAAACCGGACACGAATACGGCGCCTGCCAGCGTCAATGCAAATTCCAGAAAGAGTTTCCCCGTGCGCCCCTCCGCGAAACTGACAGGTGCATAAACGGCAACCAGCGTCAGCGTCATCGCAATGACGGCAAAGGTAATCTCGCGCGATCCGTCGATGGCCGCCTGGAAGGGCGTCTTTCCCATCTCGATATGACGATAAATGTTTTCGAGCATCACGATGGCGTCGTCGACGACGAGGCCGATCGCCAGCACCATCGCCAGCAGCGTCAGCGTGTTGATGCTGAAACCGAACAACAGCATGATCGCGAAACTGGTGATCAGCGCGATCGGAATGGTGACGACGGGAATGAAGGACGCGCGCACCGTTCGCAAAAAGACGAAGATCACCAGGACGACAAGAACGATGGCTTCGAGAATTGTCTCATAGACCGAACGAATGGATTCGGCGATGAATACCGAGGTGTCGTAGCCGACAAACGACCCCATGCCTTCCGGCAGCGTCGGCGCAAGATCGTCGAGCGTCCTGCGCACCCCGGCCGCAACCTCCAGCGGGTTGGCCGTCGCCTGCTTGACGACGCCGAGCGAGATCGACGTCTCGCCGTTATAGGTCGCCGACCGGCGGACATCGGCCGCGGCGACTTCTACCCGCGCCACCTGCGCGAGCCTTACCTGAAAACCGTCCGTCTCCTTGACAACGATGTTCTCGAATTCCTCCGGTGTTTGCAGCGCCGTCTTGGCCAGCACCGTGAACTCGCGGTCGAAACTCTCGATCCGGCCCGACGGGATTTCGGCATTCTGTGCACGGACGGCATTCTCGACGTCTTGCACCGTGAGGTTGTAGGCAGCGAGCCGCGCCCGGTCGACCCAGATACGCATCGAATATTCGCGGCCGCCGAAAATACTGACCTGCGCGACGCCGGGCTGGTTCTGCAATCTGTCACTGACGATACGGTCCAGATAATCGGTGATCTCCAGCGAATTCATGCGATCGCTTTTGAATGCGATATACATGATCGGTTGCGCGTCGGCCTCGACCTTGGCGATGATCGGCTCTTCGACATCGTCCGGCAACAGCCCGCGCGCACGGCCGACACGGTCGCGCACATCGCTCGCCGCGACGTCGGGGTCGGTCGTCAGCGTGAAGCGCGCCGTCACCTGGCTCTCTTCCGGACGGCTCGCCGACGACAGTACCTCGATGCCTTCGATGCCGGCCATCGAATCCTCGAGCGCCTGCGTGACCTCGCGCTCGACGACCGCCGCGCTGGCACCGCGGTAAACCGTGGTCACAGTGACGACCGGCTCGTCGATTTCCGGATATTCGCGCACCGACAACCGGTCGTAGGAAACGATGCCGAGCAGCACCAGGATCAAGCTGACGACGGTTGCGAAAACCGGACGGCGAATGAAGAGTTCGGAAATATGCATCGCCGGCCCCGCTAACCGGCCGGATCGGCAACAGGCCGGTCTTCGCTTGTCAACAACGGTTCGACGGACGCGCCGTCCTGGATTTTGAGCTGCCCTGCAACGATCACCGCCTCGCCCGGTTCGATGCCCGACACAAGTTCGACCTGTCCCGGTTGCCGGTCGCCCGTTTCCACCCGGCGGATGGTCGCGTGTCCGTCGACGACGACGAAGACGGCCTTGTTTCCGGTCTGATCGGTGACGATGGCGGACTCAGGCACGAGAATGGATTCCCGTGTTTCGGTCACGATGTCGACACGGCCGAAAAGTCCGGGCCGCAATTCGCCGCCCTCGTTCGCCAGCAATGCGCGAACGCTGAGCGCGCGGCCCTCGATGCTGACCACCGGATCGACAGCGCTGATGACGCCTTCATATGTCTGGCCGGGCAACGCGTCGAATGTGATGTCAACGTTCTGTCCCTTGCGAATTCGCGTCAGGAAAACTTCGGAGACGCGGAAGTCGATCCGCAGGTTGTCGACATCGGCAAGCGTCGCAATCGGCTCCCCGGCGGTGAGATATTGCCCAAGGCTGACCTGGCGCAAACCGACGATGCCCGCAAACGGCGCCTTGATCGTCGCCTTGTCGAGCGCCGTCTGCGCGGCCGCGAGTTCGGCTTCCGCCGACTTGAAATCGTTGAGCGCTTCGTCGCGCGCCCGCGCCGTTCCCGAACCCTGACGGACAAGTTGCTCCGCACGCTGATAATTCGCGCGGGTCAGCGTCAGCCGCGCCTCGGCCTGCGCCAGCCGCGCCTTGAGGTCGTCGTCGTTGAGCCGGAGCACAACCGCGCCCTCGTCGATCCGCTGCCCGTCGGTGAAGTCGATGCTGGTGACGATGCCGGGAATTTCGGGCGTCACCACGATCGACTGGTCGGCCTGCAGCGTGCCGAGCGCCGAAACGCGAATCTCGACAGGCGCATGGCGCGCTTCGACGACCTCGACAACCGCCGGCGGAAACCCGTTCTGCTGCTGCCCCGCGAAGCGGTCGTAGAGACGATAGAGAAAAAGCAGCGCCAGCAAAACGCCCAGCACGGCCAGAACGCCGATGACGATGGTGCGGGGCGAATGCTGTTTCAGGGAAAGCTGTTTCGGTAACTGCATGAGCTATCGCTTGTTGAAGTCGTACCGCAGACCGCGACCGTAGCGACAGGCGCGGAAGACGCCGGCCGCGCCAGTCGACACGCCCGCTCGGGCATTCTGGAATAGGTCATTTGGACGGGCAGGAAAATGGCAATTTGCCAGCATCACCCACAATATAGGCGCGATCGGCGGACGGTGGTGGCAATGGTGGGCGTGACAGGGATTGAACCTGTGACCCCTTCGATGTCAACGAAGTGCTCTCCCGCTGAGCTACACGCCCATTGCCATTTCCGGTCGCCGGCAGCGGGTGCCGGCGGGCCGGCGCCGAACGGCGCCGAAGGCCGTTCCTATAACGAGGATACCCTTTAAAGACAAGCCGGAAACGCGGGCGCGGCAGCCGGCGCCGGGCCGATCAGGCGGCGACCATCAGCCGTTCGACTTCCGCCACGAGGTCGCGCAGGTGGAAGGGCTTGGAAAGCACCTTGGCGTCTTTGGGCGCCGCCACTTCGGGATTGAGCGCGACGGCTGCAAAGCCGGTGATGAACATGATCTTGAGTGTCGGGTCGAGTTCCGCCGCCAGCCGGGCAAGCTCGATGCCGTCCATTTCGGGCATCACGATGTCGGTCAGCAGAATGTCGAAAACATCGTTCTTGAGGCGCCGATGGGCCTCGTCGCCCTGTCCGTAGGACACGACTTCATGGCCGGCATTTTCTAGCGCCTTGGCCAGAAACCGGCGCATGGATTCGTCGTCTTCAGCGAGGAGAATGCGTGCCATGGCCCCGTGCCCGATCCATCCCTTGATACCCGTCATGGCGAAAGCGGACGCACAGCCGGCGGCCAGCCCCTCACCCCACGGGTGTCACTTTAGGATTCCAATAGTAAACAGGATGTGAACTCCGGCGCTTCATATTCGCAGCCTAGCCCAATGTGCCCGCCTGACCCCGCGGGTCGCTCTCGGCGGGAGGGTCATGCTATGCTTGCCCAACGGCGCCTCCGGCACCAACGATCCACAACGGTAAAACAGGCATTTCGGCTTTTCTGCAAATGGACCTGGCCCCCGAATCAGCGATCACCGACCCGGCCACCGAAGGGCCGGACGCGACGGAGGCTGGCCTGTTTGCGCAGCCGGTCATCGTCGAAAGCCCGTCACATCAACGGATTCCCTTTGTTTTCAGTTCCCCCCATAGCGGGCGGCACTATCCGGCGTCCTTTGTCGCCGCCTCCAATCTCGATGCGCTGACGCTCCGCCGCAGCGAAGACAGTTTTGTCGAGGCGCTCTTTGCCGGCGCCGTCGGCCTCGGCGCACCGCTGCTGCAGGCCCGCTTCCCACGCGCCTATCTCGATGCGAATCGCGAACCCTACGAACTCGACCCCTCGATGTTCGCCGAGCCCCTGCCGCCGCATGTAAACACGCGCTCGCTGCGTGTCGCCGGCGGCCTCGGCACCATTGCCCGCGTGGTCTCGGATGCGACCGAGATCTACCGGGAGCCGCTCTCCTATGCCGAAGCGGAGGAACGCATTCGCCGCCTCTACATGCCCTTCCACGATGCGCTGAAGGGATTGCTCGAAGACACGTTGAAAAGCTTCGGCTGCGCGATCCTGATCGATTGCCATTCGATGCCCTCCGTCGGCGGCCCGACCGACGACGACAATGGCGCCGACCGCCCCGACATCGTGCTGGGCGACCGCTACGGCACTTCCTGCGCCGGTGCCATCACAGCCGAGGCGGAGCGGATATTGCGGCAACTCGGCTACAGCGTCGTGCGCAACAATCCCTATGCCGGCGGCTTCAACACCGAGCATTACGGGCGCCCGCGACGGGGTCTTCATGCCTTGCAGATCGAGGTCAACCGCGCCCTCTACATGGACGAGGCGCGCCTGGAGCCGACGCCGGGCCTGAAAAAAATGCAGGCCGACATGACCGCCTTCATCGACGAACTGGCGGCCTGGGACTGGTCGGCCCTGACGCCCGGCGCGCGCGGCGCCGCCTTCTGAGACGGTCCGCGACGACCGCCGCCCGCAGCCTCCCGGACAAAAAAAAGGGGCCCTGGCGAACCAGGGCCCAAGTTTAGGGAGGAAACGCCCAGGAAGGGCTGCGACAGCGGGAGAAACCTCAACCGATGCCGCAATGCACAAGATACATTGCAGCGCACACAAATCAAGGGCCAAAGTAAAAAATCTTCGCCCAAAATACGCCGAAATCTGCCAAAAATAAAGGCACTTCGCGCCTTTTCTAGCCGTTGGCCGGAATGGGTGCAGCGCAGCGAGATTGACCCGAACCTGGCCCTTGCATGCGCCGCGCGGCATCGCAAACGTTCCTTAACGCCCCTTGTCCCATGATGACCGGTGAAACGCCGCCGGACCTGCCGGTCTTGCGGCCCCATGGCAAGGGGTGGGACGGATGGCCGCCAAGGCGCGCCTTTTCAATTTCGGGCTCTTCGGCATCGCTGGCGCGGTGGCGCTTTCGATTTCATTGCAGCCGGCAAGCGCCGCAAAGGCGAACGGCGATAACGCCGCGTCCGATCCGGCCGCGCTCTGCGAGCAGGCAACGCGTTACCACGAAATCGAGAGCGGAATGCCGCGCGCGCTGCTGGCCGCGGTCTCGCTTGCCGAATCGGGCCGCGCCGATCCGGCGACGCGTCAAGCGCGTCCCTGGCCGTGGACCATCAACGCCGAAGGCCGCGGCTATTATTTCAAGACCAAGGAAGAAGCGGTGCGTACGACGCAGCGTCTTCTCGACAGCGGCATGCGCTCCATCGACATCGGTTGCATGCAGGTCAACCTGCGCTATCACCCTGATGCCTTCGCAAGCCTCGAAGACGGCTTCGATCCGATGACCAATGTCGCCTATGGCGCCGACTTCCTGAAGCGTCTTCACGCACAAACCGGAAACTGGCCGAAGGCCGTCGCGTTCTACCATTCGCAAACCAGATCACATGGCGGCCGCTACTTCGCCCGCGTGATCCGTATCTGGGAAAATGAGCGCAACCGCATCGCCAATGCAGCTTACGTCACGCCCGTGCGGCCCGAACCGCGGATCGACATATCGGGCGAACTGAAACCGGCGATTGGTCCCTCACGCGAAATCGAAGCCCGCATGGCCGAACCAATCGCCACGGCAAGCATTGTGCGTCCGGCGCCGAAAGTGCTCGACGCAGGTGCGGGCCGGAACGTGCGCGAAGCGGCAGTGGCCGCCGTCGGACTACGTCTTTCGATCGCCGACGGAGATTTCGAAGTTGCGAGCGACACAGCACACCGCGAACTGCCGCGCGTGCTCGATCCTGTGATGGCCGACATACCGACACGCGTCGCAGAGGCGGACATACCCGGCGCCTGATATCGGGCGGGGGCAATCGGACATTCGGGGGCAAGGGGCTATGGGCGCGTTCGGCGATGCGATGAAGAGTCTGGCGGACCTTCTGAACGATTCAGTTATCTGGCAGGTCGTCGACATCATGTCGGCGCTTTTCATCGTCGGTATCGGTTGCGGCGTCATTGCAATCGCCGTTCTCTTCGTCATCGACAGTACGCAGACAAAGCACGCGGTGCGCCGCAACTATCCGGTGATCGGCCGCTTCCGCTATCTCTTCGAATCGCTCGGTGAATATTTCCGGCAATATTTCTTTGCGATGGATCGCGAAGAGCTTCCCTTCAACCGCGCCCAGCGCGCCTGGGTCTATCGCGCGGCAAAGGGCGTCGACACGACGGTCGCCTTGGCTCGACGCGCGACCTGCGGCCCGCCGGCACGGTCACTTTCGCCAACTGCCCCTTCCCGACGCTCGACCGCAATGCCGCCGACACCGCGTTGATTGAAGTCGGGCCTTATGCGCGTAAGCCCTTCCGCACCTCATCGATCTACAACATTTCGGGCATGAGCTACGGCGCGATTTCAAAACCCGCCGTGCTTGCGCTGTCGAAAGGCGCGCGCATGGCCGGCATCTGGCTCAACACCGGCGAGGGCGGCCTGTCGCCCTTCCATCTCGAAGGCGGCGCCGACATCGTCTTCCAGATCGGCACCGCGAAATACGGTTGCCGCGACGACGATGGCGGCTTGTCGGACGAGAAACTTGCGGCACTCGCCGCACACGAACAAATCCGCATGTTCGAAATCAAGCTGAGCCAGGGCGCCAAGCCCGGCAAGGGCGGCATCCTGCCCGGCTCGAAAGTGACGCCGGAGATCGCAGCCATTCGCGGCATTCCCGCCGGTCACGATTCGATCAGCCCAAACCGCCATCCCGAAATCGACAACATCGGCGATCTGCTCGACTTCGTTTCACACATACGCAAAGTGACGGGCAAACCGACCGGATTCAAACTGGTACTCGGCGCTTACGACTGGCTCGATGAGCTGTGCATGGAGATCAATCGCCGCGGCATCGAAAACGCGCCTGATTTCATTTCGCTCGACAGCGCCGATGGCGGCACAGGTGCTGCCCCGATGCCGCTGATCGACTATGTCGGCTTGCCGATCTGGGAAAGCCTGCCCGTGCTTTGCGACACGCTGGAACGGCACAAACTGAAATCGCGTATCCGCGTGACGGCCAGCGGCAAGCTGATCACACCGGCCGAAGTTGCCTGGGCGCTCTGCGTCGGCGCCGATTTCGTCTGCTCGGCGCGCGGCTTCATGTTTTCGCTCGGTTGCATCCAGGCGCTCCAGTGCAACAAGAACACCTGCCCGACCGGCATCACGACGCACAACAAACGCCTGCAGCGCGGCCTCGACGTGACCGACAAGGGCGAGCGCGTGCGCCGCTATGCCGAGCGCGTGACACAGGAAGTCTGCGTGATCGCCCATTCCTGCGGCGTCACCGAACCGCGCCGCCTCAACCGCGAACACGCCCGCATCATGGGGCCGGACGGTGTGTCGGTGTCGCTCAAGGATTATTACGGACGCTGGGCCGACACGGCCGCCCTCCCCTCGCGCAACGGCATCGGCCGCCCGCGCTTCGGTGCCGACGCCGCCTAGGCCGGCACCACCAGCCGCAGGAACTGTGTGCCCTGCTCGATCGTTTGCGGCAGCTGGCCGCGCGCGTCGCCGTCGACTTCAACCTCAAGGCCCGCCGGGGCCGTCACGTCGACATGCCGAACGGGCAAGACCTCGACGCTGCGCAACGTCTCGACGCGGCCAAGCGCCAGCGCGATGAGAAAACGGACGAAGCCAAACCGGCTTGCGTCATGCAGAACAAAAAGCGTCAGGCCTGGAGACGCAAGCTCGGCTTGCGGGGCGAGGACGAACGGACCCGCATAGTTGCGCGCATTGGTGACGATTGCCCAGGCGGCCCTTATTTCGCGGCCGTCGGCCATGAGCCGGATGTCGCGGGCGGGACCTGCGGTCCACGTCTTGAGACCGGACCAGACAAAAGCACCCTTGCCCCACAGGCGTTTCAGGCGTGGATCGATGCCGTGAACCACGACGCCGTCGAAACCGATACCAACCATCAGCAAAAAAATCTCGCCATCGACCAGCCCCGTGCCGACAAGCTCCGCCGGACCGCCGAGCAGCATCGATGAAATCTCCTCCGCGCGCGGACGAAGCCCGATCTCGATGGCAAGAACATTCGCCGTGCCGAGCGGCAGAATGCCGAGCGGCACGCCCTGCCCCAAAAGACCGCGCGCCACTTCGTTGATGGTGCCGTCGCCGCCGGCCGCGACGATCACATCCGCTTCGCCGCGCCGCGCCGCCGCGCGCGCAAGCGCCGTCGCATGCCCGGCCGCCTGCGTCAGCTCCACCGTGACGTCCGAACCGCTGGCGCGGAGCCGCTCAACAACGCGATCGAGCAAGGTGCGATTGCGACGCCCGGCGGCCGGATTGACGATGATGTGGAAGTTGCGGCGGAGGGCCAATTTTCGTCCGTTTGTTAGCTTTTGGAGGCGCTCTGTCACGCAACTGTCAAAAAACTGTCACATATCGCACAAGCCCGGCGCGGCGGCGATCCGCCGATACCTGAAACGCCGTACCAATGACTTAGCCGAAAAAACTTGTCCCCGGTCAACCCTTGCGGCCGCGCCGGTCGAGAATCATTAGTGCGAGACTCGACAGCAAGATCGCAAGCATCATGGTCATGAGGGTGTGGGACAGGTAGTGCTGACCGCGCGCCATCTGATAGATACCCATCATCCAACCCGCTCCATGACCCGGCAGCCAGTATATCCCGAAGCGCCACGCCGCCGGCGCCAGCAACCGAACCCCCATGAGGCCGAATCCGGCAGAGGCATGACCCGCCGGCCAGCATCGCAGATGCGTATTATAGGGGGCCGCCGAGAGCAGGCGGTCCCAGATCGCAACATGCGGCCAGGGTCCGCCGAAGAGCATCTCCTGCGCCGGGCACGACACGCCTGTCAATTTCTTCAGCAGACCGACGATCAGCGGCATCAGCGCGAA
The DNA here is from genome assembly GCA_002841195.1 of Alphaproteobacteria bacterium HGW-Alphaproteobacteria-11. Taxonomy (GTDB): domain Bacteria; phylum Pseudomonadota; class Alphaproteobacteria; order Parvibaculales; family Parvibaculaceae; genus Parvibaculum. The sequence continues at coordinate 11,796 of PHEO01000026.1, forward strand.
TACGCAAAGTGCCGCAAGAACGCGCGTGTCGAAACCGTGCCAGCGCCGCGTCACAGCGCGGAACAGAAGCCAGGCGGCAACGGCACCGCCCGCCACACCGAACAGTATCTTGACGCCTTTATATCCAAGGATGAAATGGATACCGCGATCTTCCGGCGGCAGAAGCCAGCGCCCGGTTTCGGCGTCGAAAAACAGCGGTTCGACCATCAGATCGAATGCATGGACGGAAGGCCATAGCGCCAGCGCAGCAACGACGGCCAGGCAAACGGCAGCCTCGACCCCATGACGCGATGAAGCCGGCCGGCCGGCAATTGCAACGAGTGCTGTCATTGAAGCGCAACGCCATCGTCATCGGCGGCGGCACGCGCCACCGGCGCAAACTTCCGGCACGGCGCAATGATGTCGAGTTCCCGCCGGTAGACATCGCTCCGGACATCGAACATGCCAAGCACAGAGTGAAAGAGATTGTCATGGCTGAGCGGCGCATCGCTGTCCGCCGCGACGCAGGACATGTCGAGCGCCATCCGCGCGCGATAGCCGGGCGACGCCCAGACGACCATCGGCACATGCTTCTGGACATCGGGCGCGAACATGTAGGGCATGCCGTGCAGATAGATGCCGTTCTCGCCAAGCGATTCGCCATGATCGGAGACATAGATCATCGCCGTGTCAAATCGATCGGACGCGCCTCGAAGAAGGCCGACGGTCTCGGCGAGTATCTTGTCAGTATAGAGAAGACTGTTGTCGTAGCTGTTGACGATCTCTTCCCGGGTGCAGGACTGAAGCTGGTTGGTGTCGCAGGTCGGGGCGAAGACCCTGTAGGCGTCGGTGAAGCGCTTGAAGTAGGACGGCCCGTGGCTGCCGATCTGGTGCATCACCACAATCATGTCGTTGTCGGCCGCAGCTAGCGCCGTACCGAGCTGCCGGACCAGAAGATCGTCGCGGCAATCGCCGCCTTCGCAAAACTCGGTGTCGCCGAGACTCCAGGTCGTCTCGCTCGGAACGCGCGCGCAGACGCCCTTGCAGCTTGAATTGTTCTCGAGCCAGAGCACGTCGACGCCGGCGCGAACGAGGATGTCGAGCAGGTTTTCGCGCATCGTGGCCTTGGCCTCGGAATAGCCGGCGCGGCCGAGATCGGAAAACATGCAAGGCACCGACTCGGCTGTCGAAGTGCCGCAGGACCTTACCTCGCCGAAACTGACGATATCGAGTTTGGACAGCTCCGGATTGGTTTGCCGTTCGTAGCCGTTAAGCGCGAAGTGATCGGCCCGCGCCGTTTCGCCGACGACGAACACGACGAGGGTTTTCCGTTCATCGCGAGCATCGAGCGCCGGGCCGCGCGAGACGCGCTTCGCGACCTGCGTGAAGGACGCGGCGAGCGCCGACGGCATGGCCGTCGCGTACCGGACGGTCGCATAGATCGCCGCCGAGGGATTGACCATGAAACGCAGTTCACGGTGATTGCGCAGCAACGACGCATAGTCCTGAAAGAGAAAGGCCGCGACGACGCCGACAACGAGAATGCTGCCCAATATGGTGCCTCCGCGGACCAGCACCTCGCGCCACCACGAGTATCGGGCAAGCGGCACGCGCCAGATCAGCAACGCCGGAACCACACCGAACAAGACGAGTTGCGCGACGAGACGCAACGACAGCAGGTCGCCGACTTCGCGCATGTCGGTCTCCATGACATTGGCGATCATCGTCTTGTCGATCACCGCGCCATAACTCGACGCGAAATACGAGACGGCCGCCGCCGTGACAAACAGCAGGGCGAGCAGCGGCTTCAGCAGCCGGGGCACTGCGAAAGCCTGCAACACGAGATTGAAGGCAACGACCAGAACAAGGCCGATCGAGCCGAAAAAGGCGAAGTCGCGGAAGCTCCGTCCCGGCCAGACATCGAGGATCGTCGTCCAGAGCTGTGCATTGTAGAAAAGGACCAGCACCGCCGAGGCGGCAAGCGCCAGCCATACCGGATGCAGCGGCGCCGGACGCGGAAGCCAGGCAACGGCGCGGCGCAACGAATGAAGGATACTCATCTTGTACCGAAATCCTGGTGCTCCGCCCGTACCGGCGGTGACCGGCGTAGCTTTTCAAGCACGGTTTCGGAAATTTCATCGGAGTCCGCTTACAGGCACCTTACAGGACCGCTTCAGTTGTCCCGTAACGGCAAAATCAGGGAAAATGACGCACCCCCGCCCGGCTCGCGAGCCACCCCAATCCGGCCACCATGGACCTCGGCAATGCGGGCTGCAATCGACAGGCCGAGCCCTGCGCCCTCATAGGCCTGCGGTCGCGCGCGGACAAAACGCTCGAATATCCGCGCTTCGTCGCCGGACCGCACACCCGGCCCGTCGTCGATGACGTCGATACGTCCGGGACCGGCGAACCGGACTTCGACGGTGCCGCCCCGTGGTGTGTGGGCGAGCGCGTTCTCGACGAGATTTCGCAGCGCAAGCGCCAGAAAATCCGCATTGCCGCGCACCGGCGGCGACGATTCTTCGGCGCCCGTCAACGCCAACGACTTCCCCATGCGCGCGGCCGGTGGCGCAAGCTGCTCCGTCACGCCGCGCGCAACCGCGCAGAGATCGGCCGCTTCATCGGAATGCAGCTCCAGCGCATCGGCTCGTGCGAGCCAGAGAAGCTGCGAGACAAGGCGTTCGATGCCGCCTAACTCCTCGATAATTTCCGGGACTTCATCCATGTCCGTCAGCGTTTCGACATGCACGCGCAGAACCGCCAGCGGCGTTCTGAGTTCATGCGCGGCGTTGGCGGTGAATTCCCGCTCACGGGCATAGCCGCTTTCAATGCGGTCGAGCGCGCCGTTGACCGCGTCGACCAGCGGCCGAACTTCCTCGGGAAGTCCTGCTTTCGGAAGACGGCGGTCGAGCGACCCGGGCCCGATGGCGCGCGCCTGGGTCGAAACCCGCGTCAAGGACGACAGCGACTGACGAACAGTCCAGAGCGTCACGCCGGTCGCCGCGGCGAAGACAAACAGCAGCCACATCCACGATCGTTCGAGAAATTCCTCGATGATCGAATCCTGAAGCACATCGCGATGCGCCTCGCCTTGCGCGACCTGAAGGAAGAACGGCGGCGAGAAACCCTCTAGCGTCACAGTGGCGCCGATGTGGTCACCGTACCCGTCGAGATCGGGGCGTCTGAAATAGGGATCGCCGCCCGCGGCCGGCAGCGGCGCCAGCGGCTCTGCCTGTCCATGCGATGAAGCGACGACGCGGCCTTCCGCATCGAGCAGAAGCCAGACGAAGGCCCGGTCGGCGCGCGCATAGGGCGCCGCGAGTGTTTCGGGCAGAACGACGGCAGGCACGCCATCGGCTTGCGGAACGATGTGAGCCGCGAGATCGCCGGCCTGGGCGCGCAAGGACCGGTCGCGCAGCAGATCGCGTTCCGTTTCGTATTGCACGGTCAGGATGACGAGCAGCAACGCGAAACCCGCGATGAGGATGGCAAGCATCCGGCGCGTCAGGCGAGCAGTCAGGGAGGCCGAAAACAGGTTCATGGCGCGCCGAGCATATAGCCGATGCCGCGCATCGTATGCACCTCGATGTCGGCGCCGGCTTCCGCCAGCCGTTTGCGCAGACGGTGAACGGCGACTTCGATCGAGTTCGAGGAAACCTCGTCGCCGAACGCATAGAGCTTTTCCTCGATCGAATCCTTCGGCACGACACGGCCCTGACGGCGCAGCAGGATTTCGAGCAGGTCGGTCTCCCGCCTCGACATCACGAACGGCGCGCCGCCGACCGACACTTCGCGGGCGACCGTGTCGAACGTGACATTGCCCGCAGTGAGCTGGAGACCCAGCGCCTGACCGGGGCGCCGAAGAAGCGCCCGCAACCGGGCGACGACCTCCTCCATCGCGAAGGGCTTGAGCAAATAGTCGTCCGCTCCGGTATCGAGACCCGCGACACGATCTCCCACCCGATCGCGCGCTGTCAGGATCAACACCGGAAGATCGCTGCCCGACCGGCGCAATCGGGCCAGAAATTCAAGGCCGTCGCCGTCCGGAAGCGAAAGATCGAGAATGACGGCGTCATAGTTGACGGCTTCGACAGCCGCCCGCGCGGCCTCGAGATCGTGACAGAGATCGACGGCAAAGCCAGCCTGCCGGCAGCCCTTTGCAACATGCGTCGCCAGGCGACGATTATCCTCGATAACGAGCAGCCGCATGGATGTTCCAAAAAACCCGGAATTCCGCCACTTCGAGCCCGGACGACCCGTCCCGGGGAACGAAGCTCTGTCACAAAACTGTTATATAACTGTCACAAATCCTTGTTGCAGCGCACCCATATTCGCAGCGACCGGAAAGGAGCGATTCGCTTATAGCCGCAATGAAGGTGGCAGGCGAGCGGGACCGACCGGGGACAAGTGAGACCAGCGACGCGAGATGAGTTCAACAAGGCGATCGACGCACATATGACAGTGTTCGAGACGGGTTTGCCGAGACGGATGGAAGAGGCGCCGGGCGCGCCGCCCGCGACATCGGCAAAAGAGGCCCGCAAGGAAGCGGCCCGCGCCAAAGCAAGGCGAAACGGGCTCGACGAGAGATTGCTGGGGCCGCGCCCCAAACACCGCAAACAGCACCGCACGCTTTTCCTCTCCGACATTCACCTGGGTACGCCGGGTTGCAAGGCCGAGCTGCTGCTCGACTTCCTGCGCCACAACGACGCCGAGACCTTCTATCTGGTCGGCGACATCGTCGACGGCTGGCGCATCAAACGCTCCTGGTACTGGAACGCCGCACACAACGCGGTGGTGCAGGAATTCCTGCGCAAGGCGCGCAAGGGCGCGACGGTGATCTACGTGCCCGGCAATCACGATGAGGCGCTGCGCGACTACACCGGCCTCAATTTCGGCGGCATCGACGTGACGGCCGAGGCGATCCACGAAACGGCGGACGGACGGCGCTTCCTGGTGATCCATGGCGACCAGTTCGACAGCGTGGTCAAATATGCGAAATGGCTCGCCCATCTCGGCGACCGCGCCTATGGGCTGGCGCTGACGCTGAACAACTGGCTGCACGAGGTGCGGCGCTTCTTCGGCCTCTCCTATTGGTCGCTCTCGTCCTACCTGAAGAACCGGGTCAAGAACGCGGTCGAGTATATTTCGAGCTACGAACAGGCGGTCGCCCGCGAGGCGCGGGAGCGCGGCGTCGACGGCGTGATCTGCGGTCACATCCACCATGCCGAAATGCGCGACATGGACGGCGTTCTCTACTGCAACGACGGCGACTGGGTCGAAAGCTGCACGGCGCTGGCCGAGGATGAGCACGGCGCGATGTCGCTGATCGTCTGGCAGAAGTTCTCCTGGGAAACCGAACTCGCGAACGGCGAGACGGAACCCCATGACGAAGAAGACGCCGAACCCGTGTTGAGCGCCGCCTGATGCCCCACAGCACAACGCTCGCCCCCCTCGCATCGAAAAGAAAGCGCCGCATTGCAAGGCTTCTGAGCCGGCTGCGCGGCGGCCCGTTGCCGAAGGATGTCGGCCGCTTTTCGGAACCCTTGCGCATCGTCATCGTGTCGGATGCCGCGCCGCCGCAGGTGAACGGCGTCGTGCGCACGCTGCAGCAACTGACGCAGCATCTTCAAGGCATGGGCCATGAGGTGACCTTCATCACGCCCGACATGTTCGCGACCGTGCCGCTGCCGACCTACAAGGAAATCCGGTTGGCGCTTTTTCCGGGCGCCAGGATCGCGCGGATGATACGCGAGGCCAACCCGAACGCGATCCACATCGCCACCGAAGGCCCGCTCGGCCTTGCGGCGCGGCGCTTCTGCTTGCGCAAGAACATTCCCTTCTCGACCTCGTTCCACACGCGTTTTGCCGAATATCTGAACGCGCGCACGGGCATTCCGCTTTCATGGGGCTACGCTTTCCTGCGCCGCTTCCATGCGAAATCGGCGAGCCTGATGGTGGCGACGCCGTCGCTGCAGGCGGAACTGAAGGAACGCGGCTTCGGCACGCCGTCGATCTGGTCGCGCGGCGTCGATGTCGAACGCTACCGGCCGAAGCCCGACATGCAGGACGCGCACCCGATGGGCCTTGCGCGGCCGGTCTGGCTCAATGTCGGGCGCATCGCGGTCGAGAAGAATATCGAGGCCTTTCTCGATCTCGACCTGCCGGGCACCAAGATGGTGGTCGGCGAGGGCCCGCGCCTCGAACATCTGAAGAAGCGCTATCCGGATGCGCATTTCACCGGCCCGCTTTTCGGTGCCGAACTGGCCGACGCCTATGCGGCGGCCGATGTGTTCGTCTTTCCGAGCAAGACCGACACGTTCGGCCTGGTGCTGATCGAGGCGATGGCGGCCGGAACGCCCGTTGCCGGCTATCCGGTGCAGGGGCCGGCCGATGTGCTGGCCTTCACGCCCGACGGCGCGAAAGCCGGCGCCATCGACGAGGACCTGAAAACCGCCTGCATGAAGGCGCTGCGCCTCAACCGCGACGACGCCCGAGCCTATGCGATGAATTTCTCCTGGGACGCCTGCGCCAAGCAGTTCATCTCGAACCTCGCGCTGGAAGAGATGCCGGGCGCGGAAGAAACGGTCGAGATGCGCGCCGCGATGGAAGTGGTGGGCTGAATTCGCGGCCCGAAAAGATATCCCCAATTGTCAGCGCAACGCTCGATCCCCATATAGGAACCATCTCCAGAGATGCGCCCTATTCCACCCCGGTCGGCAGACCGTCGATGCTGACGCGGTTCTTTTCCTGCCAGTAGCCGGCGATGCCCTCCTCGCCCTTCGCTTCGGCCCAGCGGACAAGCGAGGGGCGCTCTTCCTTGTAGTCGTAGAGCGGCACGCCGAAGCCGCAGCTTGTCTGCACCAGCTCGACATCCATGACGACGATCTGCCGCGCGCCGGCGGGCTCGCGACCTTCGAAGAAGCTTTCGAGATAGCGCGCATAGTCGCCCGTGCCCTTGCGCGCGACGCGGCCGCGGCCGTAGAGCCTGAGGATCATCGGCGGACCGTCGAAGGCGCAGAACATGATAGTGAGGCGTCCATCGGCCTTCAGATGCGCCGCCGCCTCGTTGCCGCTGCCGGTGTGATCGAGATAGCAGACCTCGTTGTCGCCGGTGACGCGGAAACCGTCGAGCCCCTTGGGCGAGAGGTTGATGCGGCTGTCACCCGTGGCGCTGGCGGTGAAGAAGATGTGCTGGCGCTCGATGAAACCGCGATGCTCGGGCGTGAGGCTCGGGAACTGTTTGGCCATGTGTCTCTCCTTTTCAATCGCCGTCGATCAGCGCGCGTGAATTCGTGTCGGGGATCGTCGAATAATAGGCTGCCGCCGCGACCAGCACGAAGGCGAGAAAGCCGAAGGTAGCGCGGTAAGTGAGGTCGAAGCCGAAATCCATGCGCAACAACTGGCCGATCAGCACGCCCGACAGCGCGCTCAGCACGAAGACGCCGGCCATGTTGCCGAAATTGAGGACGGTGATGCCGCGCCCGGCAAGGCGGTCGGGGAAGATCATCCGCCCATGCGCCAGCAGCAGCGGCGTGTAGCCGGCATTGAGACCGAAAATCACGAAGAGCGCCGTCACCAGCCAGAGCGGCGGCGCGTCGAGCGCGGCGAGAAGGGCGAGGATCGCGGCCGACAAGGCGGCGCCTGCCATGATCGGCTTCTTGATGCTGCCGAAGACGCGCTCGGCATAGCCCCAGACGAGAAGGCCGACGACCTGGCCGGCCGTCAGCAGCAGGAGCACATTGCCGCGCGCGGTCAGGTCGAGGCCGTGGACGTCGGCGAGATAAGGCGAGGCCCAGAGCGTCTGCACGGCGGCGAAAACCGCATAGCCGGTCGAGATCATCACGAAAAGCGGCGGCACGGCCGGATGGCGGACGACTTCGCCGAGACCGCGCAGGCTCTGGCCGAGCGTTTCGCGCGGCGCCACTGACGCCGGATGCCCCGCCGGGGCATCGCGCACGATGAGGCCCATGACGACCGCGAGGACGCCGGTGACGATGGCGGCGAGAACGAAGCTCGCGCGCCAGCCGATCGCTTCGGCGGCGAAGGCGAGCGGCGCGGTCGCCATCAGCGCGCCGAGCGTGCCGATCGAAATCTGCATCCCCGTCAGCGCCGCGAAACGGTCGGCCGGAAACCAGCGGCGATAGATCATCAAGGGGCCCATCAACATCACCGAGCAGCCGATGCCCATCAGGATGCGCGCGACCGTGAGCCCGGTGCGGCCCTCGGCCACGGCGAAGACGAGGCAGCCGAGCACGGCGATGCCGACCGAGCCGATCATGGTGAGGCGCGCGCCATAGCGGTCGAGCAGGATGCCGACCGGGATCTGCATCAGCGCGAAGGAGAGGAAGAAGGCGCCGGAAAGGATGCCGAGCTCTTCGGGGTGCAGGCCGAGATCGGCGGTCAGGTTGGGCGCGATGACGCCGGTGGACGAGCGCAGGAACTGGCTGACCGTGTAGACGAGACAAAGGATGGTGACGAGCGCCACGACATAGAGGCGGGAGGCGCGCGGGGCGGACATCGGGAAGGCTCCTCCGGGCAGGCTTTTGCCGGGGATATGCACAGAAAGCAGGCCCCAAGGCCAGAGCCAATTCGCGCAAGGGCAGTCGCAGACTTGCTGAGCATGCCTGAGGCCGTTAACGCCGTTTCCGCCCCTTTGCCGCAGGTGCGAAGCAATCCTTGTGGCCCCCCGCCCAAGCGGCTATAACCCGGCCAAATTTCCGGCCGCCCCGCGCCTGGCTCGTTCCGCGCGGCTGGGCGGCCAGTTTTTATGGATCGCGTTTTCGGACGGAAAGCCCCCCTTTTCACATGGGGCGACACCTTTCCTGAAAACGCTCTTGCCCCGGCGGTCATATGTCTATTCGGAACATCGCGATCATCGCCCATGTCGACCATGGGAAGACGACGCTGGTCGATCAGTTGCTTCGCCAGTCCGGCACCTTCCGCGACAACCAGCAGGTTGCCGAACGGGTGATGGATTCGAACGACCTCGAGCGTGAGCGCGGCATCACCATTCTGGCCAAATGCACCAGCGTCGACTGGGAGCAGGACGGCACGCATACGCGCATCAACATCATCGACACGCCGGGCCATGCCGATTTCGGCGGCGAGGTGGAACGCATCCTGTCGATGGTGGACGGCGTGGTGCTGCTGGTGGACGCGGCCGAAGGCCCGCTGCCGCAGACCAAGTTTGTGACCTCGAAGGCGCTGGCGCTGGGCCTGCGCCCCATCGTGCTGATCAACAAGGTCGACCGACCCGACGCGCGCGCCGACGAGGTGCATATCGAGGCCTTCGATCTCTTCGCCGCGCTCGGCGCGACCGACGAACAGCTCGACTTCCCGACCATCTTCGCCTCCGCCAAGGAAGGCTGGGCGACGGAAGACCTGAACGCGCCCGACGCGAAGGAACACGGCATGACGCCGCTCTTCGCGAAAATCCTGACGCATTTCCATGCGCCGGCCGCGCTGACCGACGGTTCGCAGCAGGAACCTTTCGCGATGCTGGTGACGACCATCGAGAGCGACCCTTATCTGGGGCGCATCCTGACGGGCCGCATCGAAAAGGGCGTCGTGAAGCCGAACCTGCCGGTGCAGGTGTTGAGGAAGCCCAAGGGCGGCGAGGCCGCAACGGTCGAGAAGGGCCGCATCACCCGCGTGATGGCCTTTCGCGGCATCCAGCGCATTCCGGTCGACGAGGCGAAAGCCGGCGACATCGTGGCGATTGCCGGGCTTGAGGAAGGGACCGTCGCCGACACGATCTGCGATCCGGTCGTGACCGACGCCATCGACGCACTGCCCATCGACCCGCCGACGCTGTCGATCACGGTATCGATCAACGACAGTCCGCTGGCGGGCCGCGAAGGCAACAAGGTGCAGTCGCGGGTGATCCGCGAACGCCTGCTGAAGGAAGCGGAATCGAACGTCGCCATCAAGGTTTCGGACAGCGAAAGCCGCGATGCCTTCGAAGTGGCGGGCCGCGGCGAGTTGCAGCTCGGCGTGCTGATCGAGAACATGCGCCGCGAGGGCTTCGAGCTTTCCATCTCGCGCCCGCGCGTGCTGATCCGCGACGAGGGTGGCCAGCGGCTGGAGCCG
>PHEO01000260.1 GCA_002841195.1 Alphaproteobacteria bacterium HGW-Alphaproteobacteria-11
GTGCGTTACCTCCCCGGCGGCGCAGGCGCCGCCCAAACCTTCATGCAACGGACGCTCCGGAGCATCCCTCTTGAAGGCGGTACATATAAGATGGGGGCGAAAAGCAGGGTGGGGATAAGTTTTTTCGGGGCGGGACGCTATTCGTTCCTCAGCGCCTGCAGGAAGAGCCACTCGGTCGGCTTGCCGTCATAGCCGCTGCCGCCGGTTTCCCCGATCTCCACTTCGGACCAGGGCCCGCTCGCCGCGGCCCAGGCGGCGAGTTCGTCCCTCGACGGATAATTGTAGTAGCGGTCGAGCGTGTCGCGCCCTTCCGCGCCGCCCGACTTGAAGCTCGCAAAGAGGCGGCCGCCCGGTCTCAGCGCCCGGTGGATACGGGCGAGGATGCCGACGATCGCGTCGCGCGGGACATGGAGAAGCGAGGCATGCGCCCAGACGGCGTCGAAGGCTTCAACGTCCTCGATCTCGTCGAAGCGCGCGACGCGGACGGGCTTGCCGAGGCGGCGGCCGGCGATGGCGGCGAGACCCGAGGAGCCGTCGAGCGGCGTCACTTCGAAGCCCGCTTCCATCATTGCCGCCGCGTGGCGCCCGTCGCCGGAGCCGAGGTCGAGGACATGGGCGCCGGGCGCGAGGCGGGCGAGGAAGGCGCCAAGCGATCCACTCACATTGCTTCTGTCGCCGCGCGCGGCATAGGCCTCCGCTTCCGCGTCGTAGAAGGCAAGGGTGTTTGGATCGTGGGGCGTCGCGTCTTTCTCCCGAATGTCCGATGAGAGAGTGCGACAGTTTTCGCGGAGGGGCCAGATGCTTTGAGGCGTGTCCTGGCCGTGAGGCCCATGGATTCCGGCTTTCGCCGGAATGACACTTTGTTTTAGGCGTAAGAAAAAGCCCGCGCGTTGAGGCGCGGGCTTTGATTTGAAGAGTCTTTTCCTGACGCCGCTTCCACCTACGCTCCTTGCGGAGCTTCGGCGGACAGGTCGCGGCTTCTGGGTTGCCGGCCTCCTTGATTATTAAGGAGGGCCCGGCAATGACACTTAATGTAGTCAGTTCCGTTCCCGTCTCGCCAGGAAGGCGAGGCGTTCGAAGAGGTGGACGTCCTGCTCGTTTTTCAGGAGTGCGCCGTGGAGGGGCGGGATCAGCTTGGTCGGGTCTTTCTCGCGCAAAGTTTCGGGCGAGATGTCTTCCGAAAGCAGCAGCTTCAGCCAGTCGAGCAGTTCGGACGTCGAAGGCTTCTTCTTCAGGCCCGGGACTTCGCGGATCTCGTAGAAGATGTTGAGCGCTTCCTGCACGAGCTTGCCCTTGAGGCCGGGGAAGTGGACGTCGATGATCGCCTTCATCGTCTCTTCTTCCGGGAACTTGATGTAGTGGAAGAAGCAGCGGCGCAGGAAGGCGTCCGGCAGCTCCTTTTCGTTGTTCGAGGTGATGATGACGATGGGGCGGATTTCGGCCTTGATGGTTTCGTTCGTCTCGTAGACGTAGAATTCCATCCGGTCGAGTTCCTGCAGAAGGTCGTTCGGAAACTCGATGTCGGCCTTGTCGATTTCGTCGATCAGCAGCACCGGGCGCTTCTTGCGCTCGAAGGCTTCCCAGAGCTTGCCCTTGGAAATGTAGTTGCGGATGTCCTTGACGCGCTCGTCGCCGAGCTGGCTGTCGCGCAGGCGCGAGACGGCGTCATATTCATAAAGACCCTGATGGGCCTTGGTGGTGGACTTGATGTGCCAGGTGATGAGTTCGGCGTCGATCGCCCTCGCCACTTCCTCGGCCAGCACCGTCTTGCCGGTGCCGGGCTCGCCCTTGACCAGCAGCGGACGCTGCAGCGTGATTGCCGCGTTGACTGCTACACGCAGGTCATCGGTGGCGACGTAATCCTTCGTTCCCTCAAATTTCATCGAAATGGCTTTCCCCTGGGACGCGGCAACGGACGCTTGAGCCAAGCGCCATGCCGCTGGATACCGAATTGCTGAACGGCTGAGAAACTAATGTGTGACCTTGGCCGGTTCAAGGAAAAGGCCTGTGCACCGGCGACAGTCGCGCCATTCGATTTCGAGCGGCATGGCGCTGACGCTGCCGCTCCCCTTGCGGCAATTTCTGCCGGGCAGGGGGCAGGGGCTGCTGCGCGCCGGACTGGTTAACAAGTAGTAACTCATTGATTTAATTATATAAAATCGATGGCCCGCTCCTTGCTCATTTGCTGGCAGCACGCGTTCCGCGGGAGTCCCCGCTGGAACCCACCGCATGGAGATGAGCCCATGAGTTTCTTTGGATCGATGACCACCGCCCTTACCGGCATTCGCGCCCAATCGAGCGCGCTCGGTCACATCTCGGACAATATCGCCAATTCGCAGACGGTCGGCTTCAAGCGCACCGATACGAGTTTTCAGGACATCGTGACCGCTTCGACCAGCCGCAACCATCTGCCAGGCGCGGTTCTGGCGGCCCCATCCTTCACCAATTCGGTGCAGGGATCGATCGACGCCTCGGAAGTGCCGACGCATATGGCGATCAACGGCGAGGGCTTCTTCATCGTCTCGTCGACGATTGCGACGGTCGACAACCAGCCGGTTTTCGACAACGTCAACTATTACACGCGGCGCGGCGACTTCGCGATGGACAAGCATGGTTATCTCGTGAACGGCGCGGGCTATGCGCTCCAGGGACTGGCCATCGACCCGGTGACCGGCAATCCCGTCGGCGATACGCCGGGCCGCATCCAGATCGACCGCGATTTCCTGGCGGCGCGCACGACGTCGTCGATCAGCTATACGGCGAACCTGCCTGCCTGGCCGCAGACGGTGAATGCCGATACGGGAATCGCCGACAGCGAGTTGCTGACGATCGGCCGTTTCACACCGCCGCTCGCCGATCTCGATGCAATCCCGGCCAGCGGCGAGGATATCTTCCTCGACAATTCGCTTTCGGGCGGCGCGATCACCGGCTACGACGCGCTCGGCGCGCCGGTCAACGTGCAGCTGCGCTGGGCCAAGGTCGACAACGCCGATGGCGGCGGCGACGAGTGGAACCTGTTCTACAAGACCGACGACGCGGCAGCGGGCGCCGACGACAAATGGCTGAATATCGGCCAGTCCTATGCATTCAATGCTCAGGGCAGGCTCGACCCCGCGGTCGATTCGACGACGATCACCGCGCTCACCGTCAACGGCATCAATCTCGGCGATGTGACGGTCAATCACGGCGCCTCGAACATCACGCAGTTCCAGAGCACGACCGGCACGGTTTCCGTCAACACGATCGACCAGAACGGTTATCCGTCGGGCGAGCTTGTCAGCATTGCCGTGTCGGAGAACGGGCGCATCACCGGCACCTATTCCAACGGCAAGGCGGTCGACCTGGCCGAAGTTTCGCTTGCCAAGTTCAATGCGGCCGACAAGCTGAAGAAGCTCGACGGCACAGCCTTTGCTGCGACGCAGGAATCGGGCGAGGCCATTCTCGGCGCCAGCGGCGACATCATTGCGTCGGCGCGCGAAGCCTCGAACGTCGATATCGCGGACGAGTTTTCGAAGCTGATCGTGACGCAGCAGGCCTATACGGCCGGTACACGCATCGTGACGACGGCCGACGAACTGATCCGCGAAACGCTGAACATGAAGCGTTAACAGATACAGGCGGCGGGCGTCTCCATCAAAGGGGGCGCCCGGC
>PHEO01000261.1 GCA_002841195.1 Alphaproteobacteria bacterium HGW-Alphaproteobacteria-11
CCTATGGCACGGGCTGTTTCGCGGTGGTCAACACCGGCGCGCGGCGGGTGACAAGCCGCAACCGGCTGCTCGGCACCGTCGCCTACCGGATCGGCGGCAAGACGACCTATGCGCTGGAGGGCTCGATCTTCATGGCCGGCGCCATCGTGCAATGGCTCAGGGACGAAATGAAGCTGGTCGACAGTTCGGCCGAGAGCGAGGAAATGGCGCGCGAGGCCAATCACAACAGCCAGGCCGTGCTGGTGCCGGCCTTCACCGGGCTCGGCGCGCCTTATTGGGAGCCCGATGTGCGGGCGGCGCTGTTCGGTATGACGCGCGACACCGGCGCGAAGGAGATCGTCAGGGCGGCGCTCGAAAGCGTGTCGTTCCAGACGCGCGACCTGATGGATGCGATGGGCGACGACATGAAGGCGGCGGGGCTGACGAGCCCGCAGGCGCTGCGCGTCGATGGCGGCATGGTCGCCAATAACTGGTTCATGCAGAACCTGACCGACATTATCGGGCGGCCGGTGGAGCGGCCGGAAGTGACCGAGACGACGGCGCTGGGGGCGGCCTATCTTGCGGGCATGCAGACGGGATTTTACGGCGATATGGCGGATGTGGCGCAACACTGGCGGCGCGAGCGCGGCTTCGAGCCGGAAATGGCCGAAAGCGAGCGGGCGGAGCGATACGGGCGGTGGCAGGCCTGTGTGAAGCGGGTGATCGGGTGAGGCGCGCAGGCGCCGCTTTCGCGCTATAGTCCTGCGCAAGAACATGATCCCCGGGAGGATGACATGGCATCGGACGATCTCATTCAGAAGCTCCAGGCGGCGCTGGGCGATCAGGGCGTGCTGACCGGCAAGGATGCGGAGGAGAAGGCAGTCGGCGGCTGGAGCAAGCTCGGCGTGCCGGCGGCCGTGCTCAGGCCCGCCTCGACGGAAGAAGTTTCGAAGGCGCTGAAGATTTGTCATGCGGCCGGCGAAGGCGTCGTGCCGTGGGGCGGCAAGACCGGGCTTGTCGAAGGCGGCGAGGCGCAGGGGCATATCGCGCTGTCGCTCGAACGGATGAACAAGATCGAAGAGATCGACGCGACCGGCGGCACGATGAGCGTGCAGGCGGGCTGCGTGCTGCAGACGGTCTGCGAGGAGGCGGAAGCCAAGGGGCTGATGTTCCCGCTCGATCTCGGCGCACGCGGCTCGGCGACCATCGGCGGTAATATCTCGACGAACGCCGGCGGCAACCGCGTGATCCGCTACGGGATGACGCGCGACATGGTGCTGGGACTTGAAGTCGTGCTGGCGGACGGCACGGTGATGAGTTCGATGAACAAGCTCATCAAGAACAATGCCGGCTACGACCTCAAACACATGTTCATCGGATCGGAAGGGACGCTTGGCGTCGTGACGCGGGCGGTGCTGAGGCTGCGGCCGAAACCGTCGTCGCAGGACACGGGGTTCGTGGCAGTTGAAAGCTTCGCGCAACTGCCGGTGTTCCTGCGGCACATGGAGCGCGCGCTCGGGGGCGCGCTGTCGGCCTTCGAGGTGATGTGGGAGGATTTCTACAAGCTCGTGACCAGCGAACCCGCCAAGGGGCGGCCGGTGATTGCGCATGGGCATCCCTATTATGTGCTGGTGGAGTCGCTGGGCGGCGACCAGGAAGCCGACAGCGCGCGCTTCGAGGCGGCGATGATGGCGGCGCTGGAAGAGGGCATGATTTCGGACGCGGTGATCGCCAAGAGCCAGGCCGAACGCGACGCGATGTGGGCGCTGCGCGACGATGTGGGGCAGGTGGTGCACACCTACCCGATGTTCACTTTCGATGTCAGCCTCAAGATCGCCGACATGGAGAGCTATATCGGCGAAGTGAAAAATGCGCTCGCCGCCAAGTGGACCGGCAGTTCGCTGATGGTGTTCGGCCATCTGGGCGACGGCAACCTGCATGTCATTCCTGGGTGCTTTCCCGATGCGGGGCCGGAGACGCGGCGCGGCGTGGAAGCCATCGTTTATGGCGAGTTGCGCGAGCGGCAGGGATCGGTTTCCGCGGAACACGGGATCGGGCTTGAGAAGCGGCCCTATCTCGACTGGTCGCGCAGCGCGGAAGAAGTGGCGCTGATGCGGCTGTTGAAGCGCACGCTCGACCCGAAGAACATTCTCAATCCGGGCAAGGTGCTGGCGCCGTTTCCACAGGCGAAGGCGGCGGAATAGGCGGCGGTTTGCGGAGTGCCGCCGCGCATGGCAGACTGACCGAAACGGAGAATCCGGTTTTTCAAATATGCGAAGGAAGGCGGGCCCCATGTCGGTGGCGGAAGATTTCGGCGCTTCGGTGCGCAAGCAGGTGTCGGCAGACGAATGGCAGGTGCGCGTCGATCTGGCCGCGACCTACCGGCTCGTCGCGCATTACGGCTGGAGCGATCTTATCTACACGCATATTTCGGCGCGTGTGCCGGGGCCGGAGCACCACTTTCTGATCAATCCCTACGGCATGAGCTTCGACGAGATCACGGCGTCGAGCCTCGTCAAGGTCGATCTCGACGGCAATATCGTCATGCCGACGGACTATGCGGTCAATCCGGCGGGTTTCACCATCCATAGCGCGGTGCATATGGCGGTGCCGGATGCGAACGCGGTGATCCACACGCATTCGGACGATGGTGTCGCGGTGTCGGCGCAGGCGGATGGATTGCTGCCGCTGTCGCAGACCGCGATGGTGGTGCTGGAAGACCTCGCCTATCACGATTACGAGGGCATCGCGCTCGAACATGACGAGCGCGAGCGGCTGGTGCGCGACCTCGGCAACAAGCATTGCATGATCCTGCGCAATCACGGGCTGCTGGCGGCGGGCGCGAGTTGTCCGGATGCGTTCCTCCGGCTCTATTTCCTGGAGCGGGCCTGCACGATGCAGGTGCGCGCGCTGGCGGGCGGGGTGAAACTCACCATGCCGAACCAGGGCGTGCCGGAGAAAACCGCCGAGCAGGGCATGTTCCACAAGAAGCACGGCATCGGCAATCTCGCCTGGCCGGCGCTGCTGCGCACGCTCGACCGGATCGACACGTCCTATCGGCACTGATCCGGCCGCGAGCGCGCTTCATCGAATTTTCATTGGCAATGCGGGCGGCGAGACGCCATCTGCGTTGCATCCGCAATCTGCATCTCGTGAGGTCTGTCGATGGTGAAGTTCGGTGTGGGGCAACCGGCGCGGCGCGTCGAGGATTTGCGGCTGATCACGGGCGCGGGGAGCTATGCCGACGATGTGTCGCTGCCGGGGCAGGCGCATGCCTTCATGGTGCGCAGCCCGCGCGCCCATGCGCGGATTACCGGCATCGACACATCGGATGCGAAGGCGGCAGCGGGCGTGATCGCGGTCTATACGGGCGAAGACGCGGAAAAGGCCGGGCTCGGCACGGTCTATTCGCCGGCCGCCGACATGCTGAAAAACAAGGACGGGACGCCGATCTTCAAGACCGTGCGCAACCTCATCACGCGCGACCGGGTGCGCCATGTCGGCGACACGGTGGCGATGATCGTCGCCGAGACGGCGGCGCAGGCGCGCGACGCGGCGGAACTGCTGATTATTGATTATGACGACCTGCCAGCGACGGCGGACACGGCGGGCGCGATTGCGCCGGACGCGCCGGTGATCTGGG
>PHEO01000027.1 GCA_002841195.1 Alphaproteobacteria bacterium HGW-Alphaproteobacteria-11
GTTGCCGATCTTCGCGTTCGCTCAAGCCGGTTGCGCGGCATCGAGGCGCCGCCGGAGCGCGCGGCGTCGATGATCGACGAATATCCGGTGCTCGCCGTCGCCGCCGCCTTTGCCGAGGGGACAACGACGATGCTCGGCATCCACGAATTGCGTGTCAAGGAGAGCGACCGCATCGCCGCCACGGCATCGGGCCTCAGGGCCAACGGCATCAAGGTGCATGAGAGCGAAGACGGCATGTCGGTCGAGGGACGGGGCGGCGCGGTTGCGGGCGCCGGCCATGTCGCAACGCATATGGACCACCGCATCGCCATGTCCTTCCTCGTCATGGGGCTCGCGGCGCAAAAACCCGTGACCGTCGACGACGCCACGATGATCGCGACCAGTTTTCCCGATTTCGTGCCGATGATGCGCGGGCTCGGCGCAAGTTTCAGCGGCATGGGCCAATGATCATCGCGGTCGACGGTCCCGCCGCCTCGGGGAAGGGCACCCTCGCCCGCGCGCTCGCCCGCCATTACGGCCTCCACTATCTCGACACCGGCTCGCTCTATCGCGCCGTCGGCCAGGCGGTGCTGGCGGCCGGCGGCGACCCGGCAGACGAAAAGGCGGCGCGCGCCGCCGCCGAGGCGCTCGATGCGTCCCAAATCGACGAAAAGGCGATCCGCACAGCCGAGGCCGGACACGCGGCGTCCGTGGTCGCCGCCATGCCGGCGGTCCGGGCCGCCATTCTGGACCTGCAACGGCGGTTTGCCGCCCGAAAACCCGGTGCGGTGCTTGACGGGCGGGATATCGGCACGGTCGTCTGCCCGGAGGCCGATGTGAAACTTTTCGTCTCCGCCAGCCCGGAAATCCGGGCGCGGCGGCGCTGGCTCGAACTCAACAATTCGGGGTCGGGGCCGTCCGAGGCACAAGTCCTTGAAGATGTTCGGGAAAGAGACCGCCGCGACGCCGAGCGGGCGACCAGCCCCATGAAGCCGGCAGCCGACGCGCACTTGCTCGATACGTCCGATTTGAGTATAGAAGCGGCGTTCGACGCAGCCGTCGCGATCATTGACAAAGCAATGGGTTAGTCGCGTTTTCGCCCTCCGGGCGGCGCAGCTTTTTCGCATTGGTTTGAACGAAGTCGAGCAGGCTGTGCCGCGTTGTTTCAACCTCTAACCGACACCGCCCAAATCCACATGCTCCCGGACGTTTCACGATCTCGGGGGAAGACCCGCGGACCCAACCGCCGGCCGGAATAAAAGCATCGTCAGGAGACTTTTACATTGGCTAACACCGCAAGCGCGCTCAATCCGAGCCGCGAAGATTTCGCCGCCCTGCTGGAGCAGTCCTTTTCCGAAAGCAACATGCAGGAAGGCTCCGTCATCAAAGGGACGGTTGTCGCCATCGAGAACGATCTCGCCATCATCGATGTCGGCCTGAAGACCGAGGGCCGCGTCGCCCTCAAGGAATTTGCGACCCCCGGCAAGCCTGCCAACATCAATGTCGGCGACACCGTCGAGGTCTATCTCGAGCGCATCGAGAACGCGATGGGCGAAGCGGTGCTGAGCCGCGAAAAAGCCAAGCGCGAAGAAAGCTGGATCCGCCTCGAAGTCGCCTTCGAGAAGCAGGAACGCGTCGACGGCCAGATTTTCGGCCGTGTGAAGGGCGGCTTCACCGTCGATCTCGACGGCGCCGTCGCCTTCCTTCCGGGCAGCCAGGTCGACATCCGCCCCGTCCGCGATGTGACGCCGCTGATGAACATTCCGCAGCCCTTCCAGATTCTGAAAATGGACAAGCGCCGCGGCAACATCGTCGTCTCGCGCCGCGCCGTGCTCGAAGAGACCCGCGCCGAGCAGCGTCAGGAACTGGTCGAGAACCTCAAGGAAGGCCAGGTGCTCGAGGGTGTCGTCAAGAACATCACCGACTACGGCGCGTTCGTCGATCTCGGCGGCGTCGACGGTCTGCTGCATGTCACCGATATCGCGTGGCGCCGCGTCAACCATCCGACCGAAGTGCTCTCGATCGGCCAGACGCTGAAAGTGCAGGTCATCAAGGTCAATCACGACACGCAGCGCATTTCGCTCGGCATGAAGCAGCTCGAGGCCGATCCGTGGGAAGGCGTCGAGGCGAAGTACCCGCTCGAGGCGCGCTTCAAGGGCCGCGTCACCAACATCACCGACTACGGCGCGTTCGTCGAGCTTGAGCCCGGCGTCGAAGGCCTCGTCCATGTCTCCGAAATGAGCTGGACCAAGAAGAACGTGCATCCGGGCAAGATCGTTTCGACCTCGCAGGAAGTCGAAGTGATGGTGCTGGAAGTCGATCCGGTGAAGCGCCGCATTTCGCTTGGTCTCAAGCACTGCATGGACAATCCCTGGACGACCTTCGCCGAGAGGTATCCCTCCGGCACGATGGTCGAAGGCGAGATCAAGAACATCACCGAGTTTGGCCTCTTCATCGGCCTCGACGCCGATGTGGACGGCATGGTGCATATGTCCGATCTCGACTGGAACCGTGCGGGCGAAGAAGCCATGCAGGACTACCAGAAGGGCCAGGTCGTGAAAGCGGTCGTGCTCGACGTCGACACCGAGAAGGAACGCATCTCGCTCGGCATCAAGCAGCTTTCGGGCGATCCGATGGAAGCGCTCGGCGACATCCGGAAGGGTGCGGTCGTGACCTGCACCGTGACCGGCGTCACCGAGAACGGCCTTGAGGTCAGCGTCGGCGCCGACGACATGTCGGCCTTCATCCGCCGCGCCGAGCTTGCCCGCGACCGTGCCGACCAGCGGCCGGAGCGTTTCTCGGTCGGCGACAAGATCGACGCGCGTGTCACACAGTTCGACCGTGCGGCCCGCAAGATCCAGCTTTCGATCAAGGCGCTCGAAATCGCCGAAGAAAAGGAAGCCGTGGCGCAGTATGGCTCGTCGGATTCCGGCGCGTCGCTGGGCGACATTCTGGGTGCCGCGCTCAACAAGGCCAACACGGACGACAAATGAGGCAACGGGCGGGGCGACAAGCCCCGTCCACCGCGCTAAGCTCCGGCCCTGATTTCGTCCTGTCCGGAGGGCAAGCCTCGTGTCGCTCGATGCAGATACATTGACGGACAGGCGGCGTTTGAAGCGCCGCCTGTTTTTTTGGCGCGCTGGCGCGGTTCTCGCCGTGGCGGTGGCGCTAGTCGCGCTGATGGCCGAGCGTGGCTGGCCCGCCCGATCGCATATCGCCCGCGTCGAGATCGGCGGCATTGTCGTCGACGATCGCATACAGCGCGACATGCTCGACAAGATTGCCAGGGACCCGCGCGTCAAGGCGGTGATCCTCGCCATCGACAGTCCGGGCGGCACAACGACGGGCGCCGAGGCGCTCTACGAAGCCGTGCGCCGCGTTGCCGAGGAAAAGCCCGTCGTCGCCGTCCTCGGAACGGTCGCGGCCTCTGGCGGCTATATTGTCGCCATGTCGGCCGACCGCATCGTCGCCCGCGGCAACACGATCACCGGGTCCATCGGCGTAATCTTCCAATGGGCACAGCTCGAGGAACTGCTGAAATACGTCGGCATCGAGATGCGCGAGGTCAAATCGGCCCCGCTGAAGGCCGAACCGAGCCCCTTTCACAATCCGAGCCCGGAATCGCTGCGCGTGACCAGGGATCTCATCGACAGTTCCTATGACTGGTTCCTGCGGCTTGTCGTCGAACGGCGCGGCATGGACGAGGCGACGGCGCGGCGTGTCGGCGACGGGCGCGTCTATACCGGCTGGCAGGCGGTCGAAAATGGTCTCGTTGACGAGATCGGCAGCGAGGAACAGGCGATCGCCTGGCTTGCCGAGGCGCACGGGCTCGACGCGGACTTGCCGGTGCAAACATGGCAACCGGCCTATCCCGATCTCGGATTCGCCGGCTTTGCCGGACGGACACTGGGCGAAGCCGTCATTGTCGCCGGTGAGGTCGTGGCCGGAAAAACACAGCAAACAAAAAGACTTACACTTGACGGTCTGACAAGCGTTTGGCAACCTGACCGCCAATAAGGGGAGAGTCCTGACCGTTTCCGGTGGCGGTCGACGACGCAGCGCGAGGCATGCCGGGGGACGCAAGCATATGATCAAATCGGAACTCGTCGCCCGTCTGGCCCAGGCCAATCCGCATCTCTACCAACGCGACGTCGAACGCATCGTCAGCACGATTTTCGACGAGATCAGCGCGGCGCTTGCGCGCGGGGACCGGGTCGAACTGCGCGGTTTTGGCGCCTTTTCGGTTAAAAACCGCCCGGCGCGCACCGGACGCAACCCGCGTACCGGCGAGCCCGTTCACGTCGAGGAAAAGTCGGTGCCCTTCTTCAAGACGGGCAAGGAACTGCGCGAGCGCCTCAACAATGCCGATATTTCGGACGACAAGCTGATGGCGGCGGACGACGGCGACGACGATTGATCTTGGTATCGTCCGCGCCGGCCGATGCCCTGATTTCGGGACACAACGCGTGAAACTCCTGCGCTGGATATTGCTGCCGCCCGTCGTTCTCCTTGCGATGGCGCTGGCGGTCGCCAACCGGTCAACCGTGACCTTCAGCCTCGACCCGTTTGACCCCGAAACCCCGGCGCTCGGCATCGACGCTCCGCTGTTCCTGATTGTGCTGGTTTCGGTGCTTTTTGGCATTCTGGCCGGTGGCTTCGGCGCCTGGGCACAGGCGCGCCGAAAGGCGGCGCGGACCAGGGGCGCGGCCCCGGCGGGCGGCGGCAGCCTGCCGGCGCTGCGGAACGCCGACGGCGACTAAATCCGGTCCCCTCACCGCCCCGATCTGTTATAAGGCGGGCAAAGACATGGACATGGTTCGATGATACCCGGGAATCCGATTTTCTGTGCCCTCGACACGACCGACGTCAACCGTGCGGTGGCGTTGGCGCGCGGCCTCAAGGGCAGTGTCGGCGGCGCCAAGATCGGCATGGAGTTTTTCAACGCACACGGGCCGGCCGGCTATCGGGCGGTCGCCGAGGCGGGTCTGCCGATCTTTCTCGACCTGAAGCTTCACGACATTCCAAACACGGTCGCGGGCGGCATTCGCGCGGTGTTGCCGCTCGAACCTGCCATCGTCAACATCCATGCGGCGGGCGGTGGCGCAATGATGCGGGCCGCGGCCGAGGCCGCGCGCGAAGCGGGCGATCGCCGTCCGCTCATCATCGGCGTCACTCTGTTGACGAGCCTCGACGAAACCGATCTCGCAGCCACAGGCGTCGGTGGCACGGCGTCCGACCAGGTGCGCAGGCTCGCGGGCCTTGCCGCCGATGCGGGGCTCGACGGCGTCGTCTGCTCAGCACATGAAATCGAAGTGCTGCGGCGCGATCTGGGTCCTGATTTCAAATTGATCGTGCCGGGCATCCGCCCCGCCGGAAGCGCCATCGGCGACCAGAAGCGCGTGATGACACCAACCGAGGCGCTGGCGCTCGGCGCGGACGTGCTCGTCATCGGCAGGCCCATCACCGGCGCCGGCGATCCGCGCGCGGCGGCCGATGAAATCGTCCGTTCGCTGGCGGCGTGACCGGCGATGACCGTTCGCGTAAAAATCTGCGGTCTTTCGACGCCGGAAACCATCCGGGCATCGGTCGATGCCGGTGCCGACTATCTGGGCTTCGCCTTCTTTCCGAAGAGCCCGCGCCATCTGACATATGAACAGGCGGCAGCGCTCACAACGCATGTTCCCTCGTCAGTGCTCAAGGTCGCCTTCACCGTCGATGCGGACGACCGGACGCTCGACGCCGTCGTCGAGGCACTCAAGCCCGACATGCTGCAACTTCACGGTGAAGAAACGCCGGAACGGCTCGTCTATCTCAAGGCGCGCTTTGGCCTGACCCTGATGAAGGTGATCGGCGTTGCCGGACCCGAAGACCCGCTTCGCGCCGCTATTTACCGAGATTCCGCCGATTTGTTGCTGTTCGACGCCAAACCACCTAAATCTATGGCAGGTGCGCTGCCGGGTGGAAACGGCCTAGCTTTCGACTGGTCGCTGATTGCAGGCCATCGGCCGGAAATGCCCTGGATGCTTTCGGGCGGTCTGAACGCCGAAAATGTCACCGAGGCGATCCGCATTACCGGTGCCGAAGCGGTCGATGTTTCATCCGGCGTCGAAAGCGCACCGGGACAGAAGGATCCGGCCGCGATCGAAGCCTTTATTCGCGCGGCGAAAGCCGCCTGACGGCAGCGCCGGTTGTTGAAAGAGAAAGTTCGAGCGTGAGCGCATCGCAAGCCAATTCCCTCCGCAACGGCCCCGACGAGCGGGGACGCTTCGGCATTTTCGGCGGGCGCTTCGTCGCCGAAACGCTGATGCCGCTGGTGCTCGACCTCGACAAGGCTTACACCGCCGCGAAAAACGACCCGGCCTTCCAGGCGCAAATCGATTTCATGCAGCGCAACTATGTGGGCCGGCCAAGCCCGCTTTATCTCGCCGAGCGTCTGACCGAGAAGTTCGGCGGCGCGAAAATCTACATGAAGCGCGACGAGCTCAACCACACCGGCAGTCACAAGATCAACAATTGCCTCGGACAGATTCTGCTCGCGATGCGCATGGGCAAGACGCGCATCATCGCCGAGACCGGCGCCGGCCAGCACGGCGTCGCAACCGCCACGGTCTGCGCGCGTTTCGGCCTGCCCTGCGTCGTCTATATGGGCACCACCGATATTGAGCGGCAGAAGCCGAACGTCTTTCGCATGAAGCTGCTCGGCGCCGAGGTTGTGCCGGTCACATCCGGCACCGGTACGCTGAAGGATGCGATGAACGAGGCGTTGCGCGACTGGGTGACCAATGTCGACAACACCTATTATCTCATCGGAACGGTCGCTGGCCCGCATCCCTATCCGGCGATGGTGCGCGATTTTCAGTCGGTGATCGGCAACGAAACGAAGTCGCAGATGCAGGAGCGCGAAGGCCGCCTGCCCGACTCGCTCGTCGCCTGTATCGGCGGCGGCTCGAACGCGATGGGACTGTTCCATCCTTTCCTCGACGATCCGTCGGTGAAAATCTACGGCGTCGAGGCCGCCGGAAAGGGCATCGAAACCGGCGAGCATTGCGCGTCGCTGAAAGGCGGTTCGGCCGGCGTGCTGCATGGCAACCGCACCTATCTGCTGCAGGACGACGACGGACAGATCAAGGACGGCCATTCGATTTCGGCGGGCCTCGACTATCCGGGCATCGGGCCCGAACATGCATGGCTGCACGAGACCGGCCGCGCCGAATATGTGTCGGCGACCGACAAGGAAGCGCTTGAGGCCTTCCAGCTCTGTTCGCGGCTCGAAGGCATTATTCCGGCGCTCGAACCCTCGCACGCGCTGGCTTTCGTCTCGAAGCTCGCACCGACATTGCCGAAGAATCATCTGCTGGTGATGAATATGTGCGGCCGCGGCGACAAGGACGTGTTCGCGGTTGCCGATCATCTGGGGGTGACGCTGTGACGACGCGGCTCGACAAACGCTTCGCGCGGCTGAAAGCGGAAGCCCGCGCGGGCTTCATCACCTTCATCACCGCCGGCGATCCCGACTTCGACACGACGCTGGCGATCCTGAAAGGCCTACCCGGCGCCGGGGCCGACGTGATCGAACTCGGCATGCCCTTCACCGATCCGATGGCCGATGGGCCGGCGATCCAGGCATCGACGCAACGCGCGCTGAGGTCCGGCGCCAGCATGATGAAGACGCTCGAACTCGTGCGCCGCTTCCGCACAGGCGACAGCGACACCCCGATCGTGCTGATGGGCTACTACAATCCGATCTACCACATGGGCGTCGATTTGTTCCTTTCCCGCGCGGTCGAAGCCGGCGTCGACGGATTGATCGTGGTCGACCTGCCGCCGGAAGAAGACGACGAGCTCTGCGAACCCGCGATGCGGGCCGGCCTCAATTTCATCCGTCTGGCGACGCCAACGACCGACGACCGGCGCCTGCCGGCCGTTCTCGCCAACACGTCGGGCTTTGTCTACTACGTCTCGATCAACGGCATTACAGGCTCGGCAAGCCCTGAGGCGCGCAATGTCGCGGCGGCAGTCGCACGCATCAAACGCCACACATCGTTGCCGGTCGCTGTCGGCTTCGGCATCCGCACGCCGGAGCAGGCGGCCGAAATCGCCCGCAACGCCGACGGCGCCGTGGTCGGGTCGGCCATCGTCGACGCCATTGCCGCCGAACTCGACGCGCAAGGCCGGGTGAAATCGGGTGCGGCCGAACGTGTACTCGCATTCGTGCGCCAGCTTGCCGACGGCGTTCACGGCGCGCGCGCCACGGCCGCGGAATAAAGGGAAAAGCCCATGAACTGGATCAACAATGTCGTCCGGCCGAAAATCCAGCGGGTTTTCAAGAAGCGCGAACAGACGCCCGACAATCTCTGGCACAAATGCAGCAATTGCGGCGAGATGATCTTCCACCGCGACCTCGATGCGGCAATGCGCGTCTGCCCCTCATGCGATCATCATTTGCGCCTCGGCACCAAGGAGCGCCTCGCCTCGGTTTTCGACAATGCCGACTATCAGACCGTGCCGGTCGACGGCGTGACGCTCGATCCGCTGAAGTTCCGGGACCAGAAGAAATACCCAGACCGCCTGAAAGAGGCGCGCAGCAAGACCGGCCGCGACGACGCCGTGACGGTCGCGCATGGACCGCTCGACGGCGTCGAGACGGTGGTTGCGGTCGAAGACTTCGCCTTCATGGGCGGTTCGCTCGGCATGGCGGCCGGCGAGGCGATCATTCGCGGCGCCGAGACGGCACTCGAAAAGAAGGCACCCTATATTCTTTTCACCGCCGCCGGCGGCGCACGGATGCAGGAAGGCATCCTGTCGCTGATGCAGATGCCGCGCACAACAGTTGCGATCCAGCTCCTGCGCGAGGCGGGGCTTCCGTTTATCGTCGTTCTGACCGACCCGACCACCGGCGGCGTTCTCGCATCCTATGCGATGCTGGGCGATATCCAGATTGCCGAGCCGAAAGCGCTGATCGGCTTTTCGGGCCGTCGCGTCATCGAGCAGACGATCCGCGAAAAACTGCCGGCCGACTTCCAGCTTGCCGAATTCCAGTTCGAGCACGGCATGGTCGACATGATCGTCCATCGCCACAAGATGAAGGAGACGCTGGCGCGCATCGTCCGGCTGATGACGCACCGGCCGCGCAGCGCGAAGCAGCAGAGCGCCAATGTGCCGGCGACCGTCACCGCGCCGGCGCCGTGAACGAAAAGATCCTCGCCGCCAGCGACATCATTCTCGATCGGTTGACCGGCCTTCATCCGAAGCTGATCGACCTTTCGCTCGACCGCACATGGCGGCTGCTTGCCGCGCTTGGCCATCCCGAGCGCGCCTTGCCGCCGGTCTTCCACATCGCCGGAACCAACGGCAAGGGTTCGGTTGCCGCCTATCTGCGTGCTTGCCTCGAAGCGGGCGGCTATGCCGTTCACAGCTACACCTCGCCGCATCTTGTACGCTTTCACGAGCGCATCCGGCTTGCCGGCCGGCCGCATAGTGCCTTCATTGACGAACCGGCACTTGCCGGTTTGCTCGACGAATGCGAACGCGCCAATGACGGCGCGCCGATCACGTTTTTCGAAATCACCACCTGCGCGGCGCTGCTCGCATTCGCGCGTGCGCCGGCGGACGCGCTGATCCTCGAGGTCGGCATGGGCGGGCGCCTCGACACAACCAACGTGATTGAGAAGCCGGCCATATCGATCATCACGCCGGTCGACCTCGATCATCAGGCCTTTCTCGGCGACACGATCACGCTGATCGCGGCGGAGAAGGCCGGCATCCTGAAACGCGGCGCACCCGCCATCATCGGCCCGCAGCCCGACGAGGCCCGCGTCGCCATCGAGATGGCGGCCGAGAAAACCGGCACGAAGCTCTTCATTCACGGTCAGGATTTCACCGCCCATGAAGAAGCGGGCGCGCTTGTCTATCAGGATGAGGCGGGCCTTCTCGATCTGCCGCTGCCGCGCCTTGCGGGCCGTCACCAGATCGACAATGCGGGCATCGCGATTTGCGCGTTGCGTCAGTCCGGCATCCTGCCGCTCGATCGCGCGGCCATCGCCGAAGGGCTTACCCATGCCGACTGGCCGGCGCGCCTGCAGCGGCTGACGCGCGGGCCGCTGATCGCGCTGTTGCCGAAGGAGAGCGATGTCTGGCTCGATGGCGGCCACAATCCCGCCGCCGGACGCGCCGTCGCCGAAACCATGGCCGACCTTGCCGCGCGCGACCCGAAGCCGCTGGTGCTTGTCGCCGGCATGCTCGACACGAAAGACGCGGCGGGCTTCTTCGCTCCCTTTGCGGGGCTTGCCGCGCATGTCGAAACGGTGACGATCCCGGATGCGCCCGCTTCCCTGCCGGCCGAGAGACTTGCCGAGGCGGCGCGCGCCGCCGGGCTCGACGCAACGCCCGCCGTCTCGCTCGAAAACGCCATTGCACGGGCGGTTGTCGACGCCGGCCGCGCGAGCCCCCGCCTACTCATCTGCGGTTCGCTCTATCTCGCCGGGCACATCCTGCGCGATCATGCGTAAGAAAAATCGTGCATGAAAAAGGCCGGTCCTTTCGAACCGGCCTTTCGACAATTTCAGCGGAAGCGATCAGAGCGCGCTGTCGATCCATTCGACGATCTTGCCCTTGGGCAGCGCGCCGACCTTTGTTGCGGCCACCTGACCGTCCTTGAAGATCATCAGTGTCGGGATGCCGCGCACACCGTATTTCGTCGGCACGTTCGGATTCTCGTCGATGTTGATCTTCGCAATCGTCAGCTTGCCGCCATAATCCTTGGCTATTTCTTCCAGCGCCGGGCCGATCTGCTTGCAGGGGCCGCACCACTCCGCCCAGAAATCGACCAGAACCGGGCCGGACGCATCCAGCACGTCGCTCTCGAAGGATTGGTCGGTCACTTTGTTGGTCGCCATCTTCTTCCTTTCCTGGTCCTGCTCCGTTTTTTACCGGGGCGGACCCGCGCGCCACCGGGGGCGCGGATACGAGGGGTACAAATTCAACGTGCCTCAAATCTAGGAACGCACCCCGCCAAGGTCAAGGCGCGCGCTTTGTCGCGGAAGCCACAGGTTTCAGCGCATTGTCCAGCATTTCGGCGGGCAATTCCATCAGCGTCGGACCGTCCGTCCACAAAAGGGCGCAACGCACTTGGCGGCCCGGATAGATGCGCGCCAGCACCGCGCGATAGGCGGCCATTTGCGCCACATAAGCGGGCGCAACCTCCGGCAGCGACGCGGGCGGCGGGCGATTCGTCTTGTAATCGACGATCATCACCGCATCGTCCGCGATGCAAAGACGGTCAATCTGGCCCGTCACCGGAAAGGGCACGCCGCCGAAATCGATCATGCCGGCGACCGGCGCCTCGGCGCGGCTGCCAGGCGCGAAGATGGCCGCAAACTTCCGATCGTTCAGCACACGGAAAACCGCATCCGCGATCTCCTCGCGCGCCGCCTTGTCGAGCCCATGCGCAGGCAGCGCCAGATAGCGCGTCGCCGCATCGCGCCGCATTTCCGGCGTTATCTCCGGCAAGGTCTCGAGCAGGCGGTGGATGAGGCTGCCGCGCTGGAAGCGGCGTGTCGTATCGCCGGATCGCGGCGACACCGGCGCGGGCTCGGCCATGCCCTCGGGCGGCAAACGCGACGGGGCGAGCGGCCGCGAGGGCCGCGGCTCGGCGGCGGCGGCGCGCCGCGCCCAGTCCGGAAGCGCGGGCGCCGGCACACCGGCTGCTTCGGTTTCCGGTTCGGGTTTGCGCTGCTGTTTGCCTTCGATGCGCCAGACCGCGCCGCCATCAGCATGCAAGGCGTCTTGCGCCTCCGGCAACAGGGCCTCGCAAACGAGTTCGTACCAGCAATCGGCCGGCGGCGGATTGATGCCGCGATAGCCCGCCACATAGAGCCGGTCGCGGGCGCGCGTCATCGCCACATAAAGGAGGCGCCGATACTCGTCGGCCTGCACACGGCGATGGCCCTCGCGGGCAATGGCGCTGACCTCGTCCTCGTACTTCTTGCGCACCGGCCAGAGCAAAAGTTTCGGTCCATCGTTGGGCAGCGGCAATTCGAGCAGCGCCGGGTCATGGGCGCCGCCCGGCGTGGCACAGGTGTCGGGCATGAAAACGATTTCGGCTTCAAGGCCCTTCGCGCCGTGCACCGTCATCACGCGCACTTCGTCGCGCCCCTGATCCATGTCACGCTTGATCTCGGCGGCGCCACGCTCAACCCAATGCACGAAGGCTTCGAGCGAAGGCGCGTGACGCCGTTCGAATTCGAGCGCCAGCGACAGCAATTCGTCGATCGGATCGGCGGCATCCGGCCCCAACCGCGCCAACAGGCGCTCGCGGCCCTTCTCGGCCAGCACATGCGCGAAGAACTCGTAGGGCGGCTCGAAATCGGCGCGCGCCAGGAGATCCGCAAGCAGTGCTTCGGCGGCGGCGTAGCGCGCATTGCCCTTCGCCTTGTCTTGCAGCGCTCGCCAGAGCCGCCCTTTGCGATCATACGCAAGATCGAAAAGCTCATCCTCGGTGAGACCGACCAGCGGGCTTTTCAGCACCGTCGCCAGCGTCAGATCGTCGTCGGGCAGCAATACGAAATGCGCCAGCGCCAGCAGGTCCATCACCGCGAGCTGTTCGGTCAGCACCATGCGGTCGGCGCCAGCGACGGCGATGCCCTGCTCTTTCAGATGACGCACCATTTCCGTCACGAAAGCGTTGCGGCGGCGCACGAGGATCAGGATGTCGCCGGGACGGATCGGCCGGCCGCGCCCGGCCAGAATTTCCCCGTTGTCGATCCAGCCCCTGATCGTCAGCGCAATGCGCGCGGCGAGCTTCGCCATCGGCGCTGTCTCGGTCATGTAGTCGAGCGGTGCGTCCCAGACAGGGGGATTGTCGTTGTCGTCCTTTAGCTCCAACGGCCAGATTTCGACAAGCCCGGCATCCTTCGCGCGGAAGGCGATGTGATCGTCGATGTCGCCCGATGCCGTCAATCCATTGCGGGCATGCGCCAGCGCAAACACCTTGTCGACCGCCGACAGGACCTCCGGCACGGAGCGGAACGAACGCGTCAGCGGCACATAGTCCCATTTGCGCTTCGCCGCCTTCACGCGCTTCTCGAAATAGCGTTTCATCGCGTCGAAGCGCGCCGGATCGGCGCCCTGAAACGAAAAGATCGACTGCTTTTCGTCGCCGACCGCAAAGACCGTCCGCACGCGTTCGCGCGCGCCATGTCCGGCCAGAAATTCGTCGGCCAGCGCGGCAATCACGTCCCATTGATCGGGGCTCGTATCCTGCGCCTCATCGACCAGAATATGATCGATGCCGCCATCGAGCTTGTAGAGCACCCAGGCGGCCATGCGGCTGCGCGTCAGCAAGTCGCGCGTCGCCGATATCAGATCGTCATAGTCGAGCAGTGCGCGGGCGCGCTTGGCGTCGCGGAAGGTGTCGAGTATGGCGACCGCCAGGGTGAGGATCGCTTCCGTGGCTTCGGCAACCGCCACGGCGCGCATCCGGCCGTAAAGGCCGAGTACTCGCTGCTGTTCGGCGTAGAGCGCATCCGCCGCCTGCGGGTTGTCGGTCGCAAGCTTCGCCGTCATCAGGCTTTTGCGCGGTTCGTTCTTCTGCGTCAGGAAGACGGAAAGATAGTCTTCGAGGGTATCGGTGCGGTCTTCGGGCACTTCGAGATAACCGATGAGTATTTCCGCGCGTTCGACATCGGTTTTGGCGCCACTGGCAAGCGCCGCCGCTGCTGCGCGCATTTCCGCTTCGGGCAGATCCGCAATCGCCGCGCGCAGGCCCTCGACCGTTTCATCCGGGCCGACCGACAGCGCATGACGCAACGCCGCGCGGATGCCGTCGAGGCCGCCGAGCCCTTCCATCAGCTCGGAAAAGTTGCCGCGCTGCGTCGTGATTTCCTTCAGCAGATTGCCGAAGGCCAGTTCGTCGACGCGCGCCACGACATGCGCCAGCGCCGCCGAAAGGGCCGTGCCTTCTTCCGTGCCGGCGCGGCGCAGAACGGCGTCGCGCACTTCGGCCATCAATTCGGTCGCGGCGCGCTCGTCGAGAATGTCGAAATGCGGCGGCACGCCGGCCTCAAGCGGGAAGCGGCCGAGCAGACGTTCGCAAAAAGCGTGGATGGTCTGGATTTTCAACCCGCCCGGCGTTTCGATGGCGCGGGCGAACAGCTTGCGCGCATCCTGGAGCATCGCGGTATCGGGGGGATCGCCTTCGATACCCTGAATCTCTGCCGCAAGCGCCTTGTCGTCCATCATCGCCCAGTCGCCGAGACGCTTGTAGAGACGCGCCGACATTTCGGCCGCCGCCGCCTTGGTGAAGGTGAGGCACAGAATGCGTTCGGGCGCGTTGCCGGCCAGCAGCAACCGCGCCACGCGCGTCGTCAGCGCGTGCGTTTTACCCGAACCCGCATTGGCCGAGACCCAGACCGAGGCTTCGGGGTCGGAGGCGCGGCGCTGCGCGTCGTCGGCTCCGTGACTTTTCTTCGGAGCCGCTGTCATTCGCCCTCTCCGCCCGATGCCGACCACTCCTTGACGCGTGCCAGATGGTCGTAGTCGCCGTAGCGGCCCGTGAACTTCGGACGCGGCCGCGAAAGATAGGGCGTCGCCTCGCTCTCGTATTGCTTCAGCAGATCGACCAGCCGCGCGAAAATCTCTTCGGCGAGATCGCCGCCGGGATCGGGAATGACACGTTCCTCGCCCGCGGTTTCACCGCCGGTCAGCCTGAGATAGACAAGCCGCGATGCGCGCGCTTCCGGCAGGCCCTTGTCGCGGAAGCCGCCACGCGCCGCCATCGCCGCTTCGAGTGGCAGTTGCGGCGAGAGGCCAATTTCGACCTGCTTCTTGCTGGGCACGCTGCCCGTCTTGTAGTCGGCGATGCCGAGCGTGCCGTCCTTCATCAGATCGATGCGGTCGGCCTTGCCGCGCAGGATGACGGGCCGTCGCAAGCCGTCGATTTCGATTTCGCCCAGCGTCTCCGCAAAGGATCGCGTGACGTCCGGGCGATGTCCGCGCTCATACTCGATCATCCAGCGCGCAATGCGCCGGAAGCGCGGCCACCAGAAGGCGGCGACGCCCGGCCGCTCCATCGCGTTTTCGAAGACGCCCTCACCGATCTCCAGCAGCTTCCGGAGCGCATGATCGGGCAATTCCTCCGGGAAGGCCGCGACAAATTTTTCAAGCGCCTTGTGAACGATCATGCCGCGCTCGGCGGCCGCGATATCGGCATCCAGATCATCCAGAACCGGCAGCTTCAAGATCTTCTTCGCATAGATCGCGTAGGGGTCGCGGATCAGCGTTTCGATTTCGGTGACGGAATAGCCGTCGGGACGCGC
The DNA here is from genome assembly GCA_002841195.1 of Alphaproteobacteria bacterium HGW-Alphaproteobacteria-11. Classification (GTDB taxonomy): domain Bacteria; phylum Pseudomonadota; class Alphaproteobacteria; order Parvibaculales; family Parvibaculaceae; genus Parvibaculum. The sequence continues at coordinate 15,294 of PHEO01000027.1, forward strand.
ATCGAGCGGCGGCGCCGGACGCGGGCGAACCGGATCGATCTTCGCGGCCGGCTTGTCGAGGTCGTGTGCCCATAGCGTCCAATGCGGCGCGCGCGGCGTATTTTCCTGCCCGAGGCCGGTCAACACGCTTGCCAGCCGCAACCACCAGCGCGAGGCGACCGTCGGCGCGCCTTCGACCTTTGCGGCCCTGGTCAGGATCGCTTCCTTCGCGCTCGTGCTCTCGACGAAATCATGCGCGGCAAGACCGATCCGCCGCTCCGGCGGATCGAGCCCGAGCGCGGCGCGCATCGGCCGGTTGAGCCAGGGGTCGATGCCGGCTTCGGCCGGCCATGTGCCTTCGTTGAGGCCGCCGAGAATAATCCGGTCGGCGTGTTGCAGTCGCGCTTCGAGCGGGCCCCAGATGAAAAGCCGCGGATGCCGGCCCCAGCGCGGACGCAGTACGCGGCCTTCGGCCAGCTGATCGAAGAAGCGGGGGTACGATTTCGCATCGAGCGGTCCGAAAGCGGGAGCTGCATCGATCAGCTCCCGGATGAAATCGGCCGCCGCCTCGCCTTCCTCGCGCGCCCAGAGGCGGCTCGCGCCCGGCTCCGTCGCGGTTGCCGACAGACGCTCGGCCGTTTCGACATGGGTGCAGACAAGCGCGTCGAGCGGCGCGGCGTCGCGCCATGCCTCAACCATCGGCAACACATCACGTTCAACCGTATCGAGCAGGCGGTGGGTTTCGGCGAGGTCGCGCTCGAAAGCGGCGGTTATCCTTCCGGATTCCTCACGGGCCTGCTTCTCGGCCGCGCAAGCCATGCGCAGGCCCGCAATGCCGGGTGCCGGGCGCGGGCCGCGCAGGATAATGCTTTCCATCGTCCGCACATGGGCGCGGAAATGCGCCGGGTCCTCGCCCGCCGCCGCCAGCGGATGCTTCAGGCAGGCCAGTAGCGCGACCGGCGCGAAATCCTCGGCGATCATGGCCGCGACCAGGCGCATGAATGTCAACGACGTCGTTTGCGCCAACGGCTCGCCGCCGGAATCGTCGACCTCGATTTTCCAGCGCCGAAGCTCCATCGCCACGCGGCGCGCCAGCTTGCGGTCGGGCGTCACCAGCGCCGCGGTCTTTGCCGGCGTTTCAACGGTTTCGCGCATCAGCAGCGCGATCGCGCCCGCTTCGTCGCGCTCGCCCGCCGCCTCGATCATGGTCAATCCATCTATCGCGGCGCTTGCCTCCTTCTTCAACGGTGCAAGGCGCGCGCGCCAGCGCTCCGTCGTTTCGGCGGGGCGCAACGCTTCGGAGAGAAGCCGTGCACGGGGGGACGCTTCCGTCGTCTCGCAACCCGGCCATAGCGCGACGTCCTCGCGCGCCGCATCGAGATGACGCAGCAATTTCGACATGCCGTATTGGGGATGCGACGCGGTGCCCGGTTCGCCGATGACCGCCCAGCTTTCCGCGTCGAGATCGAGATCGAGACCCGGCAACACGACCGCGCCATTGGGCAGTGCGGCGATGACTTTCAGCAAATCGGCGGTTGCCGGGATCGAACCTGTCGATCCCGCGGCGATGACCGGCGCCACGGGCGGATGCGCGCGCCAGAGATCGGCCTGCGCGCGGATCAACCGATTGCGGCGCTCGGCCTGCTCCATGTAACCCATTTGCTCAAGGGCATGAGGCCAGGCGGCGGTCAGCAGCTTCAGAAATTCGAGCGTGATCTGCCAGTGGTCGGCGAATTCGTCGGGCACGAGATGCGCAAGCGTCGCGAGATCGACGCCCTCTGTCAGGCCCATGTCGAGAAAGCGGCCGAGATCGGCGGCAAGCGCCAGCGCGCGCGTTTCGTCTTCGGCGCGCCCGGCCACGATCATGCGGGCCAGATGCAATTGCCGTTCGAGCGGCGGCATCGCGGGCGGAAGATCGAGCGCGTGTGCGCCCATACCCTTCGGATCGAGGACCAGATCGTCCTCGTCGACATCGCCAAGCGTGCGGATCGAAGGCAGGATCAGCGCCGTGCCGCCGCCGGCGCGCAGAAATGCTTCGCCGAGCGCGCGCACCGCACGGCGGGTCGGCAGCAGGATCGTGATGTCGGCAAGTACGCTCGCGCCGAAGCGTCCGCCCAGCGTCGCATCGTCCAGCAGCGTCGCCGCCAGCCGCTCCAGAAAGGGCGTGCCGGGCGGCATGGTGAACAGGGTGCGGGAATCGGCGGGCATGGGCCCTATCGTAGCGGGTCGGCGCTCACAAATCCCGCAGGAAGGCTTCGGCTTCGGCGAGATCGTCCGGCGCGCCGACATGCATCCAGGTGCCGCCCATGCGCTGGCCGTAGAGCCGGCCCTCTTCGATCAGGCGGTCCCAGATCAGGTTGGTCGAGAAGGGGCCGTCCGGACCGTCGGCGAAGAGGCCGGGCTTGATAATCTGGACGCCGGCAAACATGTAGGGTGCCGTCGTGCTTTCGCCGCGCCGCGCCAACAGGCCCGCCGGGTCCATCGTGAAATCGCCACGGCCGACATAGCCGATGGTGCGGGCGGCATCGGCGATCATCAGCAGCGCGTCCATGCGCTCGGGATCGAAAGCCGCCATCAGATTTCGCAGGTTGGCGCCGAGGCCCTCGACCCAGACGGAATCCGAATTGAAGGTCAGCACCGGATCGTTGCCGAGCAGCGGCAAGGCCTTTTTCGTGCCGCCACCGGTGTCGAGAAGCGCGGCGCGCTCGTCCGAAATGACGATGCGCGGATGCGTACGCGTCGCGAGATGCGCGACCAGCAACTCGGCCAGATAATGGACATTGACGACCGCCTCCTCGATGCCGGCTTCCGCCAGACGGTCGAGCACATGATCGATCAGCGGCTTTCCGGCAAGACGCACCAGCGGTTTCGGCACTGTTTCCGTGAGCGGGCGCATGCGCAGGCCCCTGCCCGCCGCCATCACCATTGCCTTGCGGATTTTCATGCGTGCTCCCGCAAGACATGCGTCTCAAGCCAGGTCTTCAGCGCCGCGAGCGCCGGGTGAGCGAGGTTGCGGCGCAGATAGTCGACGGTGCGCGGCATATGCGCCATGTATTGCGGCTTGCCGTCGCGTTTCAACAGGCGCGGCCAGAGACCCATCAGACGCAGCGCGCGCTCGGCGCCGAGCGCCGCATAGGCGGCAAGGAATTCTTCTTCGTCGAAGTCCAGCAACTCGCTTTTGGCTCGTTCGATATAGAGCGCGCGCATGGCCTGTTCGCGCGCCGGCGGGACGTCGCGGCGCGCATCCTGCAGAAACGATACGACGTCATAGGCGCGCGACCCGATCAGCGCGTCCTGATAGTCGATCAGGCCGACGCGCGCCGCGCCTTCGCGCGCCCCGAGCCAGAGCATGTTGGGCGAATGATAGTCGCGCAGGAAGAGCGTTGCGGGGCCGGCATCGATCGATGGCCGGAGTTCGCTCCAGCATTGGTGAAATTCGGCGCGTTCTTCGGTCGCGGCCTCGCGGCCCAGCACCACCGGGAAATGCCAGTCGAGCAGCACGTCGAGTTCGCCGCGAAAGACGCCGTCGTCGAAATGCGGCACCGCATGCATCTCGCCGTTGCCGACCGGCAGCGCCGCCGGCGCGGGCGCGGATTGCAGGCGCAGCAGGGTTTCGATGCCGGCGCGATAAAGCGCGTCGAGCGGTTCGCCGGCGGGGCCCGCGCCTTGCTCGATCAATGTTCCGTAGACGTCGTCGCCGAGATCCTCGAGCAGCAGCAGGCCTTGCGCGATGTCGGCCGCATAAATTTCCGGCGCCGAAAGGCCGAGGCCGCGCAGATGCTCGCCGACCGCGACGAAGGCGCGGACATCTTCGGCGAGATGCGCGATGCGGCTGTAGGCGGCGCGGCCGGCGGTGACTGGCGCGTCGGGACCCGAGGGCCAGTCCATCAGCACGGCGGGGCGGCCGTTGAGCGAGAGGCGTTCGTAGCGGCGCGTCGAGGCGTCGCCGGCGAGCGGTCGGCGCGTTGCCTCGCCCCAACCGGATGAGGCCAGGAAAGCGCGGATCGTCTCGTCTCGCGTGGTCGTCAAATCGTCAGTCCTTCGAGCCGCGCGGCCCAGCTTCCCGTTCCGGTGAGGCGGGCGCGGCGCCCGCCTTCTGGCACGAGAGCGAGGGCGATGTCGAGACGGGACGGCGAGAGGCGCAGCAGGCCGGGGCCGCCGCGTTCCGGCCATTCGACGATGGCGACGCCTTCATCGACGATTTCGGCGAGGCCGAGCTCGCGCAATTCGTCTGTGTTTTCAATGCGATAGAGGTCGACATGGGCGATCAGGAGCGCCGGGCTCTCATAGGTCTGGATCAGCGTGAAGGTCGGCGAGGGCACATCCTCGGCAATCCCGTGCGTCGTCAGATGGGCGCCGATCAGGGCGCGGGCGAGCGTGGTTTTCCCGGCGCCGAGATCGCCCGTGAGCAGGATCAGATCGCCGGCGGCCATCAGCGGCGCCAGCGCGGCGCCGAGCGACGCCGTGGCGCGCTCGTCCGGCAAATCGAAATCGCGTGAAAAAATGGCGCTCATGGCCGCATTTCTAGCCCGGCTCGGCGCTGCGGAATAGTAAAATGCCGTAACTTTAGGCGCTTCTTAACGCCGGTCGCCCAGACTCCCGGCCGAACGGGGGACCGGCGCTACATGACCGCAAAGCTGCAAGGAACGTCGGTCGATATCTGCCCGGACCGGCTCGAGCACCCGACGCTTTCCGCCATCCATGCCTATTGGGACGCAAAGCGCGGCGGCCGCGCGATGCCGGCCCGCGCCGACATCAATCCGCCGGAACTCAGGGAACATCTCGGCTGGATCATCCTGCTCGACGTGCTGCCGGACCTCAGCGATTTCCGCTACCGGCTGGTCGGCACCAAGGTCGCGCGCTACTTCGGCGGCGACGGCACCGGACAGACAATTTCCGAGGCTTTTCAAGCCTTTGGCGCGGGCGCCATCAAGGGCGTGCAGGCCGTGCACCGCAAGGCGGCGCGCGACCGGGTGCCTGTGCGGGCGCGCGGCGAGGCGGCCTGGCTCGCCGACGGCTTCGACTATTTCGATTCCGTCTACCTGCCGCTGTCGGATGACGGCCGTACGGTCAACATGATCCTGTCGGCCTTCGTTTTCGACTATGCGGTGGTGCGGGCGTCGAGCGAGTCGGCGCTGCCCTGAAACGGCGATTCTGTCATCGAACTGTCAAAAAACTGTCACAATCGGGGATAAGTTTTCTCCGTGTACGGACGGTCTGGCATGTTATCCCCGCCCGAAAATAAACTTGTCCCCGGTCTGACGGCGCGGCGGAATCCGGACCGGGCGATTCGGGAACCGGCCACAAAAAAGTTGACGCAGGCGTCATTTTTTGGCGAGGTTGAGGCGCGGCGACGGGTCGCGCCGGGCGGCCGGTTTTGCCCTATAAAGGGCGGGACAGGCGGCTTATTGCGTAGTAAAAGTCCGTAAAATTGAGCGACCGGAGCGATTTCGATGGGCCGCACCAACTGCTGATGCAGATTCTCGGCTCGCAGGGCATCGTCTTCGATGATGTGCTGATCGACCCCAGCCTGCCTGCGGACAATTCGCCCAATCGAAAACCGGCCCTGGGTATGGTGATGCACTACCTGCGCGAACAGCGCTTCGATCCGGCGCGCTCGGCGGTGATTGGTGATCGGGAAACCGACCTCGCCTTCGCCACCAACCTGGGCGTGCGCGGTATCCGGTTGTCTGGGGAAATGGACTGGCCGGCCATCGTGGCGCTGCTCACCCAAGGCGCTCGCAGCGCCGAGGTCGAGCGCACGACCAAGGAAACCCGCATTCGGATTGGCGTCGATCTCGATCGCCGCGCCGAGCCGGCGATCGCCACCGGGCTGGGGTTCTTCGACCACATGCTGGAGCAGATCGGCAAGCACGGCGGCTTCGCGCTGTCGGTGCACTGTGCCGGCGATCTGCATATCGATGAGCACCACACTGTCGAGGATGTCGCGCTGGCGCTCGGTCAGGCGCTCAGGCAGGCGCTGGGCGACAAGCGAGGGATCGGCCGCTATGGCTCGGCCGGCAGCGATGGCGCGGGCCAGCCGGTGCCGGCGGCGCTGGTGCTGCCGATGGACGAGACCATCGCGTCGGTGGCGCTGGATTTTTCCGGGCGACCGTATTTCGTATTCGATGGTGCATTCCCGCGCGAGCGGGTCGGCGAT
>PHEO01000028.1 GCA_002841195.1 Alphaproteobacteria bacterium HGW-Alphaproteobacteria-11
GGTGGCGAGCTGGCCGACATTGGTCCAGGCGGCGAGCACCGTGCCGACCGCGATGCCGACATAGCCGATGAACTGGAAGAGGACGATGCTCGCCGCAATGTTGACGACGATCGAGACGGCGGCGAAGCGGAGCGGCGTCTTCGTGTTCTCGCGGGCGAAAAAGGCCGGCTGGAAAATCTTGATCAGCACGAAGGCGGGGAGGCCCGCCGCATAGACGATAAGCGCCAATGCGGTGGCTCGCGTGTCCGCGGCGGTGAAGGCGCCACGCTCGAAGAGGATGCCGATAATGTCGAAGGCGAGCACCGCGATGCCGGCGGCGGCGGGCACCGTCAACAGCATCGCGAATTCCAGCGCGCGGTTCTGCGCGCCCATTGCGCCCGCGCCGTCGCCGGCGCGCAAGCGGCGCGCCAAATCCGGCAGCAGCACGACGCCGATCGCGATGCCGATGACGGCGAGCGGCAGCTGATAGATCCGGTCGGCATAGTAAAGCCAGGACACCGCGCCCGCCTGCAGCGAGGCGATGATCGTGCCGATGGTGAGGTTGACCTGCGTGATGCCGCCGGCGACGACGCCCGGCACGCCGAGGCGGAAAAGGCGGCGCACATCGGGCGTCAGTTTCGGCAGGCGCAGACGCAAGACGAAACCGGCGCGCCAGAGCGAGACGGCGAGCCAGGCGAACTGCACGACGCCCGCCGCCGCGACGCCCCAGGAAAGCGCCGTACCCGGATTGTCGGTCAGCGGCACCAGAAAGAGGATTGCGACGATCAGCGTGACGTTGAGCATCACCGGCGCGGCGGCGCCCGGAAAGAAGCGGCCAAGCGAATTCAGGATCGCCGCCTGCAAGGCGGTGAGCGAGATGAACAAGAGATAGGGAAAGGCGATGCGCGTGAACTCGACCGCCCAGGCAAATTTCTGCGGGTCCTCGGCGAAGCCCGGCGCGAAGACCAGCATGATCCAGGGCATGGCGATTTCGGCGGCGATGGTGAGGAGCAGCAGCGCGACGAGCAGCACCGAAAGCGCATCTTCGGCGAAACGCCGCGCCGCATCCCTGCCCTCGCCTTCGAGGCGCTTTGAGAAAAGCGGCACGAAGGCCGCGTTGAACGCGCCTTCCGCAAAGATCGACCGGAACATGTTGGGGAAGCGGAAGGCGACGAAAAAGGCGTCGGCAATCGGCCCGGCGCCCAAGGCCGCCGCCATCATCACGTCGCGCAGGAAGCCGAGCAGGCGGCTCACCAGCGTGGTGCCGCCGATGGTGGCGGCGGAGCGGGCGATGCTGGCGGGTTTCGGCGCGGGGCTCGGGGTCATGGCAGGCGGGGGCTCGCCGGTTGGGAGACTTGGCAGAATCTCTAGCCTTTCTGCGGCGAAATAGCGACCGGTAGAAAAAGACCGCTAGTAACTCTTCTTGAAGATCGAAAAAAAGACCTATATAGTGGCTTTTATCAGGTCTCCAAGGAGAGCATCAGATGGCTCATCGCATTCTGGCGGATCGCTCGGCCAGCATCAGCGAACTCAAGGCCAATCCGCGCCGCGTGATGCAGGAGGCGGAAGGGCCTGTCGCGATCCTCAACCGCAACACGCCCGAATTCTATTGTGTGCCGGCGGAGGACTACGAGGTGATGATGAAGCGGCTTGAGGATTTCGAGCTTGCCGAGATCGCGCGGGCGCGGCTTGCCGATGGCGAGAAGCCGGTCAAAACCTCGATCGAGAAGCTCAAGGCCGAGTATGGCCTATCTTCTTGAGTTTCATCCGAAGGCCAAGAAAGAGTTTGGCAAGATAGAGCGACAGCTTCAGGACCAGTTTCTCAAGAAACTCGCCGCACGCCTCGAACGTCCGCGCGTGCCCGCCGACGCGCTGCACGGGCTTGCCGATTGCTACAAGATCAAGCTCAGAAGTTCGGGCTATCGACTTGTCTATCAGGTGACGGACAGGACGGTGACAGTGCTGGTGCTCGCTGTCGGCAAGCGCGAAAAATCGGCGGCCTATGAAGCGGCAAAGACGCGGGTCTGATTGTCCGTATCAGGATGAGTTTCACGCCGCGCTCTTCTATTCCGCCGCCGCCATTTCCTCGCGCTTTGCGCGTTTGGCGGGGCGGGACTTCTTGACCGGGTCGGCCAGCGCTTCGAGCAGGTGACGCTCGACGGCCTTCTTCTTGTTGGCGTTCGTTACCTTGTGGCCGATCACGTCCTTCACATAGAAAACGTCGACCGCGCGCTCGCCATAGGTGGTGATGTGGGCCGAGCCGATGGTGAGGCCGAGATGGAAAAGGGCGCGGGCAAGCGCGTGGACAAGGCCCGGCCGGTCGAGGCCGTTGACCTCGATCACCGTGTAGTCGTCGGACGCCTCGTTGTCGATGAAGACCTGGGGCGCGACCGAGAACGCCTCGGTGCGGCGTTCGCGGCGGGAGCGCTGCTCGATCGCGTCGGGCGGCAGGATTTCGCCCGAGAGCACCTTGCGGATCGTTTCCTCGAGGCGCGCCAGACGGCGCGGCTCGGCGATGGCGCCGCCGGACGCGTCCTGCACCCAGAGCATGTCGAGCGCCATGCCGTCGCGGGTGGTGAAGATTTTCGCGTCGACGATGTTCATGCCGAGCACCGCGCAGGCGCCGGCGAAACGCGCGAAGAGGCCGGGATGGTCCTGCGTGTAGAGCGTCAATTGCGTCACGTCGCGGTCGGGCTCGGGCTCGGCTGCGATGGTGAGGGGCGCATCCTTCGCGCCGTCGATCAGATGCGCGTGGCGGACCTGCGTTTCGGTGTCGAGCGAGAGCCAGTAGCCGTCGGCATGGCGCGTGAAATAGCGGTCGCGCGCGGCTTTCGACCAGTCGGCGAGATGCGCGGCGAGCGCTTCCTTCGCATCGGCAACGCGCGTCTTGCGGTTGACCGCATTGTCGCCGCCCTGCAGCACGGCTTCCGTTTCGAAATAGAGCTGGCGCAGCAATTGCGCCTTCCAGCCGTTCCAGACGCCGGGGCCGACCGCCTTGATGTCGACGACCGTCAGCACAAAGAGCATTTTCAGCCGCTCGGGGCTTTGCACCAGATCGGCGAAGTCGCGCACGGTGCGCGGATCGGCGATGTCGCGGCGCTGGGCGACGTCGGACATGACGAGATGGTTCTGCACCAGCCAGGCGACGGATTCGGTTTCGCCGGCGCTCATGCCGAGGCGCGGGCAGAGGCGGCGCGCGATGGCGGCGCCGGCATCGGAATGATCCTCGTCGCGGCCTTTCGCGATGTCGTGGAGGAAGACCGACATGTAGACCGCGTTGCGGCTCTTGATCTTGCCCATCAGTTCATGGGCCTTGGGGTACTCCGCGGCGTTCACGCCGCGCTCGACTTCCGAAAGGATGCCGATGGCGCGCAAGAGATGTTCGTCGGCGGTGTAGTGGTGATACATGTTGAACTGCATCAGCGCGACGATGCGACCGAAATCGGGGACGAAGCGGCCGAGCACGCCGGCCTCGTTCATCCAGCGCAGCGTCGTTTCGGGATCCTTGCGCGAGGCGAGAATTTCGAGGAAGAGGCGGTTTGCCTCCTCGTTCCTGCGCAAGGCCGCGTCGACAAGCCTCAGCGAGCGCGTCAGCAGTTTCAGCGCGTCGGGATGAATGTCGAGGCCGTGCTGATCGGCGACGTGGAAGAGGCGGATGATGTTGACCGGATCCCTGTCGAAGAAATCCTGCTTCGTGACCGCGAGGCGCCCGTTTTCGACATTGAAGCCGCGAATGACCTTCTTGCGGCGCATCGCCTGCATGAAGCGGCCGATGGAGGGCTTCTTCTTTTTCTCCTGATCCTCGAGCACGGCGCAGAAGATGCGCGTCAGGTCGCCGACATCCTTGGCGATCAGGAAGTAGTGCTTCATGAAGCGTTCGACCGCCTTCAAGCCGCGATGCGTCTGGTAGCCGAGGCGCTTTGCCATTTCGGTCTGCAGGTCGAAGGTGATGCGCTCCTCGGCGCGGCCGGTGAGGAAGTGCAGTTCGCAGCGCACCGCCCAGAGAAAATTCTCGGCCTTGCGGAAGGTCTGGTATTCCTCCTTCGTGAAGACGCCGGCCTTGACGAGGTCGGAGGGCTGCTTGACGCGGTAAACATATTTCGCGATCCAGAACAGCGTGTTGAGATCGCGCAGGCCGCCCTTGCCTTCCTTGACGTTGGGTTCGACCAGGTAGCGGCTTTCGCCCGAACGCGTGTGGCGCTGGTCGCGCTCGGCGAGCTTGGCCTCGACGAATTCGTTGGCCGTTCCCTTCACCACCTCGGCGTCGAAACGCTTTTCGAGATCGTCGTAAAGCTCGCGGTCGCCATAGATGAAGCGCGCTTCAAGCAACGCCGTGCGGATGGTGAAATCGGCGCGGGCGAGGCGGATGCAATCGGCGATGGAGCGCGTCGAGTGGCCGACTTTCAGGCCCAGATCCCAGAGCACATAGAGCATGTATTCGACGACGCTCTCGCCCCAGGGGGTCTGCTTGTAGGGCAGCAGGAACAGGAGATCGACGTCGGAGCCCGGCGCCAGCGTGCCGCGGCCATAGCCGCCGACAGCGGCGATGGCGATGCGCTCGGCCTTCGAAGGGTTCGAGGCGGTGAAGGCATGGGTGGTGGCGAAGCGGTAAAGCTCCTCGATGACGCGGTCCTGGAGATAGCTCAGGCTCTCGGCGCAGGCGCGGCCTCGATGCGCACCCTGCTCCAGCCGTTCATGGGCTCTGGCGCGGCCCTGCGCCAGCGCCGCCTTCAGGATGTCGACGACGGCGCGCTTCAGCGCCTCCTCGTCGCGGCCGGCACGGGCGGCCGCGGCATCGAGGTCGCCGCGGATGCGCTCCGGGTCGGCGATTTCAAGAAGGCTCGGCATCGTGCGGCCCATGGGGGCGGCTCCTTGTCGGGGCGGGGTCGGGAGCTTGCGGCGCAAGCTTTATCACATCACCCCTGCCTCGCTAAATCATTACGCATTTTTCAGAATCACGGCGGATTTCGTCAGATTCTCGCCATATTCGGTTTCCATTTCGGGGGTGCCGGAGGGAGCGATCCCGTCTGGCAGCAGAGATGACGCAAACAGGCAACGGATGGAGGATGAAAGCCATGCGCCATACAGCCACCTTTCCGAAAGAAGCCTCGCTCGCCGCAGCGCTGGGCGCGGCCCTGCTGGCCGCCGGCATTGCGATGACGCCGGCCGCCAGCGCACAGGCACAGACGCTCGACGACGACACCTGCGCGCGTCTCAACGCGCAGTTCAACTTCGTTTCCAAGTTCAAGGCGGATCTGCCCTATGCGGACGAAGCGCGCGCGGCGCAGGAAGCGGCGGTCGAAAACTGCCGCGCCGGCAATGCCGATGAGGGCGCCGACCAGTTGCGCGAAGCACTGCGCACGCTGCTGGTCGAACCGGCGGCCTGAGCAGACCGCAAGGAGAACGCGATGCGCAACATCGCCTTGTTTCTCGCCGCTGCGGGGTTCGGCGCCGCTACCGCGCTCGCCGGGACCGCCGCCGCGCAATCGCCTGAGGACGACACCGGCGTCGTCTGCGACCGGCTCAACTACCGGTTCCAGTTCGATTTCAAATACCGCAAGAGTTTTCCGCAGGCCGACACGGCGCGCGCGCTGCACCGAAGCGGCGTCGAGAAATGCGAAAGCGGCGACCCCGCGGCCGGCATTGCCGACCTCCGGGAGGCGCTGCGGAAGATCGAGGTCGAACCCGCGCGGCTTTGACGCCCCGCCGCTCGTTGCTTGACAAACCTGTTCAGAGGTTGACGATGTTTCATCGCCCGGCAGCGGGCAGTGGACGGCAACATTTGAGCGAGCAGGCCTTGAGCGACAAACATACCGGGATCGACCGGCGAAAAGTTTTCAGCCGGTTCGTACAGGGCTGGTGGAAGGATCGCGGGCAGTTTTCGCGAAAGAAGATCAAGCGGGACTGCCCGGTTTGCGGCTATCACGGTATCTTCCTGTCGGTCGGCCGACCCTCGCGCTGGGACACGCGCTGCCCGAATTGCGGCTCGCGTGAACGACACCGGCTGATGCAACTCTATCTGCTCGACCACAATATCGATCTCACGACGAAGAAGATACTGCAGTTCGGCCCGGAGAAATGGCTGATACGGGCGATGAAGAACAACCCCGATTACGAGCCCGCCGATCTCTACGCGAAGATCGCCAAGTACCGGCTCGACATCACAAAGATCGACCGTCCGGATAATTTTTTCGATGTGGTGGTCGCCCATCACGTTTTCGAGCATGTCGACGACGACAAGGCGGCGATGCACGAAATGTTCCGGGTGCTGAAGCCCGGCGGCTACGGCTTCTTCTCGGTGCCGATCAATCTGTCGCGCGAGGCAACCTACGAGAATCCGGCGATCACCGACCTCGACGAACGCTTCGCGCATTTCGGCGGCACCGACCACAAGCGCTATTACGGGCGCGACTTCGCGACGAAGCTCGAAGCGGCGGGCTTCAAGGTCGAGATCTACCGGCGCAAACCGGAGGAAGAAGTGAAGTGGGGACTGTTGCGCGACGAGTGCATTTACATCGGGCGGAAGTGAGGCCCCTCACCTTCCCGGTCCGCGGAAGGTGAGGACGTCTACGCGCCGTCTTTCGCCGCAAGCGCCTTCAATCTGTAGATGAGGTCAAGGGCTTCCTTCGGCGTCAGCGCGTCGGGGTTGACGGTTTTCAGTTCTTCCTCGGCGGCGCTTGTCCTGACGACGGGGGCGGGCTTTGCCGTTGACGAGAAAAGAGGCAGGTCGTCGATGAGTTTCGCGGCCCTTGCGCCCTCGCCGCTTTTTTCGAGCGCCGCCAGCACGGCCTGCGCGCGGGCGATGACGGGCGCGGGGAGGCCTGCGAGTTTCGCCACCTGGATGCCGTAGGAACGGTCGGCGGCGCCGGGGCCGACCTCATGCAGGAAGACGACATCGCCCTGCCATTCCTTGACGCGCATCGTCGCGTTGGCCAGATGCGGCAGCTTTTCGGTGAGCGCGGTCAGCTCGTGGTAATGCGTCGCGAACAGCGCCCGCGAGCGGTTGACTTCATGCAGATGTTCGACGGCGGCCCAGGCGATCGAGAGACCGTCATAAGTGGCGGTGCCGCGGCCGATCTCGTCGAGGATCACCAGCGCGCGCGGGCCTGCCTGATTGAGGATCGCCGCCGTCTCGACCATTTCGACCATGAAGGTCGAGCGACCGCGCGCCAGATCGTCGGCGGCGCCGACGCGGCTGAACAAACGATCGACGATGCCGATATGCGCGTCTTCCGCCGGCACGAAACTTCCCATCTGCGCCAGAATGGCGGTCAATGCGTTCTGGCGCAGGAAGGTCGACTTGCCGGCCATGTTGGGCCCGGTCAAGAGCCATATATGCTTGTTGTCCTTCTCTCCCGCCGAGAGGTTGCAGTCGTTGGGCACGAATTGTTCGCCGGTGCGCGCCAGCGCGGCTTCGACGACCGGATGACGGCCGCCGCGAATATCGAGGGCAAGGCTGGCATCGACGCGGGGGCGCGCATAACGGCGCTCGGCGGCGAGTTCGGCAAGCGCAGTCGCGACATCGAGCGCGGCGAGCGCGGCGGCGGCGCGCGAAAGCGCCGGCGCTTCGGCGATCACGGCGGCGGCCAGCGCGTCGAAAAGCGCCAGTTCGATTTCGAGCGCGCGGCCGGCGGCCTCGGCGATGCGGCTGGCCAACCCTGCAAGTTCCGGCGTCGTGAAACGCATCGCATTCGCCATGGTCTGGCGGTGGATGTAGCTCTCGGAGAATTGCGGGGCGACAAGCTTTTCGCCGTGGCGCGGCGGCACCTCGATGTAATAGCCGAGCACATTGTTGTGGCGGATCTTCAGGGCGGCGATGCCGGTCTCGCCCGCATATTTCGTTTGCAACCCGGCGATCAGTTTGCGCGCATCGTCGCGGAGCGCGCGGGTTTCGTCGAGCGCGGCGTCGTGACCCTTGGCGATGAAGCCACCGTCACGCGCCAGCAGCGGCAGTTCCTCGGCGAGCGCGGCGGCGAGATGCGTTTGCAGATTTGCGGCGACGCCGCGCAAGGCCTCAGCGGCTGATGCTGTTTCCTGCGGCAGCGGCAGCAGCGATTGCGGCGCGGCGTCGAGCATCGCCGCGAGCCGATGCGCGGCAGAAAGGCCGCCGGCAATCGCCGCCAGATCGCGCGGGCCGCCACGCGCCAGCGACAGGCGCGAAAGCGCACGGGCGATGTCGGGCGCCGATTTCAGGGCAGCGCGCAGGTCGCGGCGGATGTCGCGGCTGTCGAGGAACCATTCGACGGCGTCGAGGCGCGCGGCAATCGCCAATGGATCTGTCAGCGGCGCGGCGAGGCGCGAGGCCAGCTCGCGCGCGCCGGCGCCCGTCGCCGTGCGGTCGATCACCGACAACAGCGATCCGGCGCTTTCGCCCTGCAGCGTTTTCACCAGTTCGAGATTGGCGCGGGTCGCGGCGTCGATGGACATGGCATCGGTGCCGGCGATGCGGCGCGGCGCGCTCAAGGCCGGCATGCGGCCGACCTGGGTCAGCTCGACGTAACCGAGCAGCGCGCCCATGGCGCCGAGTTCGGCGCGGGTGAAGGCGCCGAAGGCGTCGAGCGCCGCGACGCCGAGATGGGCTTTCAAGCGGCGCTCGGCGGCGGCGCTGTCGAAACGGGCGGGCGGCAGTTCGGTCAGCGCGGCACCCGATTGCGCGGCGGCATCGTCGGCCGCGCCTTCGGTGATCAGCAATTCGCCGGGCGCAAGCCGCGCCAGCTCCGCGCCAAGGGCGGAAGGCGGCAGCGCCATCGCCTCGAAACGGCCCGTCGAGACATCGACCCAGGCGAGGCCGAGCATCGCTTCGGCACCGGTGCGGGCAAGCGCGGCCAGATAATTGTGGGCGCGGGCGTCGAGCAGCGTGTCCTCGGTCAAGGTGCCGGGCGTCACCAGCCTAGTGACGGCGCGGGCGACCACCGATTTCGCGCCGCGCTTTTTCGCTTCCGCCGGATCCTCGACCTGCTCGCAGACCGCGACCTTGAAACCCTTGCGGATCAGGCGTTCCAGATAGGCCTCGTGGCTGTGGACCGGCACGCCGCACATCGGGATGTCGGCGCCCGCATGCTTGCCGCGCTTCGTGAGCGCGATGTCGAGGGCTTCGGCGGCGGCCACCGCGTCGTCGAAGAAGAGCTCGTAGAAATCGCCCATGCGGTAGAAAAGGAGCGCGCCCGGATGACCGGCCTTGATCTCCAGATATTGCGCCATCATGGGGGTTGCGTCGGGCGGCGCCGCAGCGGAAGGCAGGTTTTCCTGCTTGAAGGGATGGGCGGCGGGCTCTGACATGGAAGCGCAGACTAGCAGAACCGCCGCTGCCTGAAAGAGGGGCCCGGAGAGCCGAAAATCGGGCAGAATCAACGGCGGCGGCTTGTTATTGACGGATCGCCAGCCTACAAAGCGGCATCCGGGGCGGGCCCCGGAGGGGCGGGCTTCCGGCGGTGTTCCGGGATTTGCGCGCTTCCAGCCGAAACTCCGGATGTCCGATCGCATGAGCAAGAAAAAGCGGCGCCAGTTTACCGACGAGGAAGCGCTCCTCTTCCATTCCCAGGGCAAGCCCGGGAAACTCG
The DNA here is from genome assembly GCA_002841195.1 of Alphaproteobacteria bacterium HGW-Alphaproteobacteria-11. Taxonomy (GTDB): domain Bacteria; phylum Pseudomonadota; class Alphaproteobacteria; order Parvibaculales; family Parvibaculaceae; genus Parvibaculum. The sequence continues at coordinate 9,540 of PHEO01000028.1, forward strand.
AAATCAACGCCACGAAGCCGATGGCGACGCAGCGCGACCTGTCGCTGGCCTACAGCCCCGGCGTCGCGGCGCCGGTGCGCGCCATCGCCGAAAATCCCGACGCGGCCTATGACTACACCTCGAAGGGCAATTTCGTCGCCGTGATCTCGAACGGCACGGCGATCCTCGGGCTCGGCGATCTCGGCGCGCTGGCCTCGAAGCCGGTGATGGAAGGCAAGGCGGTGCTGTTCAAGCGCTTTGCCGATGTCGATTCCATCGACCTCGAAGTCGACACCAAGGATGTCGACGCCTTCATCAATTCGGTGCGTTATCTGGGGCCGTCCTTCGGCGGCATCAACCTGGAAGATATTTCGGCGCCCGACTGCTTCGTCATCGAAAGCCGCTTGCGCGAGATGATGGACATTCCGGTCTTTCACGACGACCAGCACGGCACGGCGATCATCACCGCGGCCGGGCTCATCAATGCGCTCTTCCTGACCGATCGCGACATCAAGGACATCAAGGTCGTCGTCAATGGCGCGGGCTCGGCCGGCATCGCCTGCCTCGAACTCATCAAGGCGATGGGGCTGCCGCATGACAATGCGATCCTCTGCGACACAAAGGGCGTCATCTACAAGGGCCGCGTCGAGGGCATGAACCAGTGGAAGTCGGCGCATGCGGCGACGACCGACGCGCGGACGCTCGAAGAAGCGATGGTGGGCTGCGACGTTTTCCTGGGGCTGTCGGCCAAGGGCGCGATCAACCAGAAGATGGTCGCCTCGATGGCCGACAAGCCGATCATCTTCGCGATGGCCAATCCGGATCCCGAGATCACGCCCGAGGAAGTGTTGCAGGTGCGCGACGACGCGATCATCGCGACGGGACGCAGCGACTATCCGAACCAGGTCAACAATGTGCTCGGCTTCCCCTATATCTTTCGCGGGGCGCTCGATGTGCGCGCCAGCGCGATCAACGAGGACATGAAGATCGCCTGCGCGCGGGCGCTGGCGAAGCTGGCGCGCGAAGACGTGCCGGACGAGGTGGCAGCGGCGTATCAGGACGAGCGGCCGCGCTTCGGCCCCGGCTACATCATTCCGGTGCCGTTCGACCCGCGGCTCATTCGCGAAATTCCGCCGGCGGTGGCGAAGGCGGCGATGGATTCAGGCGTCGCGCGGCTGCCGATCGTCGACATGGAAGCCTACAAGAACCGGCTTTCGGCGCGGCTCAACCCGACGGCGGGCACGCTGCAGGTCATCATGGACAAGGTCAGGCGCGATCCGAAGCGCGTCGTCTTTGCCGAGGGCGAGGAAGAGCGCGTGATCCGCGCCGCCCTCGCCTTTCGCGACGGCGGCCTCGGCCAGCCGATCCTTGTCGGCCGCGAGGAGCAAATTCGCCATACGCTCGGCCAGATGGGGCTCGACCCGAAGACCGATCTCGACATCCGCAACGCGCGCACTTCGGAGAAGGTCGATGAATATGCCGACTTTCTTTACAGCAAGCTGCAGCGGCAGGGCTTTCTCTATCGCGACTGTCACCGGCTCACCAGCAACGACCGCAACATCTTTTCGGCACTGATGCTGGAGAGGGGCGACGCCGACGCGATGGTGACGGGCGTCACGCGCACCTACTCGGTGGCGCTGGAAGATGTGCGCCGCGTCATCGACGCGGTGGACGGGCGCAAACCCATCGGCGTGACGCTGGTGGTGGCGGGCGGACGCACGGTGCTTGTCGCCGACACCAATGTCTACGAGATGCCGACGGCAACCGAACTCGCCGATATCGCGACGCAGGCCGCGGAAGTCGCGCGACGCCTCGGCTACGAACCGCGCGTGGCGCTGCTCGCCAATTCGAGCTTCGGTACGCATACGCATGAGCGCCCGGCGACGGTGCGCGACGCGGTGCGCATTCTCGATACGCGCAATGTCAATTTCGAGTATGACGGCGAGATGGCGGCCGATGTCGCCCTCAACCGCGAGACGATGTCGCTTTATCCGTTCTGCCGGCTCTCCGACACGGCCAATGTGCTGATCATGCCGGCGATCCATGCCGCGTCGATCTCGACCAAGCTGCTCAAGGTGCTGGGCGGTTCGACGCTGATCGGGCCGCTGCTTGTCGGCCTCGAAAAGCCGGTGCAGATCGTGCCGATGACGGCCAACGTTTCCGACCTCGTCAACATGGCGGCGCTGGCAGCCTATAATCTCGACCGCTGAGTTTCAGCTGCCGCGCGGGGTGCCATATTTGGTGCCGAACTTCGATAGGTAGCGGTCGGAAATCTGGGCGACGGGAAAAACGATCAGCACGTCGGTGGTACCGAACTGCCGGTCGACCACCGCGCCCTCGCCGATGTAGCAGCCGGCACGAAGATAGCCCTTGATCATCGGCGGCAGGGCGCGCAGGGCGTCACGCGGATCGACTTCGTCTTTCGGTATGCGGTTCATTTCCGCGTAGCATTCGGGCAGCGCGCGGACGCGCCAGTCTTCCGGCGCGGCATGGAAGTGGTGGAGATAGGAGAGCGGCGCGGCGAGCGCCGCCGGGTCCGTGCCCTCGAAGCTCGCGCAGCCGAACATCACGTCGAGATTGTGCGCGGTCACATAATGCATGATGCCGTGCCACAGCAGTTCGACGGTCGGCCGGGTGCGGTAAGGCTGCAGCACGCAGGAACGGCCGAGCTCCAGAAATTTGAGATCGGCATGACGCGCGAGCAGGGGCGCGATGTCGTATTCGCTGGCGGTGTAGAAACCGCCCTGGCGCTCGGCGACGTCCTGGCGCAGCAGGCGGTAACAGCCGACGACCTTCTTCAGGCTTTCGGGATCTTCGGGCGGCAACTCGCCGTCCTCGCCCCGCACCAGCGCATGATCGAGCACCAGCAGGTGATCGCAGATGTCGTCGAAACGGTCGGCGTCGCGCTTGCGGGCGCGCGTTTCGGCATCGGGGATCGCCGACATTTCCTCGTAGAAGACGCGGTAGCGGATCGCTTGCGCGGCGTCGATCTCGCGCGGCGAGGAGGCGAGACGGACTTCGAGGTCGCCGCGGCGGCCATAACTTGCCGCTTCGGCCGGACGCGCAACCGCCGAGGAAAGCGGCCCGCCGCTTTTGTCCGTTTTTATCATTGGCACTATTGCGGACCCTAAACCCAAATCGTTCACATTGCCGGGACGCGGCGCACGAAGCGGGGCCACGTCGCCGCGTGTCGCCGGTTCAGCCCCACCCGAACCCGGGCCTCCCGTCGTCATGCCTTCATCCTTTCATTATCGCCGCCTTGTGCCAAGCAAGCACGGCGGGGGAAATCGCCGGCCTCTTGTCGCAGCAGACGGCGACACCAAGATGTCGACCTTATGCCGTTGTTTTTGCTTCTATTTTCTTTCGGTGTCCCATCACGAGCAGGATCAGCAGGATGGCCGGCACACCCATCAGCGCTGTCGAGATGAAGAAGGGCACATAGCCGACAGTCGCCGGCGTGAGGCCCGGCGCCACCCCGACCAACGCTTCGGCGATGGCGGGGCGGACGGCATACCAATCGACCATGACGCCCGAAAGACCGCCCAATATCTTGCCCGGCAGTGCGAAGGCCGAACTGAACAGTGCGTATTGCGTGGCCGCGAACTGGTGGTTCACCAGGCTCGACATATAGGCGATGAGGCAGGTGCCGGCGAAACCGCCGGAGAAATTCTCGGCGCTGATGGTGACGGCAAGCGCGGTCGTGTTCGCGCCTTGCATCGCCAGCCAGACGAAGACGAGATTGGTGAGCGTGGCGGCGAGCGCGCCGGCCAGCAGCGTACGCATGATGCCGAAGCGCGCCACCGCAAGACCGCCGATGACGGCGCCCGCAATCGTCATCCAGACGCCATAGACCTTCACCACCGTGGCGATGGTCGAGAGCGAGAAGCCGATGTCGATATAGAGCGGGTTGGCCATCACGCCCATCACGAAATCGGGCACGCGGTAAAGACCGATCAGCGCCAGCATGGCGAGCGACCACCAGCCGTAGCGGCCGAAGAAATCGACGAAGGGCGCGATGACGGCGCGGTAGGTCCAGGCGAAGGCGGCTTCGAACGGGCCTTGCATGTGGAAGCGGTGGGCGATTTCGGCCATCGCCTCCTCGCCGATGATCGGCGCCTGCGCTTCGGGCAGACGCGGCGCGAGCAAAGCCGCGCCGATGCCGACCAGCATCAATGCCGCCATCGCAAGATAGGCCGCCTGCCACGAGATGAAGTCGGCGATGTAAAGCGCGCCGGCGCCCGATCCGATCAGCGCGAAGCGGTAGCCGAGCTGGTAGACGGCGGCCATCGCGCCCTGTTTTTCCTCCGGCGCGGCCTCGATGCGCCAGGCGTCGATCGAGATGTCCTGGGTCGCCGAGGCGAAGGCGAGCACCAGCGCGCCGAAGACGACCGGCACCAGCGAGACGGCCGGATCGCTGAAGGAGATGACGACGAGGGCGGCGGCCGCGACGGCTTGCGCCAGGATCATCCAGGCGCGGCGCTTGCCGAGCAGGCGGTCGAGCACGGGCAGGCGGATGCGGTCGAGAAGCGGTGCCCAGAGAAACTTGATCGTGTAGGCAAGGCCGACATAGCTCAGCAGGCCGATTTCGGTGCGGGTGACGCCGACCTCGCGCAGCCATGCCGAAAGCGTCGAGAAAACGAGGAGGTAGGGAAGGCCGGCCGAGAAGCCCAGCAGCAGCATGATCAGCATGCGCGGCTCGGCATAGACCTTCCACATTTCGGCGAGGCTCATCCGGCCGTCGCGCTTGTCTTCCGCCACCGACATCGAATCATTCCCCGCGCCGTTCAACCGGCTTCACTCTAGGCAAGATTCGCCTTTTCGCCAGCGCGCGTTCCATGCGCCGAGCGGCGGCCGGCCCATTGGGCGAGCGTCGTGGTGAGGGCGTCGGCGGCGACGGGCTTCGACAGATAATCGTCCATCGCCGCGTCGAGGCAGGCCTGGCGGTCTTCGGCCATCGCGTTGGCCGTCAGTGCGACGATGGGAAGGGCCGCATGGGCGGTGTCGAGGGCGCGAATGCGCGCCGTCGCCTCGAAGCCGTCCATGCCCGGCATGTGAAGGTCCATCAGCACGAGGTCGATCTCGCCGGCCGCATCGGCCTCGACGGCGGCGATGGCCTCGACGCCGTTGCGCGCCAGACGAACGCTGTGACCGGTATGTTCGAGGAGGGTGCGCGTCAGCAGCGCATTGATCTCGTTGTCCTCGGCGACCAGCACGCAGAGCGGCAAGATGGGGGCCGTCATTTTCTCTTTCGGTTTGGGCAGCGGCGGCGCTTCCGGCTCGACGGCCGCGAAGTCGTGCGCATAGGGTGCGCCGATGTCGCCGGCCCAGCCGCGCACGCGCAGATCGGTCAGGCGGCCGAGCAACGAGGCGGCGCGCACGGGGCGCACCAGATAGCCGTCGAAAGGCGCGTCGCCGCCTTGCGTCAGCGCATCGAGGCGGTCGCGATCCTGCGGGCGCAGCAACACCAGCGTGCCGATGCCGGGATGCAGGCGGCGCGCTTCGGCGGCGAGCGCCGCGCCTTCGCCGGCCGCACCATCGGCGGGACAGATAAAAACATCGGCGGGCGCCGCGGCGAGCGCGCGGGCAAGGGCGGCGGCATCGGCGACGAGATGCGTTTCCGCACCGGCGGCGCCGGCGGCGCGCGCGAGGCCTGCCGCCAGCAGCGGCCGGTCGTTGAGGATCAATACGCGCATGCCTTCGAGCGCGGAGAAGGAGGCAATGCCGGCCGCCGGTTCGGCGATCTTCAGCGGCAGGTGAACGCGGAAGACCGAGCCCTTGCCGCGTTCGCTTTCGACCTCGATGCGCCCGCCCATCGCGTCGACCAGACGGCGCGTGATCGCAAGGCCAAGGCCGGTGCCTTCATACTGACGGGCATGGGACTGATCGGCCTGCGCGAATTCGTCGAAGATATGTTCGAGGCTCGTCTTGTCCATGCCGATGCCGGTGTCTTCGATCTCAAGCAGCAGCTCGGCGCGATCTCCGGCGTGGGCGCCGGTGCGCGACAGACGCAGTGCGACCCCGCCCGCGCCTGTGAACTTGATCGCGTTGCCGGCGAGGTTGATCAGGATCTGGCGGATGCGCGGTTCGTCGCCGAGAAGGCGCGTCGGCACCGATGCCGAAATGTCGGTGACGACTTCGAGGCCCTTGTCGAAGGCGCGCGGCGCCAGAAGCTCGGCAACGCTTTCGAGCACATGACGCGGATCGAAAGGCGCTTCGTCGAGCGTGACCTTGCCCGCTTCGATTTTCGAATAGTCGAGAATGTCGTTGATGATGGCGAGCAGCGCCTGACCGGAGGCGCGCACGGCTTCGGCGTAGGAGCGTTGCGCGGGCGCGAGTTTGGTGTCGAGGAGCAATTGCGTCATGCCGATGACGCCGTTCATCGGTGTACGGATTTCATGGCTCATCGCGGCGAGGAAAAGACTTTTCGCGCGGTTGGCTTCCTTCGCCTCGCGCAAGGCCTCGGCGCGCTTTTCTTCCGCCAGCTTGCGGTCGGTGACGTCGCGGCCGACCGACTGGATTTCGACCAGCTTGCCGTCGTCGTCGCGGATCGCGAATTCCTCCCAGGCGATCCAGCGGGGACCGCGCGTGGTCACCACACGCTCGTCGAAGCGGATGCGGTGCGGCGGCGTCGCAAGACCGGCGAAGCTCGCCAGCATGCGCGGCGCGTCGCCTTCGGGAACGTCGGGCAGGAAGGGGCGGCCGATCACCTCGGCGCGGCTCTTGCCGAAGGTGTCGCAGAAGACGTCGTTGACGTAAGTGAGGCGCGCCTGCAAATCCTTGCGGATGATGACGTCGCCCTGTGCGCGCAGAAGATCGGCGAGGCGCGCTTCGCGTTCGGCGATTTCCCATTTCTCGTCGCGCAGCGTTTCGATGCGCGCCTGCAGCACTTCGATTTCGGCGAGATGCGCGGCGGCACGCGCCGAGGCGCGGCGCCAGGCCTCGACGCCCAGAAACAGGGCGACGGCCAGCCCGAGCAGGAAGAGGGGCATCTGGTCGAAGGCAAAGACGGGCATACGGGTTCCGCGGCTGCCGGCCGCAGGGCCGGGCATGTCGACAAGACCCGACTGTGCCCTTCCCGCCCTTGAGAAAGCGCTAAGGCTTATGGTTAGCGGAAGGTGAATCGACTGTGTGCGTCAGGCCGCCGCGCCGAGTTTCCCGGCCACCGTTTCGCGATAGGCGAGCGCCTCGGCGATGTGGATGCGGGTAACGCCGTCCGCGCCATCGAGATCGGCCAGTGTGCGGGCGACGCGCAGCACGCGATGATAGCCGCGCGCGGTGAGACCCATGCGCTCCGACGCCTCGACCAGCAGGCGCTTGCCGGCATCGTCGGGCGTTGCGATGCGGTCGAGCAGTTCGCCCTCGACATGGGCGTTGAGCAGCATGGATTGCGGGCCGACGATTTCGGTGAAGCGCGCCTCCTGCGCCTCGCGCGCGGCGGCGACGCGGGCGGACACCTCGGCCGAACCTTCGGCGGGCGGCGGCAGCGCCAGATCGGCATGGGCGACGGGGGGCACTTCGATGTGGATGTCGATGCGGTCGAGCATCGGACCCGAAAGCTTCGCCTGATAATCGCCGATGCAGCGGGGCACGCGCGGACAGGCGCGCGCCGCGTCGCCCGCATGGCCGCAGCGGCAGGGGTTCATTGCCGCGACGAGCTGGAAGCGGGCCGGGAAGGTGACGTGCGCATTGGCGCGGGCGACGACCGCCTCGCCGGATTCGAGCGGTTGACGCAGGCTATCCAGAACCTGGCGCGGGAACTCCGGCAGTTCATCCAGAAACAAAACGCCTCGATGCGCGAGCGAGATTTCACCGGGGCGGACGCGCAGCCCGCCGCCGACCAGCGCCGGCATCGAGGCCGAATGATGCGGGGCGCGGAAGGGGCGGCGGCGGCCGACGCCGGTTTTCAAAAGTTCCCCCGCGAGGGAGGAAACCATCGAGACCTCCAGCATCTCGCGAGGGCTAAGCGGCGGCAGAATTCCGGGAAGGCGCGCCGCCAACATCGACTTTCCGGAACCGGGCGGGCCGACCATCAGCATATTGTGACCGCCCGCCGCCGCCACTTCGAGCGCGCGCTTGGCCGATTCCTGTCCCTTGATGTCGCGGAGATCGGGCACCGGACCCGCCTCGACCGCCTTCATCGGCGCCGGCTCCGACAGCACCTGGCTGCCGCGGAAATGATTGACCAGCGCGATGATCGAGCGCGGCGCGAGGACGCCGCCGGGATTGCCCGCATCCATGCCGGCCCATGCGGCTTCGGGCCCGCAGGCCTCGGGGCAGATCAGGCCCTTGCCGCGCGCATTGGCGGCAATGGCGGCCGGCAGCGCGCCGGCGACCGGATTGATCGTGCCGTCCAATGACAATTCGCCGATGGCGACGAAACGTTCGAGCTCCTGCGCCGGAAGGACGCCCATGACGACCAGCAGGCCGAGCGCGATGGGAAGGTCGTAATGGCTGCCTTCCTTCGGCAGGTCGGCGGGGGCGAGATTGACCGTGATGCGTTTCGCAGGGAGCCCGAGGCCGATCGCATGGAGGGCGGCGCGGACGCGCTCGCGGCTTTCGGCCACCGCCTTGTCGCCGAGGCCGACCACCGCAAAGCCGATGACGCCGCTGGCGATATGGACCTGCACATCGACGGGCCGCGCCTCGACGCCCTGAAAGGCCACCGTCTCGATATGCGCGACCATGTTTCGGCCCCCTGCCCCGGCGCGGGGCCGGGGCCCTCGCGTTATGGCGAAAGGCTAGCCGAGAGATTTAACAGGCGCAAGAACGAAATGGGAACACGATTCATCTCCGCGCCGCCTCGGCCGCGTCCATCACGCGCATCAGGTTTTCGCCCCAGAGTTTGGCGATTTCTTCTTCGGTGTAGCCGCGGCGGACGAGTTCGGCCGTCACGTTCAGCGTTTCGCCGGCATGGGACCAGCCTTCGATGCCGCCGCCGCCCTGGAAGTCCGACGAGATGCCGACATGGTCGATGCCGACGAGCCGCACCGCATGGTCGATGTGATCGGCGAGCGTCGCCACGGTGGCGCGCGGCCATTTGGCGTCGAGAGCGGCAACACCGTCGGCGAATTTGCGCTTCGTCTCATCTGTTGCGCCGAAAAAGGCGTCGAGCGAGGTCAGGCCGAGCGAGACGGCCAGTTCGCGCCGCGCCGTCAGCTTCTCTTCCGGCACCTCATGCAGATAGGCATCGAAGGCGACGATCTGGATGACGCCGCCTTTTGCCGCCAGCGCCTTTATTTCCTCGTCCGTCATGTTGCGCGGATGGGGATGAAGCGCGTGAACGGAGGAATGCGAGGCGATGACCGGGGCGCGCGACAACTCGATCGCTTCCAGCGCGGCGGCTTTCGAGGCGTGAGAGACATCGACCATCAGCCCCAGATCGTTGGCGCGGGCGATGAGCGCACGGCCGAAATCCGACAGGCCGCCATGCTCGCCGCCTTCCTCGTTGGTGCGGTCGGTGAACCGCTCCTGCGGCAAGGCGCTGTCGGCAATGTCGTTGTGGCCGTTGTGGACAAGGCCGAGATAGCGCGCGCCAAGCGCGTAATAGATGTCGAGCAGTTCGGGCGTGCGGCCGACGACGTAACCGTTTTCGATACCGATCAGCGCGACCAGCTTGCCATCGGCGTGGAGGCGGCGAATGTCGGCCGCGGAGCGGGCGAGACCGATTTCGTCCGGATACAGACTATCGGTCATGCGGTGGATGGCGGCGAATTTCGCGAAGGCTTCCGAGGCGGCTTGCGCATGGCCCGCATCGTCGCGCGCGCCCTGCCCCGCATAGACGATGAAGAAGACCGCGTCGAGACCGCCCTCGCGCATGCGCGGCAGATCAACCTGCACGGGATACGTGCCGCGTTTGCCGGGATCGTAGATATCGGTCGCGAAGGTCGAGGGGATATCGACATGGGTGTCGATGGCGATGACCGCGCCGTGGATGCGCGCCGCCGTTTCCTCGACGGTGGGCGGCGGCGCATCGGCGATGAACACCGGGCGCAGCGTCCAGATGGCGCCGACAATCAGCGCAATCGCCGCCGCCACGATCGCGTAACGCGCCCAGTTGATGCGTGCTCCCCGCGCCATATTCATCTCCGCTCTATCTGCGCGCCTCGATCGCGTCCCAGACCAGCCCCGCCAGATTGGCATTGTCGAAGCGGTCGATCTCCTGAATGCCGGTCGGCGAGGTGACGTTGATCTCGGTCAGCCAGTCGCCGATCACGTCGATGCCGACGAAGATCAATCCGCGCTTCTTCAGTTCCGGTCCGATCATCTCGCAGATCTCGCGCTCGCGCTTTGTCAGCGACCATTTTTCGGGACGCCCGCCGACATGCATGTTGGAGCGCGATTCGCCCTCGGCCGGGACGCGGTTGATGGCGCCGACGGGCTGCCCGTCGACCAGGATGATGCGCTTGTCGCCCTGCCGCACTTCGGGGAGATATTTCTGCACGATCACCGGCTCGCGGTTCATCTGGCCGAAAATCTCGAGCAGCGAATTGAGGTTCTCGTCGCCCTCGCGGATGCGGAAGACGCCGATGCCGCCATTGCCGAAGAGCGGCTTGACGATGATGTCGCCGAACTCGCGGCGGAAGGCGCGGATTTCCTCCGGGTCGCGGCTGATCAGCGTCGGCGGCAAGAGCCCCTTGAAGCGCACCGCGAAAAGCTTCTCCGGCGCATTGCGCACCTCGGCGGGGTCGTTCACGACCAGCGTTTTCGGATGCACGGTTTCGAGGATATGCGTCGCGGTGATGTAGCTCATGTCGAAAGGCGGGTCCTGACGCATCAGCACCACATCGACATTTTCAAGGAAGGTCTTTTCGAGGCTGCCGAGCGTCGAATGATTGCCGGTCTCGCGGCGCAGCGTCAGGGGGCGCATCCGCGCATAGGCGCGGCCGTCGCGCATCGAAAGGTCCTGAGGCTCGTAATAGAAGAGCGTGTGGCCGCGGCGCTGCGCCTCCAGCCCCAGCGCGAAGGTCGAATCCGCGTTGATGTTGATCTGGTGGACCGGGTCCATCTGGATGGCGACGGCAAGGCTCATGTTTTTCTCTCGCACTCTTTCGCGGGCGGGCGGGCTCGGGGAAAGATGGGGGGAGGCGCGGCCCTTTGCGAGAAAAAAATCAGTTGAGGCGGGTCTTCAGGCGGCGCAGCGCCTCTTCGGCCATGCCGGCGATGCGGGTTTCGCCGATATCGGCGGCCAGGTCCTTGCAGGTCTCGAAGGCATGGGCGGCGGCGCCCATGTGCCCGGCATGAACTTCGAGGCGGCCGAGCTCGAAGCGAAGCCCCGCGCGCTGCGGCGCCAGCCAGATCATGCGCAGCACCACGGCGCGGGCGCGGGCGAAGTCGCCGCTCTTGATGGCGCGGCTCAGGATGTTGTTTTCAAGCCGGAGCAGGATGTCGCGCGGGCCGACCGGCTCGCAGGCCTCCGGCGTCAGCCGCGCGTCGGGCCCCTCGACGCCGCGCAGCAGCGTCAGCAGGTCGGCGGCGGTCAAAGGGCGGCCGCCATTAAACGGGTCGAGCACCACCGCATCGTCGGCGGCGCGCAGGCGGAGCACGAAATGGCCCGGAAAGTTCAAACCCGTCAGGTCGAGACCGAGCTTCGCGCCGACATGCAGATAGAGAATGCCGAGCGTGACCGGCAGGCCTTTGCGGCGGTCGATCACATGGGCGAGATTGGCGTTGCGCGGGTCGTCATA
>PHEO01000262.1 GCA_002841195.1 Alphaproteobacteria bacterium HGW-Alphaproteobacteria-11
ATATGGTCGCCGCTCGGCCCGATAAAGGTGATGCCATGCGCCTTCAATATGTCGGCGAACTTGGCGTTCTCGGACAGGAACCCGTAGCCCGGATGCACGGCGTCGGCGCCGGTGATTTCGCAGGCCGAAATGATCGCCGGAATGTTGAGGTAGCTTTCGCTGGCGGCAGGCGGTCCGATGCAGACGCTTTCGTTGGCGAGCCGCACATGCATCGCGTCGGCATCCGCCGTCGAATGCACGGCAACCGTCTTGATGCCCATTTCGCGGCAGGCGCGATGAATGCGCAGCGCGATCTCGCCGCGATTTGCAATGAGGACTTTTTCGAACATCGCGCGCGCCCGGCCCGCTTATTCGATCACGAGAAGCGGCTCGCCGAATTCGACCGGCTGTCCGTCTTCCACGAGGATCGCACTTACCTTGCCCGAGCGCGGGGCGGGGATGTGGGTCATGGTCTTCATCGCCTCGATGATGAGGACCGTCTGGCCTTCCTTCACCGTCGAGCCGACAGTGACGAAAGGCGGCGTGCCGGGCTCGGCCGCGAGATAGGCCGTGCCGACCATCGGCGAGGCGACGGCGCCGGGATGCGACGCGGCGTCGGCCGGCGCAGACGCCGCCGGTGCGGCGGCGGGCGCTGCCGAAGGCGCGGGCGCGAAATGCGCCGATACCTGGCTCACCTGCCGCGACACGCGCAGCTTCAGATTGTCCGTCTCGATCTCGATTTCGCTGAGCTCGGTCTCCTTGAGGAGATCGGCCAGTTGCCGGATCAGTTCCTGATCGACGCCCGATTTGCTCATCTCGTTCTTCTTGCTTCCGTTTTTGCCGGTGGGGCGGGGTGTTGCCACGTCGCTTGTTCCCTAAATCTTCGAATGGATCGCTTCGAGCGCCAGCGCATAGCCGATGGTGCCGAGCCCGCAGATGACGCCGGTGGCGACCGGCGAGATCGTCGAATGATGCCGGAAGCTTTCGCGCTTGTAGACATTGGAGATGTGGACCTCGACAACCGGAATGTCGAGCGTCGCCAGCGCGTCGTGAATGGCAATCGAAGTGTGCGAATAGGCGCCGGCATTGAGGATCACGGCGCTGGCTTTCACCCGCGCCTCCTGGATCCAGTCCACAAGCTCGCCCTCATGGTTCGACTGCCGGCAATCGACGGTAAGGCCGAGTGTCTTGGCCTTGGCCTTCACCTGTTTCTCGATTTCGGCCAGCGTCGTCGAGCCATAGATTTCCGGCTCCCGCTGGCCGAGCAGGTTGAGGTTCGGCCCGTTGAGGACGAACACCGGCTTCGAGGCCTTGCTGGAGCTTGCTTTTGCCATGCGGTCGGGCGGGCTTTCTGGCGGCTTCTGTGACGCGTCGCGGGAGATGCGGCTTTCCGTAAACCCCGGGGGCGCGAGGCTCAGGCTCTAGGGCCGCAAATAGGCGAAATTGTGGTCCCCGCCGCGACCTCTCATATCCCCGAATCGCGGCGTCTCTTTATACGCAATGCGCGGGACCTGTAAAAGGCTTGGGGACCGGCGGACGCCCGCCTTGAAGTCGGCTCCCCTCTCACCCATTATCCGGGCGAACGGCAAAGGCGTTAACGACGGCATGAAACTGACGGTGAACGGCGAATTGCGGGAGGTCGAGGGCCCGCTGACGGTGCTCGGCCTGATCGGCAAGCTGGGCCTGCCCGCCGCCAAGATCGCCGTCGAGCGCAACCTCGAAATCGTGCCGCGCTCGGCCTATGGCGAGGTGGCGCTGAGGGATGGCGACCGCCTGGAGATCGTGAATTTTGTCGGCGGCGGATAAGCGGGAGTGGTTCGAGTGACGGAAGCAGCCAAGCGCATCGAAACGGCGAACGCGGACGACGATCCCTTCATCGTCGCCGGACGCCGGCTGAAATCGCGCCTGATCGTCGGCACCGGCAAATATAAAGACCTCGCCGAGAACGCCGCTGCGGTGGAAGCCGCCGGCGCCGAAATCGTCACGGTCGCGGTCCGCCGCGTCAACGTCACCAATCCGAACGAGCCGATGCTGGTCGACTTCATCGACCCGAAGAAGGTGATCTACCTGCCCAACACGGCGGGCTGCTACACGGCCGAAGACGCGGTGCGCACGCTTCGTCTCGCGCGCGAGGCCGGCGGCTGGAACCTCGTCAAGCTCGAAGTGCTGGGCGACAAGAAGACGCTCTATCCCGACATGATCGAAACCCTGCGCGCCGCCGAAGCGCTGCTGAAGGACGGCTTCGAGGTGATGGTCTATTGCACCGACGATCCGATCATGGCGAAGAAACTGGAAGAGATGGGCTGCTGCGCGATCATGCCGCTCGCCGCCCCCATCGGCTCCGGCCTCGGCATCCAGAACCCGATCAACATCCGCCTGATCGTCGAACAGTCGAAAGTCCCGGTGCTGGTCGACGCCGGCGTCGGCACGGCGTCCGACGCCGCGGTGGCGATGGAACTCGGTTGCGACGGCGTGCTGATGAACACGGCGATCGCCGAAGCCAAGGACCCGATCAAAATGGCGCGGGCGATGAAACTGGCGGTGGAGGCGGGCAGGCTCGCCTATCTCGCGGGACGCATGCCGAAGAAGCTCTACGCCGATCCGTCATCGCCGATGGGCGGGCTGATTTAGCTCCGCCTCCTATTTCATGACGACCTCGACTTCTACTACCTAGAGGTTAGTTGAATTCACCGGGGAGGGGAAAGATGCCTCTGGGCAGCGAAAAAGAAATTGAGCGTCGCTTTGAGCAATCACAAAACGATTTGGTGCTTCAAGCGTCGGATTTTTCTCTTCAGGGTCTAAAGGAGATGGTGGACGGGCAAATAATTGATCTAAGCCCAAAATACCAACGGCGCGAGCGCTGGGGGATAGATCGTCAATCGGAACTTATAGAGTCCTTTCTCCTAAATGTGCCTGTACCGCCCATATACTTGGCGGAAGAAGAGTATGGTATTTATTCAATTATTGACGGAAAACAGCGGATCACCGCAGTAGCGGATTTTCTAAATAATGTGTTCGCATTAAAAGGGTTGTCGCAGTTCACAGAGATAAACGGAGCAAAGTTTCGCGATCTTCCGCAAGCTCTTCAAAGTGCTTTGCGTATTCGTCCATATCTCAGGGTCATTACGCTGCTGAAGCAATCCCATCCTCAATTGAAGTACGAAGTTTTCATGAGATTGAATAGGGGTGGGATACAGCTGAACAATCAGGAGATTCGGAACGTCGCATTTCGTGGACACCTCAACGACGCAATCTATGAATGTGCAGAAAGCAAACTTCTGCGATCAGCGCTCAAGATTGATGGGGTAAAATCATCCGCATACCAACAAATGCAAGATGCTGAATACGTTCTTCGTTTTCTCACGTTGCACAGAATCTGGAATCACTTCACCGGGAGTTTGTACCGCTCCATGGACGAGTTCATGATAGAAAACCAGAATGCATCCGCCGATGAGGCGGAACGCATTGTCGAGCCGTTTAAGGAGGCTATATCTCGAACTGCCAAGTTTTGGGGAGATGTAGCTTTTCAGCGATGGGATGGACAGCGCTGGCGCAATCAGGCGCTTGCCGGACTTTATGACGCGCAGATGATTGCTT
>PHEO01000263.1 GCA_002841195.1 Alphaproteobacteria bacterium HGW-Alphaproteobacteria-11
CGATGGCCGGAAAGAAGAACAGCAGCGCGATCAGCGCAAACGGCGCCAGCAGAAACGGCAAGATGCCGATGTAAAGCTGCGAGATCCTGAGGTCTGGCACCTGTGCCTGAATCACGAACAGGTTCATGCCGACGGGTGGATGGATCAGCCCCAGTTCCACCACGATCACCACGATCACCGCAAACCAGATCGGGTCATAGCCGTAGCCCACAACGATCGGCAGAAATACCGGAACCGTCACCAGAACCATGCCGATGCCTTCCAGAAAGCAGCCCAGAATGATGTAGATCACCACGATCAACACCATCACGCCCCACCCCGGCAGGTTGAACGATTGCGCGATGTCCAGCAGCACATGCGGCAGCCGCGTTTGCACCACGAAGTTGGAAAACATCGTTGCGCCGATCATGATCATGAACAGCACGGTGCTGGTGATCGCGGTGGTTCGGACCGCTTCCAGCAGCTTGCGCAGCGTTACCCTGCGGCCCGCCACGCCAATCACGATGGCGCCAAAGGCGCCGATCGCGGCAGCCTCGTTCGGGCTGAAAACCCCGGCATAGATGCCGCCGATGGTGACGGTGAACAGCACCACGAACTGCCAGGGGTCGCGCAGTGCGCGCAGCCTAGCGCGCGCGCTTGCAGGCGCGTCGGCGGGCACCTTGCCCGGCACCCGCGCTGCAATCACCATTGCCACCACGATATAAAGCAGCATCAGCACGATGCCCGGCAGCAGTGCCGCCGCGAACAGCTTGCGTATCGATTGCTCGGCAATGGCACCGTAAATGATCGGGATGATCGAGGGCGGAATCAGAATGCCAAGGCTGCCGCCCGCCGCGATGGCCGAGGCCGCGTAGCCATCTTCATAGCCCGATTTGCGCATTTCGGGCAGCGCGATGCGGGTCATGGTGGCGGCGGTGGCGACCGATGAGCCGCAGACCGCACCAAACAACCCCGAGGCCCCGATCGATGCAATCGCAAGCCCGCCTCGCAACCCCGACAGGATCACCCGCGCGGCCTGAAACAGCTCGGCCGAAAGCCGTGTTCCGGTGGCTATCTCGCCCATCAGGATGAACAGCGGTATCACCGAAAGCCCGTAAGAGTTCGACACATCGAAAGGTGTCGTGCCCGCCAGTGACTTCGCCACCACAAAGTTCGACATCACCAGATTGCCGCCGATGCCGCAAAGCGCCAGCGTCAGCCACACCGGCATGCGGGCCAGCAGCATGACGAACAACAGCCCGATAACCAGAAGGCCAAGCACCGCAGGGGTCATTCGAAGTGGTCTCCCGTTACATCGGGCACGCCCGCAGGCTGCAACCCTTGCGGCGCAATCTGCACCATCAATGAAGCCAGAATGCCCCCCGCCATGCCGACCAATGCGACCACCCAGACAGTCCAAAGGGGTATCCGCAGTTCAAGGCTTATATCGCCGTAACGATATGCCTCCTGCGTCGGCGTGAGCATGGCGTAAAAGATGAAAGTCAGCACCAGCGCCGACAGCAAGCCCGCAAACCTCTTCAGCGCGGACAGGGCGCGCGGTGGCAACATGCCATCGATCAGGTCGATGACAATTTCCTGCCGTGACGCGATTACCGAAGCGATGGCATAGAACACCGATACTCCCAGCAAGATGCCAACCGCATCATAGGCGCCCTTGACCGGGTGGTTGAACAACTGGCGCATCGCAACATCGGAAACCACCACCGCCATCATCAGCACCAGCGCAGCCATTGCCACCCAAAGCTGGACAAGCACGATGGTTTGGCTGATGCGCAAGAGTACCGCCCCCGGTTTTGCAGACATTGATGCGCCCCCCCTCACGAATCCGCCACGCTCAGCGCAAGCATGACCCGAAAATCGCTTCGGGTCATGCTTTTGGTCTGCTACTGAACGTAGGCCGTGTAGAACGCCCGCCCCGGTTTGCCGGTGGCCTCGACGGCCGAGATGGTCGCATCGATGATCGGGGTGATCGCTTCAAAAAGCGCGGCCTTCTGGTCATCGGCAAGGGTAACGATCTTCACACCCTTGCTTTGCACATAGGCCCTGCCCTCTTCTTCGCCCGCATCCCACATCGCGCCAAAGGCAGCGGCGCGGTCAACGCCGGTGGTCGCCACGATAAGTGCTTGCTGATCGGCGGTCAGGCTTTCGAATTTCGCCTGGTTCATTACCACCGCGAAGGTTGCCGAGGCGATGCCGGGCTCCATCGAATAGGCCAGATCAGCGCCCAGATCAAAGGCCTTCAGCGCCTCATAAGGGAACAGTGTGCCATCGATGATACCCTTGGAAAGCCCCTCTTGCACCTCGGCGGGCGGCACCGGTAGCGGCGTGGCGCCAAGCGATTCCAGAACGCTCTGGAACACCTGCCCGGCGTAGCGGATGCGCAACCCCTTGAAGACGGCAAGGCTGGTTGGCTCGACCTTTTTCAGGCTGATCTTCAAGGGCGGGGTCACCGCCATCCACAAGATCTTGGTGCCTGCATGTTCGCCCGCCAGAAACTCATCCGCCAGCGCCGTCAGGCGTGGCGACGCGATGCCGCTGGCGTTGCCCGCGCTGGGTGCTGCCAACGGCAACCCGGCAAGTTCGGTCATCGGAAACCGACCCGGCGTGGCGCTATGCAACACGACCGTGATATCGGCCGCGCCCGAGGCCGCCATGTCGAACTGCCGGTTCACCGGTCCAAGCTGCGCTGCCGGATACAGCTCCAGCGTCAGGCTGCCGCCCGACTTCTCGGCCAACTCCTTGCCCCATTGTTCGATCATCGCGTTGAGCGCGTGCTTGGGCGGCAGGTAGCTCGACACTTTCAGCGTTTCGGCTGTTGCAGGCAGTGCGTAGGCGGAAAACAAGGCAAGTGCCGTCGCAGTCAAAAAGTGTTTCATTGAAGTCCTCCCATCATGAGGTCGGTTACGCCCGACCCTCCATCCTCCACGATACAATGCAGCTGTATTGCTTTTCGGTCAATGGCTGATTTTCAATGTCGCGGATAACCGCATGAAAGCAACGGGCCGTATACGTGGAATATTTTCGGCAAAGCACATGTCGAGATCTCGTTTGAAGACAAACAGATACACTGATGTTTACGGGGCCGTGGCTGCGGTTGGGCCGCGTAGGCCCCAGAGAACAGATTCTTGCTATCCTGCGTTAGACCGAGAGCGACATGCCTGTGGCACAGTCGTGCCGCGAGCACGGCATGGGCAAAGCGTCGGAAAACAGCGATCGGCCTCTCAACCGTTGCGTGGTTTTCTTTGAACCGATCTGACCGTTTCCCCAAGTTGCAGAGATCTATCCGGCGTTACAGTATACTGGCGCGCGCGGAGGCTGCATGGCGTCGACTGGCGCGTTTCCTACCTGCGGAAAACGGGACCGCGACGAAACTCTCGACATTGAGGCTAAACACTGCTTTCTGAAGTGCATGGAATTCGACCCCCGGCAGTTCTGAGAACGGCGGTGCAAAACTCGGCCACGGTAGCGGCGGGATAATCCTGCTTCGGGCGGCGTAAAAACCGGCCACTTTGCTCTTCGTGCGGCAGCATGGAGGG
>PHEO01000029.1 GCA_002841195.1 Alphaproteobacteria bacterium HGW-Alphaproteobacteria-11
CTGCCAATATTCAGGCCAGGGCAACGGCGGCCGTATCGTCACCCTTGGCAGTCCGTCATAGCACCGTCGTGCCTCCGGTCCGCCGACGATTTCGAATTCACAGTTCGGACAATCTTCCAGCACCGGGCGCATCACATCTCGCAGCCACTTACGGTCCGTGCGGTGCGTCTTCTGGCCGTGATAGAAGATGCTGACATTGCCGCTCTCATTCGACGGCCGTGTCGAAGGCAACGCAAAGCGGGCCGGTGCCGGGTCGATACGGTGAACTTCACCCGCTGCAACGTAGCGGCGCGCCAGGACATCGGACGAGAGCCACAGCTCGCTTGCAAGCGCGCCAATGCGCCCGGCGTAGCGCAGCCAGAAATGAGCCATGTAGACGCGATAGTGCAACGGCAGCGAACGGTCGCCGATCGCGGCGGCCATGTCATCATCGAGCAGATAGGCGAACCCGGCGAGATTCTTGTCTGCCCGTTCGAGGGTCTTCAGCGATGCAGAATCGACATATCGCACGACGATCACGAAGGCGCCGTTCAGCGATACGGGGGGGGGGCGCCCCAGAATCCAATAATGCACGGGCAAGCCGGCGTTCCGAAGCCGGGCGCGCAGATATATGTCGCAGGTGGGCGAATGCTCCCATGTGAGAACGACAATGCGCTCTGGATCACGCGCGTACGCGCCCCGGCAGCGGAACGTGCGCGCCGAAATGAGCGAACGCTCGTCGTCCGTGCCCGATTTCATCGTCGCGATCAGTTAGCGTTGAGAACAACAGCAGCCGAAAGCGCCACGCGGTATATGACTTCGACGAGGTCCTTAAACACTGCAAAAGTCTTCTGGCTGGCGGCGGGCAGAACCATGATGTGATCGCCCTTGCGAATTGACTTGGACCCATCATGCACAGAGCCATCGCTCCGCAATACCAGAATACGGCCCGCATCGCCGCGGTTGCTAAGCCCGCCGGCTTCATCGATATAAGAACGTACCGAGCGGCGGTTCTGCCATAGAACGGTCTGCGGCACCTTGACTTCACCGGAAATCACAACGACGTCGCTCTTCTTCGGGATCACGATTTCGTCGCCGTCTTCGAGCAGCATATTCCGCCAGTCATTGCCCGCCAAAACGACGCGCCCCTCCGGTTGAACCGCTCGCACTTGCGATACAAACCGTTCAACCAGCGCCGCCTCCTGGACCCGTATCGCCGAGTCCGTCGCACTTATTGAATTGTCCGTCAGAACCGACCGTTGCAGCTCGAAGAGCGCCTGTTCGATCGCCTGCTGCTGCCGCAGCGCCACCGATTGACGACGCAAGTAGATGGAATCGATATCAGCCAAGCTAGGGTCGATTTCGACCAACTGCGCCACCTCGCCGAGCCGCGTCGCCCGCGGCACTGCAAAAGCGGACGGCCCCATGTCGTTGCCGTCGACCTTTACGACGATGGTCTCGCTCTCGCGGTCGGCCTCGATTTCGATCGAGTCGCCATCAGTCGGCTTGTATGTCGCTATCTGGCTGAGTGGAACATAGGTATTAAACTGCTTGCCGCCGCGAATGCCGCGGATCAGGGCGTGGCTGGCCGAAGGTTGCGCCTGCGCAAGCGCGAGCAATTCACTTCCCGTCGAGTGCATGGGGTCGAACTCGTACCGATATTCGTTTCTTACGTCGCCAGATATCGCGACCGTCGGCATCCGCGATCCGACAACAATCGAATCATTGTCGGAAAAACGTACAGCCGGCATTTCTCCGTCGGACAGGAACTTGTAAAGATCGATCGTCGCGACGGTCGCGCCGCGCCGGACGACCCTGATGTTCCTGAAGCTCCCGCTCTGGACATCGATGCCGCCGGCACGTGCCAGATAGTAGAGTACGCTATCGTCCTTCGAACCTGGATAGCGCCCGGGATACGGAACGGAACCGGTTACGAAAACGCCGAGCGGCTGTGTGCCGAGGAGGTTCGTATAGACCTTCACATTGTCGGTGAAGACGCTGGCGACGCTGGACCGCACACGTTGCGCAAGCTGCGAATTGGTTGTGCCCTCAACCTTCACCGGCCCGATTTCCGGAAGGAATATATTTCCCTGGATGTCGACCACGAGGATGCTGTCGAACGTCCTCGCACCCCACATCCTGACCGCAATACGATCTCCTTGTGCAATTCGATAGTCGGGGTTCACGCCGACACTGCGGTCGACCAGTCCCGAGTTGGTGAAAATCTGCGAGCCAAAGGGCCGCAAGGCAAGCTCCGGAGACGGCGGGACTGCTTTGGGAATGTCTATGCGCGAACCGCTCTGCTCGCGCAATAGCAGGTCACCGCCGACCGCGCCTCCCTGCACAGCATGTGGCTGCTCGTAACCCTGCGGATCCTCGAAGATGTCACTGAGCGGTTCGGACTCGTTCAAGGTCTGCGGCGCGCGCAGGGGGGCGCCGCTACTTGTCTGCCCGCTAGTCGAACTTTGAGCGTAAAGCGCCTCAGCACCGAGCACCGTCAGCAGCGATACGGCAAAGATCGTCCCCCAAATCCTCATATACGCGCATGCTCCCTGATAGCGGCCCCGATCAACATCAACAACCCGTATGCTAGCAGCCCGCATACCAGAAACGACACGATAATCAACAATCTGTCGGGCTTGGAGGGGTCATCGGGCAGCGATGGCTCGACGAAAGCGACCAGATAAGCCTGCTTGCGGCCGGCATCCGCCCGCGCGACCTCCAGTGCGGACACAGCCGAGGAGTAGGACGTCCTCGCAAACTCCTCCTCTATGAGTAGCCGCTCGTATTCGGCCAACAGGTCGGAATAGGTCGTTCCGGGCAAATCCTCATTTCTCGTCAAACGGCCACGCTCCGCCTGCATCTGCTGCTCGATAGCGGCGATCCGCGCCTTGACGCCGGCGATCTGCGCACTGTCCTCGCGCATGTAGCTCCTGAGAGACGCCAGTTCGGTTTTATACCGCGACAACTCCGCCTCGAGACTTGCGACGATGCCGCTGATCGCCTCGGCGGATCGGACGGGATCGAGATCGCTATGCTTTTCGCGAAACCGATAAAGCGCCAACCGATTGTCCCGCAGTCTGTTTTCGGCCAGATCCAATTCTTCACGCGCGAATTGCACCGCATCGGTTCGCGACTGTTGTGAAATGCGGTTGACCATTTCATCGCTAATCTCAACGATCGCCTCGGCTATTCGCCGGGCGTCCTCCGGCCGATAGGCTTGCGCATCGAGATGGACGACATTCGCGGTGCTGTCGAAATAGACATCAATACGACTCAGATAATAGTCGTGAAGACCCTCGAAACTGGCATCGGCGCTCAATCGCGACCACACGTCCGCTTCGGGCACCCTGTAAATCGACCTCAGGTCGACTGATTCCTCGAGTTTTCGAACAATTTCGCGAGACTGGACATACGCCTCGACAACGTATCCGTCGATGACCCCCGATCCTGTGCCGCCGAGCGACCCCAACAATCCACCGAATACGTTTGCGATCTGCGAATCCGCGGTCCGAACCGTCATCAGCGTCTGCGACACATAGCGGTCCGAGGCCCAGAAGGCGTAGTAGACAAACGCAAGGCTTGTCGGAACGATCACAAGGCACAGGAACAGTATTTTGGATATGCCGAGTTTGGCGACTTCGGCAACCTCGTGCTCGACGAACGGGCGCGCCCGCTCCCGAACGAAGAGCTGAAAGCGGTCTAAGGGGCCGCCGGGCCGTACGAGACGATCGATTTGTTCCTTGCCGAACCGGGAGTTCATGGCGCGCACCTTCTCATATAAAAGTCGATCGCATCCTCAATATTGCCAAACGGAAGGAGAAACCCGTCGAATAGAACGAGGCCAATCTCACAATATTCCCGGATTGTATTTTCGTTATGCGAAACCAGCAACATGCCGGAATTCCTCGATTGATTGAGAAACACCCTGCGCGACTTGGCACGGAAGAAGCGGTCCCCGGCACCGATGCTTTCATCGATGAGATAACAATCGAACGCAATTGCCAAACTCAGACCGAACGCCAGCCGGGATTTCATGCCGGCACTGTAAGTCCGTACGGGCATGTCGACGTAATTGCCGATTTCGGCAAATTCCTCCGCGCGCTCGAAGGTCTCCCTGTAATCGACGCCGTAGAGTCTCGCAACAAATGAAATATTCTCCCGCGCGGTCAGGTCGCCATGGAAGCCGCCGGAATAGCCCAAGGGCCAGGACAATCGGCCTTCGCGCATGATCGTGCCGCGAGACGGCTGATCCACGCCTGCAATCATATTGAGTAAGGTCGATTTTCCGGCGCCGTTCCTGCCAAGCACTCCCACGCGTTTGTCGGTCGGGATCGACAGGCGCGTCTGGCGCAACACCTGACGTCTGCCGACGTCTGTGTCGAAATGCTTTTCGACGTCGATCAGATGTATCATCGGTCCAGAACCCGTCTTCGAAGCGCGCGGTCGGCAATGAGACCCAGAACCAGGATCGCCACCGCCCAGGAATAACCGTAGACGATATCCACCCTGCTACCGCCCATCAGCGGGCTGAAATTGCCCCTCACACCGTCGACAAAGTGCAGCAATGGATTGTAGGCAGCATATTCCGCTACCTGCGGCGGCATCCTGTCCAAAGTAAAGAAAACCCCGGACGTGATGTAAACCAGTCGGTTCACTCCATCCATTACGTTCTTGATAGAATCAGCCAGCGAGGCCAGCGAGCCGATAATGAGTCCCGCGCCTATCCCGGTTATCCAGAGGCCAAACACATTGGCGAACACCGACAGGGCGCTGCCGAAAGTGTACTTCTCCACGAATACGAAGATGAACGAGACAAACAGGATGAAAACGAACAGCTGAGTAAAAAACTCCAGAACACTTCGTGCGAAGAAAATGTCCATCGGCTGTACTAGGGAGTGATTCAACAAGGGCCGATTTTGTCTCAATGCATTCGTCAAACCACCGTAGGTCTTGAGATAGAAGAAGAGCGGAACGACGCCTGTCGAGACAAACAAGACGACATTCATTCCCAGCGTATCGCGCAGGCGAATGAAATAGAAAATGAATGAGAGCACCAGCACGTGCATCATGGGCTCGAGGACCGCCCAGAGATATCCAAGTTCGTGCCGACCAAACTTTGCCATTGTTTCGCGAAGCATGATCGTTCTTACGGAATGCGCCATGCGCATGATGGCGGCGAACGGATTTCCACGCGCCGCCAGCGTTTCTTCGTTCCAGCGCGGCAAAAAATCCACCGGGATACTCGACATGATTTTCTTGACTTCGGAGTCTTGACCGGAGCCGGGTTTTTTCCGGCGGGGCTTTGGCTCGCCTTCGTCGGTGATGGGCACCATATCGGGAGCAACGTCCGCACCGGCACCTTGCAGCCGCGCCGCCAGTTCGCGCCGCTCCACCTCGCAGTCGGAACCCGCCTCGATTGTCTTCAGAATACGCAACGCCTCGGCGTCTCGGCCGGCGACAAGCAAGCAGCGACACAAGAGAATTTTTCCCTCGGTCCAATCCTTGTCTTTGGTCAACTGTGCTTCGAGCCGGTTGATTGCCTGAATGCCATTGTCTTCGCGGTAGGCCGCTCGTGCCGCTATGCGGCCTAGTGGCTTATTCTTTCGGGCGATCTGGGTGCCCGCCTCCGCCGCGTTTCGCGCTTTTTGCCATTCCTCTCTTTCAAAATATATTTCCGCGAGGAGCCGCATCCGCGGCGCGGTTTCGCCTATCAACTTGTTTGCCCGCCTGCACCATCGGATCGCGAGATCGTCGTCGCCAGCGCGGCGTGCCGTTTGAAGCGCAGCCGCGATATAGCGCGCATTCGCCTTCTTGAACTTCAAATGTTCGCGGAACAGTTCCAGGGCGGTCGAAATTTGTCCGGCCATCGCGCGCAGCCGGGCTTCCAACAGCGCGATTTCTTTTTGCATGTTGGCAGGTGCAACTTTGCGCGCGCTATCGAGAACTTCGGCGGCCGGCTCGATCTCCCTGTTCAACGCCAGGAAAATACCCCGGAGATACAAGGCGCGCCATCCGTTGTATCCGAGCTTCCAGACGCGCTCCGTGAGCTCAAGCCCGAGGCGGTGTTTACGCCGCGCCAACAATTCGCCGCAGAGCCACCACAGACTTTCAAACGGCGGCGCGAATGCGGGGTCGGTTTCGAGTGCGGCTATGGCGATCCGGACAGCTTCGTCCTCCTCGCCGGCGGCATACGCCCGCGAGAATTCTTCCGCCTGGGCGGAGAAAGATGCGTGATCGACAACGCTTAAACTCACCGGATAAATCCGCCTGTCCTTAGCGAGCGCCACCGTCGAGATGGCCAATGCTCACAATACATCCCATTGGGGGCCGCCTGGCGCCCATCGGCCCGGCTGGAAATTCTCACCGAAGGCCTGCCGATACACCCACCTGTTGCGAGCGAGGTCCGGCGGCATTCCCTTGGATTTCATCTGCAACGCCCCGTGGCCCGCCGTGCTCCGGACTTTCTGCGTCGCGGGGCACATTCGATGTCCCGATTTCGGCAGACGCCCGACCGACGCTTTCGAATCTGGCAATCGCGTTCGTGACGGCAAGCTGAATTCCCGCAGGGGTGTAGTAGTCGCCGTTTATCATGCTCCGCCGCAGAAGTTGCCGCCGGAAGTTTGCGAACACGTCCTTGTCCGGCGTCGTCGCGTTCAGCCAGAAGTCGTCCAGCGCACCTCGAAAGGTCAGTCCCGGTCGATCAAAAATAGCCTTTCCGAGGCAGATCAGCGGCCGCCCGAGGTCGAGCGCGATCAGACCGACGGTGCTGTTCAGGGTCACGACGCCGCGCGCGCCGCGTACAAGCATCTGCAGATCGCCGCCGTCGATATAGTCGACCCGGCCGGACACTCCGCAACGATCGGCGATTTCGCGGGTACGGCGACGAAAATTCGTCCAGCCATTGTCCAGCGGGTGTGCCTTGACGACCAGCCGCGCCGTGCCGGATGCGTGCGAGGCGAAGCTGCGTATTACATATTCAAGCGCCTCGGTCATGTTGTTGTGGGACGAATGCAGACGAACCTGCGAGTCGCTGTCGAGCTGCATCGGAAAGACGAAAAACTCATCTCCACTCGCGACACGCTGCTCGATGATCTTGACGGCTTGTCGCCGACGCAGCGGCAATGTCACAAGCCGCCGCGTCCATGTTGCGTATTCCGCCCAGATCGGGAACGGGCGATGCGTCCGATATTTCGGGTAACGCAACCATTGCAGATAGTTCCATATCTGCCACTGAAAGTCATAGAGCACGCGGCGGCGCATTGCCGAAGCGACCGGCACATAACCCGGCTCGCCGGATGCTGCGCAATCGCGATCTCCGAACGATCCGTGCGGATCGCGCAGCAACGGCGAATGGCCGTTGATCCCACCTTCTTCAAGCGTCAGCCAGTGGGGCCGGATGTAACCCTCCTCGAACACCCAGACGCGGCACGCCAAATCGCGGATAGCCTCGATCGCATCGCGGTGCAGCGGTCGGCAGTCGTTGTGAAGGACGATGTCGGAAATGTCTTCCGCGACGACCAGGTCGCGAACATGGGCGCCAAAGTCACTTTGCGTTCCGCGATAGTCGACCGCACTCCATGTCCCCCAGAAGTAGCGGTCGCCGCCGCAGACATTGATGCGTTTGACGGGATGGCCGCGATCCGCCAGCGCCCGGCCAAGAGCAAGAAAGAAATGGCTGCTGTTCCCCTGAAGAAAAAGGAAAGCACGATTCATCGGGCTTCCCCCGCCCGCCGGCTATCGCCCATGACATCACCGGCCCCGGCCGCCGTTCCGGTATCCGTCAACGCAACCGTCACGGTCTCGAGCAGGAGACGGTTCAGCGCGTCAGCGCTGACACTCGCAGTGCGTTTGTCGGCGCGCGCGCGCTTGTGCCAGATGAAATAGTCGGTTCGGGGATCGTCGTAACCGAGTGCCCGGAAGGCCTTTGGCAGACTGGGCAAGTGATCTCCGTAGAAGCAGAAAACGGCATCCCGCTTCATCTCGTTCAAGGCTTTTCGCAACCGCCCGATCATCCTGTCGGCATTCTGAACATGGCTCAGATACTGCAGAACTGCCTTCGACCTGGCGGGCGCCGCCGCGCGAATAGTCTCCGGCACCTCGATCCGCGGCTTTCCCCAGGGTCCATGATTTTCCATCGTGATCGCGAAAACGAAGACAGGCTGCGTCGATTCATCGAGCAGTGTTTCGATTTTCGCCGCGACGGAAGCATCGGACATGTAGGGGCCGATCCGGTCGGATTCCGCAAACGAGGCGACGTCGATGAATTCGTCAAAGCCGAGATGCGGATAGGCTCGATCGCGGCGGAAAAAGGATTTGTGGTAGGGATGGATGCAAACGGTGCGATAGCCGACGCTGCGCAGATATGACGCAATCGTCCATACCGGCTTTGCACAATAGCCAAGATATGGATTGAACCGGTCGACCCCCATCGCCTCGTCGGGAATACCGGAAAGGAAAGCGAATTCGGTCCTCAACGTGTTGGCGCCCCAGGCGGGTACGCGCAACCGGCCGCTATACCGCGCCTCGCCGGCCATGCGGTCGAATTGCTTCAGAAATCCGGCGGGCGGTTTTTCCATGATGCGGCGCGCATCGAAGAACGACTCGCTTTGCACGACGACCACCGAGGGCCGCAGCTGGGACTGGACGAAGGGCCGCGCACGGTCCTCATCTTCGTTTTTCCGCGATTGGGCGATTGCTTCCTCGCTCTCCCCCGCGAAGAGAAAATAGAATATGAGCGTCGTCACCAGACTGAGCTTGGCGACATCCTCCCGGACGTCGGTCGATGGACCGAATGTCCCGAGTATCTGCCTGAACTCGTTTCTGAGCGGCCCTCTGGTGATTGCATAGATCGAGCCGAAGACGACAAGACAATAAGCGAGCGTCGGTATCCACTCGGCTGCTTCATCCCGTCTGACGATCGGCTCCTCATAAACCAGCCCCGCAACGAGCGCGAGCGTGCCGGCGGACAACACGGCCGCGACTTTCCAGGGACCGATATAGCCGACATAGAGGGCGGGATGGGCGATCGCCTGGCGCAACAAGGCAAAATCCGAATAGACCAGCGGTTCGCGAAGTTCGCGAACCTTCGCATTGTTGACGACGACGATACCCAGAAACACGATGACGACGAAGACCGTCGAAAACATCGGCCGGTAAGTCAGCATCAGGATGGAAACGTAAAACAATATCAGGGGCATAGCCGCCAGTAAGCCGACCTTGTGAAAGATCGGCGCACCCCGCCGCCGCGGTTCTACAAAACGCTCGAGGACCAACACCGCCGCGAAAGCGATGAAGAGCCCGACAAGGCCGACGATCATCAGACGTCCCCCATGGAAGCCAAAACACTCACAAATTCAAACGAACGACATTGGCCCCCTAGGGTGAAATCGTAAAAGCAAAGGCAGGCAGGATCAAGCGGACAAGCCACTCCGGCAGTATGTTGAGACACCTGATTCCCATAGCAAAAACAACAGGGTGGGTAATTCTCGCCCGATTCTTCTCCAGACCCGACCGGATCATGGTCGCAGCCTTCGCCGGTGTCGTCAGAAAGGGCTTCGGGCCACTCAAACGGCGGCTCATATCGGTCTCGACATAACCAAGGGTCACGACATTCAGCCTGACGCCTTTCGGGGCCAGCAGATACCGAAGGGCCAGCACATAAGATTCGAGACCCGCCTTCGAGGCGCTGTATGCCGGGCTGTAAGGCAGCGGGGCAAGGGCCGCCAGTGAGCCGATGCCGGCGATCTGGCCGCGCCCACGGGCGGCCATGCGCTCGGCGACCGGCGCGATCGTCCGCAACGCGCCCAGGAAGTTGATTTCCGCCGTCCGGAGCGCGGCGTCCCAGGGTTCAAGGCCGCCGGCCGCCGAAACACCCGATGTCACACCTGCATTCGCGATCAGCAGATCGATCGGATGGGCCGCATCGAAAGTGCGGAGAACGTCTTCGATTTCCGGCGTTGTGACATCGGCGACGCGGATTTCGGCGGTCGCGCCCTTCGCACGGCACTCGCCGGCGACACGGTTGAGCTTCGCTTCATCGCGGCCGATCAAACCAAGCGTCACGCCCGGCGCCGCATAGACATTTGCCAGCGCGGCGCCTATTCCGCCGCCGGCGCCGGTGATGACGACAACCGCCGGGTCGTCCAATGTCTTGTCGCGTCCGGCGGTCACCCGATCAAACCGGACATTGAAGCAGCAGCATCGGAGCGTCGTGCCGCAGATTGGCGGTACGCGGCATCTCGATTTTGTCGACGCACTCGAAGCCGCGCGCCTCGTAAAGGCTGAGCGCCGTTTCGTTGTCGCCCCAAGCGTGCAACGTCATGCTCTTGCAATCGCTGCCGCGCGCGAGCTCGGCGGCGAAATCCAGCAAAAGGCCGCCGACGCCCTGACCGCGCATCGATTCATCGACCGCCAGCGTGTTGATATAGAGGCTTCCGGGCACATGCTCCTCGAACAAAGGCCGCACCGGATCGAGCCGGTCGCGCGAGAGGACGCTGTAGGCCAGTTCCGGCAGGCCAATCTGCTCGGCCGGAAAAGCGACCAGGCATCCGACGACACGGTTGTCGGACTCAACCAGATAGGCGTTCTCGAAATGATAGGGGCTTTCCTCGTCGCCGACGCCGAGCGCCAGCGCGTCGCGCGCGGTCAGACCCGGATAGGCATCGTCGAACAGGAATTCGAACAGCCCCTCTCCGGCCATCAGGAGATACCGCACGAGATCGTCGAGATCGGTCGCGGTGCCAATTCTTACATCCATGGTCAATCTCGTAACCCCATGCCAGACAAAGCTGTTTTCACGACGCCCCGGTCAGATGCGCCGTTGGATCGGGTCGCCCGCGCCAGAACGGCACCACAGCGCCGTCGTCCAGATGCCGCAAATCTTCAAGCGGCAAATCCTCCGGTCCCGCCATGCGTCGCGCATCGCAATCGCCGATCTCCGCCAGAACCGGACCGAGCCACGCTTCCACATTTCCGCCCGGCGGCCCTGCCTGCACATCATAGGGGAAGCTGTCGCCGGGCACAGCATCGAATGCGGCAACATGTATCGCATCGACAGGCCATTTTGCCTCACCGGGCGGCGCAAGCCATATGACGACATCGTCACGCATCGAAACCGGTCGGCGGCCGCCCGCCCGCGCCGGCGTTCGCGCCGCGTGGCCGGCGGCTCTCAAAGCCGCAGAAATCGCTGCCGCAGCTGCATTTTGGCCCTTCCGCGACAAAACGGCGAACCGGAGCCGACGCCGCAGGAAGTCACTCACCGCCGCGTGCAGGGTCTCATCCATGCCGCGCTCACCGAGCGCGATCACCGGACGTCCGAGATGCGCCGTCATGCGGGACGCGAGTTCGGCGTCGTCCGCCAGCAATATGTCATAGGCGTCGACGCTGGCCCGCCAGTCGCCATCGCCGGCGCGTATCCAGGCGATGCTGAGCGCCATCGGGCTGAGATTTCTCGCGCACGCCAGTGGCAAGCCGGACAGACGCGACAGGATCAGGTCGTAGCCGAAGAGATTGCGGTGCATGAAACCCCCGGTCTTGATGTCCGCAAATTCGGCGAATTCGACCGCCAGTTCCCGCGCCACCCGGTTTGCCGCCTCGTCTGTCCGTTCCGCCAGAACGGCGACGGCGGGGCGGCGCCCCCAATCGAACCGCTCATCGGCCCCGAAGAGGCCAAGCCAGGCCAGACGGCGAATGCGATAGCCGAAGCGGGCGCGCAGCGCCCGGAGGCTGTGACGGTGCCAGCGGCGGCGGCGCGCCAAATTCGCGCGCTTGATCCGCGTTGCGCCCATCAGGTGGAGCGCCGAGACGTCGTTGAGCGCGACGGAGGGAAGATCGAACCGCGCTGCCGCCTTCAGCCCCAGATCGACGTCTTCATAGGCATAGAGATAGTCTTCGCAGAAACCACCCATCTTCAGGAATTGAGCGCGGTCGCAGGCGAGCACGGCGCCCGTCACGATCGGCATGTGACAAGGATGCCCCGCGCGCAGGCCGTCGCGGGGACCGGGCGTCGCGTCGTAGGCGGCGATCCGGCGCTGCCAGAGGTTCCACCGGAACCGGACACCGATTTGCGGGCGCGGCGCCTTTGCGCCGGCCAACTTGTGCATCAGCCTGATCCCGACAAGGCCGTCCGTCTGCCGAACGCCGGCGACGATGCGCGGCACGATGTCCTCGGTCAACTCGATGTCGTTGTTGAGAAACAGCAGGATATCCCCGCGCGCGATCTGCGCCGCGCGATTGCAGGAGAACGAAAAACTGTGGTTC
The DNA here is from genome assembly GCA_002841195.1 of Alphaproteobacteria bacterium HGW-Alphaproteobacteria-11. GTDB lineage: Bacteria > Pseudomonadota > Alphaproteobacteria > Parvibaculales > Parvibaculaceae > Parvibaculum. The sequence goes on from PHEO01000029.1 coordinate 12,241, forward strand.
CGGCCGGGCTTCACGTGACGGATGTGAAATCTTGCGGCGGCAGCGCGCAGGACGTCATCGGTCGCGTCGTCCGAGCCGTGATCGACGACGATGATTTCAAGATCGGGCCAGGTGTTGAATGCCGCCAGCGATGCAAACAGAGCGCGCAACATTTCGCCGCCATTCAGGGTCAGAATGACGACCGAAACGCGGACAGGCGGCGGCGCGGCGGTTTCGAGGGCGATGATGCCGGTGCGATCGGCGGGAAGCCCCGCGGGACGGCGGGCCGCCAGAAACCGTTCCAGCGCAACGGTTGGACGGAAGCCGGCGGCGGCCAGCCTGACAGCGGTCTCGATGGCTTCGACTGCACGGGAAAACAATGGCATGATAAGAAGCAAGTCGTTGAAAGCTCAAAAGATTTGGCGCGAATTCGCGGCGCAGAGAATGCGACAAAGATTTCGCTGAACAAAGGCCATAATTCGGAACTTCCCCAATGAGCAACCCTTCCGCCTTCAGCACTCGTCAGGGCACGGTGAAGCAGCCGGCCTATTTCGAGGGTGTCGGCCTTCATACCGGGCGCAATACGCGCGTGGCCGTGATGCCCGCCCCTGCCGGACAGGGCATTCGCTTCCGGCGCACCGACCGCTGGGGCAAGGGCGCCGAATTGCAGGCGGACTGGCGCAACTGTGTCGACTTCCCACGCTGCACGATGATGAAGGCGCCGAATGGCGGAAAATTCCAGACCATCGAACATCTGATGGCGGCGCTGTTCGCGCTCGAGATCGACAATGCGACGGTGCTGATGGATGGACAGGAAGTGCCGATCATGGACGGGAGCGCGGCGCCGCTGATCGACGCCATCGCCGCAGCCGGACGCGAGGAACAGGATGCGCCGCGGCATTTCCGGAAAATCGAACGGCCGCTGACCGTTACCGACGAGCGCATATCGCTGAGCGTCGAGCCCGCCGGCCGCTTCATCATCGACTACACGCTGGAGCTGCCCTATTGGGGCACGCAAAACTGGGTGGGCGAGGTGACGCCGGAAAGTTTCCGCAACGACATTTGCTATGCGCGGACCTACGGCATTCTTTCGGTGATCTGGCCGGCGCTCATTCTGGGCAAGCTGCGCCTGATCCCGCTGGTGCGCGGTGCGTCGCTCGGCAATGCGCTGTTGATGTACAAGGACCGGGTGCTGAACAAGGGGGGCTTGAAAAGTCCCGACGAATTTCTGCGCCACCGGATCATCGATCTCGTGGGCGACCTTTCGCTGGGCGGCGGGCCCATCATCGGCAAGGTGACGGCCTTCTGTTCCAACCACAAGCACAACCGGGCGCTCTTGCGCGCGATCGATGCCGAAAAAACGGCGGAACTGAAGGCTTCCTAGAGCCTTCCAGTGTTTCGTGGAAACACTGGAAGGCTCTAAGTTGTTGTTTGGTCGCGCTTCTTTTCGGAAAACCGGGTTCCACTTTTCCGAGATGCGCTCTAGCCGCCGACCAGCGCGTATTCGGCGAAATCCGGATGGCGCATTTCCCACCAGTATCTGGCGGTGAAGCTCGACCAGTTGTTGGTGACCTTGCCGTCGGCGGTCTTGTACCAGCTCGCGCAACCGGCGGCCCAGACCGTCTTCTGCATGTCCTTCTGCAGCGCGCGGTTGAAGGCTTCCATCGCCTCCTTGCGAACGTCGATGTAGCGCAGCTTGCCGTTTTGCAGCGCCTGAACGCATTGGGCGATGTAGTTCACCTGGCACTCGATCATGAAGATGATCGAGTTGTGGCCGAGATTGGTGTTGGGCCCGTAGAGCATGAAAAAATTGGGGAAGCCCGCCACCGCGACGCCGCGATGGGCTTCGGCGCCGCGCGCCCAGACATCGTTGAGATCGGCATTGCCGCGGCCGACGATTTTCATCGGCGAAAGGAAATCGGTCGATTCAAAGCCGGTGGCGTGGATGACGACATCCGCCGGATGGGAAACGCCGTCTTCGGTGACGACCGCATTTTCGGTGATGCGCGCAATATGGCTGGTTTCGACATGGACATTGGGACGGGCCAGCGTCGGGAACCAGTCGTTGGTCAGCAGGATGCGCTTGCAGCCGGCCGGATAGTCCGGCGTCAGTTTCTTGCGCAGCTCGGGATCCGAAATATGCGCTTCGAGTTCCTTTTTCGACGCCCGTTCGAAAAGCTTGCCGAAAAAGCTGCCTTGCGTGAAAGCGAGGTAGTTGCGCTCCAGCATGATCCAGGTCAGCCAGCGCTGGGCGCGGACAAGCCAAGGTATTGACCGGAAAAGCTTTTTTTCGCGCTCAGTGAAGGACCGGTCGGGTTTGGGCACACACCAGTTGGGCGTGCGCTGGAAGATCGTCAGCTTGCCGGCTTTCGGCGCGATTTCGGGGACGAACTGGATGGCGCTGGCGCCGTTGCCGATGACGGCGATGTTTTTGCCTGCCAGATCGACGCCGTGGTCCCAGCGCGCCGAATGGAACTGCGCGCCCTTGAAGGTGTCGAGGCCGTCGATCTTCGGATAGGCGGGGCGGTTGAGCTGGCCGACGCCGGAGATCAGCACATTGGCGGCGATTTCCTCGCCCGAAGCGGTGCGGATGCGCCAGAGCCCGGCGGCTTCGTCGAAGCGGGCTTCGGTCACTTCGGTGTTGAAACGGATATGCGGCATGAGACCGTATTTGCGCGCAACGCCTTCAAAGTAATCGACGATCTCGGCTTGTCCCGCAAACTTGCGGCTCCAGTCGGGCTTCGGTTCGAAGGAATAGGAATAGAGCATCGAGGGCACGTCGCAGCCCGAACCCGGATAGGTGTTGTCGCGCCAGGTGCCGCCGACGCTCGCGGCTTTTTCGAGGATCGTGAAATTGTCGATGCCGGCTTTCTGAAGCTTGATCGCCATGCAGAGGCCCGCCGCGCCGGCGCCGAGAATGGCGACGCTGAGCGGACGAGACTTCACGTCCGGTCTCGCCAGGACATTGTTGAGCGACTGCGACAAGGCGCTTCTCCCTGATTTCAAACGGATTTTTCGTTTCCCCACAGCGCCGGCCAAGCGCTCTAGGGTGCCTACCCCACCATCTATAGCAGGGCGCAAGGGAGTTCAACGGCAGCAAAAACGCGACGCCCGCGCCCTTTCCGGATGAGGGCCGCCAGGTGGTTACGGCAGACAGACCGGAAAAGGGCGCGGGCGTCAGCCCCTCGGGTTCAGAACTTGTAGCCAACGCCGAAGCCGACGATCCACGGATCGAGATCGACATCGGCGGTGATGGCGCCACCGTTGATCGAGACGTCGGTGCTGAGGAAGATCTTCTTCACGTCGATATTGGCGTACCAGTTGTCGTTGAGGGCGTAGTCGAGACCGGCCTGCAGCGCGTAGCCGACGCTGTTTTCATAGTCGATGCTGGTGACGATGCCGCCCGGTGCGTCCTCCTTGTAGAAGAAGGTGTAGTTGAGGCCGGCGCCGACATAGGGGCTGAAACGCTCCTTGGGCATGAAGTGGTACTGGAGCGTAAGTGTCGGTGGCAAAAGGCTTACTTTGCCGAGGCTGCCGACGACGCTGCTCGAGACGTCGTGGCGCGTTGTGGCCGCGATCAACTCCAGCGCGATGTTGTCGGTGACGAACCAGGTGAAGTCGACTTCCGGCACCCAGTCATTGTCGACACTGACATTGCCGCCGATGACGGTCACGGATGCGTCCTCATCGGGGATCGCGCCGATCATCCGTGCGCGGACCATGATATCCCCGGCCGACTTGCCGCTAAAGCCTTGCTGCGCCTGCGCTTCCGGCACCGACGCGAAACCGGCGGCGGCGACGCCGAGTGCGAGCGCGGCAGCGGCGGCGCGGGATATTCTTGCGATTTTCATTTGAGCTTCTCCTTGAGGCGGCACCGGACCCCCCGATGCGTGAATGGCGTTCACCTCACATTCGCTCAATATCCATAATTTTTTAGTGGTCATTTCGCCGCAGCGACTGCGCGCGGTGTCGCACCCCTAACCCCCTGTATCTCCTTGCAAAATATGAAGATAAGTGCGGACCTGCTGGACGAAATGCACCGCCTGCCCGCCCCGCGCCGTGCCGTGGCGCAGCTTGTGCGCCGGATCGGCCAGTAGCGGCAGGGTGCGCCGCATGTCGGCCCAACTGTTCCTGTCGCGGCCGAGACGCGCGGCCAGCGTGCGGGCGTCGTAGAGATGGCCGAGGCCGAGATTCCAGGCGGCGAGCGCCATCCAGGTGCGGTCGGGCTCGGCCACATCTTCCGGAATTTTCTCTTTAAGTTCAGCTAGATAGCGCGCGCCAGCCGCAATGGCCTCGGCCGGGTCGAGGCGATCCTCGACGCCGAGCTGCCGCGCCGTCTGCTGCGTCAGCATCATCAAGCCGCGCACGCCGGTGGGGCTCACCGCCTCCGGGTCCCAATGCGATTCCTGCCAGGAGATCGCCGCAAGTAGTTGCCACGAAAGGTTATTTTCGCGCGCGGCGCGGCGGAACTGCTTTTCGTAGAGCGGCAGGCGCGCGTCGATCGCGCGCTGGAAGGCGCGCAGGTCCACATAGTCGAAACGCGGCAGGAAACCGAAGAATTGCCGCTCCAGCGCCGCCAGTTGACCCGTCTTCTTCATGCCGGCGAGCCAGTGGCGCATCGGCTCGGCGAGGTCTTCCGAGCCCGGGGCGGCGAACCAGACGGCTGGAAAATCCCCTGTTAATTCAAAGGCTTGCATCAGTTCCGGGTAATAGGGATTGACCACCTGGAAGGTGCGGCTGTCGGTCAGCGCGCAGTCGAGGCGGTCCGCGGCGACGCGGGCGAGCAAAGCCTCAACGTTTTCAGATAGATAGCCGTCTTCGAGGCCGGCCTCGGCGAGCAGCGCGGCGCCCGGCGAACCGGCGGAGGCGGCAAAGCGCAGGCCGCGGAGATCCTCGATTTTACGTGGTTTTTCAACAAGTTGCCGGTTGCAGGCAACGAGCTGGCGCACCGTGGCATAGGACGGACCTGCCGCGAACTGCGCCTTGCGCGCCTCGTCGAGCGCCAGACCCGCCGCCGCGACATGGCCCTTGCGGTTCGCCAGCGCCCGCATAAGCCTTTGTTCTGTCGGATAAATCCGGAATTCAACCTCGACACCGAGCGACCGCCCGAGCGACCGCATCGCCTCGTATTCAAAGCCGGTCGGCCCGTCGACACCTTCGTAAAAGGTCGTGGGGCCGAGCCGCGTCAGCACCACCAGCGTGCCGTTTTCCCTAATGGATTCAAGGCCTTGATCGACCGGCGGCACATAGAGGCGCAGGAAGACCAGATGGTTGACGCCGAACAGCACCACCAGCAGGAAGACGAACCACGGAAAGCGCGAGCTGGCGCGCGGCACCCAGGGACCGGGCGCGCGCAGCCAGTCCACCAGAGCACCGGCCCAAGCCCTTGATTTCGCAAAGATTTCCGACAAGCGCGCGTCCCACCGCTGCCTCTATGGGCGCAGAATAGCACGGGCGGCGCGCACAGCGGCGGCGCGCGGCTGTCACAATCGGGAAACGGCGGAATTCCGCCATTTCGCTGTGACTGTCATCGAACTGTCAAAAAACTGTCACAATCGGGGATTTCTATGATCCGTGTACGGAGGATGCGCGCGGCGGGCGGGGACAAGTCGAACTTATCCCCGGTTCGGGGGCGGTTGGCGGATGGGCGTTGCACGAAGAAAGGAAGAAAGGGGTTCACGCAGAGACGCAGAGCCGCAGAGAAGAAAAAATCGAAAAACTTGTCCCCGGTTTTGGGTGTGGTGGCAACGCGGGCGTTTTGAGTCGCGGGACGCGCACCGTTGCGGCAAAAAACTTGTCCCCGGTTTTGGGGGGTGAGGCGAAATCGTCCCCGCCTAACCGGCACGCCTAACCGGGAATGCGGGCGATCACCTTGATTTCGAAATCGAAGCCCGCGAGCCAGGTCGCGCCGACCGCCGTCCATGTTGGGTAAGGCGGCGCGCTGAAAATCTCCTGCTTCACCTTCATGATCGTCTCGAACTGGTTTTCGGGATCGGTGTGGAAACTGGTCACGTCGACAATGTCGTCGAAGCCGCAGCCCGCCGCCTTGAGCGTCGCCTCGAGATTGGCGAAGGCGAGGCGCAGCTGGCGCTCGAAATCGGGCTCGGGCGTGCCGTCGGGGCGGCTGCCGACCTGGCCGGACACGAAAAGAAGATCGCCGGAGCGGATCGCCGCCGAATAGCCATGCGCCTCGTAGAGGGCATGGCGGCCGGCGGGAAATACCGGGTCGCGTTTGGGCATGGGGGGAGTCCTTTTTTGGGTGTGGACTCGCGGTGGCGCTGGGCTCCGCCCGCTTCGCGGGTGCCTCGCCTGAGGAAGCTGCCGGCAATCTCACATAGGAACGGCGTGGACGGCGGACAAGATGTCTGGCGAGCGCGCGGCGGCTGGGGGCGGAACTGCGGCGCGCGTTTTGGACGGTGGTGTGAGGTGGGGCTTGAGGAAAGTCAGTGTGCGTTCGATTTCCGAGCCGATGTCGGACTACATGGTATGCTAGCCGGGCACGATTTAGCCCCCTCTGGCGAAAGCACCCATGACCAAGACACCGATCGATGAGTTGCGAGACATCGTCCGCAAGCTCGACGCTACCGGCGATGAGGGATTTGAAGGACTTCTTGCTGTCGTTCTGACTGATGTGACCAAGACATCCTTCAGCCTTGCCAAATCGGGATCGCAGCGGGGCAAAGACGGCCAATCCACGTTTGATCCCGGGACGATAAGCTTCGAAGGAAAGCGCTATGACGAGACAGTACCTAAAAACGAGGTTCTGTCAAAGATTGCCGAAATCGCGGCCGATGACAAAGGCCACACGGATTTGTGGATTCTTGGCTCAACCGGGACCATTAGAACACAGGACATCGAGGCCATCACGGCGCTGGGAGAGCGACTGGCGATCGGCACATTGATCCTAGACTGGTCGGCTACAGGGCTGACGGGACTGGGCACTCTTCTCGCTATGGCGCCCGACCGAAGCGCGACCTTCATCGCAGACAAAACAAAGGTTCCGGAGGCGGAAATTCTCAATGGATTGAGTGCTATTCGCGCGCACGCGCAATTCAATGACAGAGTACGTGAGATTGCGACTGCGATTGAACAGCCCAGCATTGCTCCAGCCTACGCGCTCAAGAAGAATGACGAGTATTTCCGCGCCGCCTTTGGCAGCCGCGCCAAAGCGCGCGCCGTTTTCGGGCAACCTCTGGCACCAGGGGACAGCACCGTACCTGGCATACTGGATCGCGCGCCCCTGCGCGGCACGCTCGACAAACTCGTTTTCGCGAAGCCGAATGGAAAGACGACTGCCATTTTGGGAGCCGATGGTAACGGCAAATCTTGGCTGTTTGGGCAATGCTGGCTGAATCAAACACCAAAGCCTCTAACGGTCGTGATTGTCCCCGACGCAATAAAAAACCCATTCACGCTAGCTGATGCCGAACCGCTTCTCATAGCGTCGCTCATCGCGCAAACCGGCGACATCGACACGGAAATAAACAGGGCACGGTGGCAGAAGCACTTTGGCCGCTGGAAGCGCCTCAAATCACCAGATCGGCCCCGCCTCGTCGTTTTCTTCGATGGTCTAAACCAACGAGAAAGCATCGAGTGGACGCGGGTCATCAATACATTCGGGGAGATCGTCGCCAAACTTGGCGGCAAGCTGGTATTCAGCTGCCGAACGCCCTTCTATCGTAACAATATCAAAGACCGTCTGCTGGATGCGGTGGACACCGTCGATGTGCCTGAGTGGAGCAACCCAGAGCTTCAGGTGCTTTTGGAGGGGCGCGGCACGTCGATAGCGAAACTTCAACAGCCTGTCGTTGACTTCTTACGCAATCCTCGAATATTCGCCGTTGCAGCCGAACTGTTTGAGCGGGGCAGGATCGAGGAATTCAGCGATCTGAGCGTCAGTCGTCTACTTTTCGAGCATATTCGCGCAGGCACATCTCCCGCCGCCGAGCCCCTTCCTGTTGCCGAATTCGTCCGTGGGGTTAGAGACCATGCCGACGAGATCATTAAGCGATTGAAAAAACCTGGCACCTTGGATCTCCGTGTGTTTGCACGAAAGATCGGACCTACGGCCAAGAGTTTGACCCTTCAGGGTCAATTGGCAGTCATATCTGCCGGCCGGTTCTTTGCCGAAGTCCCAGGTGATGCGACGCTCTACAGCCTTAAGGAAGAGGGCCTACCCTTCGCTCTCGGAATGTCGCTCCTGAGCACGGCTCAACTGGCGGAGCGCAATCATCTCAACATCAGAGACGAACTGTCTGGGATACTTGACCCAATATCCGCGCTCGACAACACGGCAGAAGTACTGATTTCCGCATTGATTGCAGCGGTGCTGGGAGACGATACTTCGCCGGAAGTCATTGCAGCACTCGCAACGTCCTATGTGGCACTGCAAAACCTCGACGCGACCCGCTATCAGGAATTTAGTGCCCTGGTACGTGACGCGCCAGCTGCGTTCTTGCGCGCCTTGGAAGACGCAACAATTGCCGAAGGCGTTACATCGAATTTGTCAT
>PHEO01000264.1 GCA_002841195.1 Alphaproteobacteria bacterium HGW-Alphaproteobacteria-11
AATTTGCAACCCGCCGCTCCACATTATGTATTGGCGCCGCGCAATTCCGACCGGGAAGAGGTGTACCGGGCGGGATTCGGCGTTCAAGAGTTCATGCCTGTCAACTCAGTGGGTATTGTCACCGCGCGCGACGCACTTACCATCGACATGGACAAGGAAGAGTTGTGGAAGAGGGTGCAGGACTTCACCAAACTCGAAGTCGAAGAACTTCGAGAAAAGTACAATCTAGGAAAGGATGTACGGGATTGGACCGTGGCTTGGGCGAAACGTGATGTGGAGAAAAATCTCGAGGTGGATCGATTAACTAAATTGGCATACCGACCCTTCGATACTCGCTAGACACTCTACAGCGGAAACTCGCGGGGATTTCATTGTTACCCCCGTGATGAGGTCATGCGACATCTGATCGGTGAAAAGAATCTTGGGTTAGGTGTTTGCAGACAGAGTGGAGTGAACCAGTGGGCGCATACTTTCGTCTACGATTGTATCGTTGATGACAGCTACATTTCCAACCGCTCCAAAGAGCGAGGATACGTGGCACCTCTATATCTCTATCCGTCCGACTCTGACCTCGATCAAACCCGCCGCGTGAACTTCGACCAGAAGCTCTGGAAAAAGCTGAAAGCTCTCGCAAAAGACAAGGCGCATGGCGAGCCGGACGAGATCGCAACCTTCGACTACATCTATGGCGTACTGCACTGCCCGAAATATCGCGAGACCTATGCCGAATTCCTGAAATCGGACTTCCCGCGCATCCCCTGGCCGTCGAGTCCGGAGGAATTCTGGAGCGTGGCCGAGAAGGGCGGCATGTTGCGGCGCCTGCACTTGATGGAAGCCGACGCCGTGGGCGACACGCCCTATCCCTTCAAGGGCGCGGGCGACAACGCGGTGGACAAGCCGCGCTTCGAGAAGGGCAAGGTCTTCATCAACGCCGTGCAATATTTCGACAACGTGCCGGAAGTCGCGTGGAACTTCATCATCGGCGGCTACCAGCCGGCGCAGAAATGGCTGAAGGACCGGAAAGGCCGTGCCCTGAGTTTCGACGATGTGAAGCACTACCAGAAGATCGTCAAAATCCTCGCCGAGACGGACCGCATCATGCGGACCATCGAGATGGACCTGTCCGGCGGCGTCGAAGCCTCCGGCTAGAGCGGTTTCGATTCCAACAGGGTTGTCATTGCCGGACTTGATCCATAGCTGTCCGGTTTAAATTTCAGATTCAAATCTAACCGTCATGACCCGATTTATTCGGGTCATCCACGCCTGCCCCGGCGAAAGCCGGGGTCTTTCTTTCCTTCCTTCCGTGCCGTCAAGACGTGGATGGCCCGCCTTCGCGGGCCATGACGAGTTTGAGGAGCATCGACTGCCGGACCGAAGCCCGCTGTCCCACCCTCCAATTGTACCCGCCACAATTTTCCGCTGGCCGCTTGCCCGCGACTCGTGCTTCCTTTCGCGCGGCGCTTCCCGCGACCTTCGGAACAAGCCCCATGACACCTGCGTCTCCCGCGGCCCCCGCGAGCGAGGCCGCGCTTGGCGCGTCGGCCGCCGCCGCCGGCTATCTGCTCTGGGGGCTCTCGGTCATCTATTACCGCCAGCTCAGCGCTGTCGTGCCGATGGAAATTCTGGCCCATCGCGCGCTCTGGAGCCTGTTGCTGGTCGCCGCCTGCGTCCTCGTCTTCGGGCGGCGCGCGCAATTGATGATCGTGCTGCGCGACCGCCGCGCCATGGGCGTCCTCGGCCTCACCGCCGCGATCATCGGTTCCAACTGGCTGGTCTTCATCTGGGCCGTCAATTCAGACCGCATCCTCGAAACCAGCCTCGGCTATTTCATCAACCCGCTGATGAGCGTGCTCGCCGGCGTGTTGTTGCTCGGCGAGCGTCTGTCGCGCGCGCAGAAGCTCGCCATCGGGCTCGCCGCCGCGGCCGTTCTCTATTTCACGTTGGCGCTCGGCTTCGTGCCCTGGGTGTCGCTCTTCCTCGCGGTCAGCTTCGCCGCCTATGGTTATCTGAAGAAAACCGTGCGCGCCGGGGCGCTCGAAGGGCTCTTCGTCGAGGTCGTCATCCTCGCGCCTTTCGGCATCGCCTGGCTCTTCTGGATGTCGGCGCATGGCGGGTCCGTCTTCGGCAATGTCGATCCTTATACGGACATTCTGCTGATCCTGACCGGGCCGATGACCGCCGTGCCGCTCCTCCTTTTCACCTATGGCGCCCAGCGCATCCGCCTGACGACACTCGGTCTGATGCAATATCTGGTGCCCACCACCTCCTTCCTGATCGCCGTTTTCCTCTATGGCGAGCCCTTCGGTGTCGGCCAGATGGTCACTTTCGGCCTCATCTGGGTGGCGCTGGCGCTCTTCAGCGCCGACACATGGGTCCGCGAACGCGAACTGCGCCGCGCGGCGAACCTCAAAAACCGGGGATAAGTTTTTTCGCCGCGGCGGATTCCGCCCGCGAATCGCCCCGCGCATCCGCGCACCGTTCAAAACCGGGGATAAAAAATTTTATCCCCGGGGATAAGTCGGACTTGTCCCCGCCGGTCATCCGTACACGGAGCGAAGATATCCCCGATTATGACAGTTTTTTGACAGTTCGATGACAGTTGGGGGTTTGGCGCTGTCAAAGCGCGGCTTCGATACGCGGGATAACGTCCTCGATCCGGTCCACCACCGAGTAGATGCGCCTGATGTCGGAGCGCGCGAAACCGGCCTTGATGATGTGGTCGAGCAACTCGATCAGCGGCTGCCAGAAGCCGTTTAGGTTCACAATAACAATGGGTTGGCTGTGCCGTCCGAGCTGCGCCCAGGTCAGCATCTCGACCGTTTCCTCCAGCGTCCCGATGCCGCCGGGGAGCGCCACGAAGGCCTGCGCGCGCTCGAACATCGCCTGTTTTCGCTCATGCATGCTGCCGGTGACGATCAGCTCCGTCACATCGTCGAGCTGCACCTCGATCTCCGTCAGGAATTTCGGAATGATTCCAGTGACTTGCCCGCCTTCCGCCAGCACCGCCCGCGCCACCGCGCCCATCGTCCCGACGCCGCCGCCGCCATAGACGAGGCGTACATTTGCCTGTGCCATCAAACGTCCGAATGCCTCCGCTGCCTCCATGAATTGCGGCTCGCGTCCGGTGCCGGAGCCGCAATAGACGCACAGGCTTTCGAGTTTCATCGGCTAAGCTTCTTTCGCTGTTGAGTTTCTCGCTCCGGAGCATTCACATTGGTGCCGCATTTGCAAGTTACGCGATAGACTGTGCGTTGCGAGGAATGCGTCCCATTCCGGCACGCACCCCAACGGGCAGGGAACACGAAAATGAAACTCGGAGCGATCCTCGGCGCCTTTGCGGTGGCCCTCGCGCTGCTGGCCGCGGGCTACTGGTTCTTTCTGCGCGGCGACGATGCGCCGGCGCCGGCCGACGTTGCGGTCGAGGGGCAAGTCCCTGAAGATGTTGATGTTTTCGACGAGGCCGCCGACCCCGCCATCCCCACATTCGACATCGTCCGCGTCGAGCGCGACGG
>PHEO01000030.1 GCA_002841195.1 Alphaproteobacteria bacterium HGW-Alphaproteobacteria-11
CCGGCGATCGGCATTCCGATTTTCTACATGCTGCATTCGGCGCCGTTCATGCTGGGCATGGCGCTGTCGGTGCTGGTGCTGCTGTTCGCGGTCTTCCACCCGATCCTGAAAAGCCTGCGCGAAACCGATGGCGGGCTCGACGAGGAAGACGAAGAGATCGGGCTGCACTAGAGTCTTTCAGTGTTTCGTGGAAACGCTGAAAGACTCCAGGTTGTTGTTTGGTCGCGCTTCTTTTCGGAAAACCGGATTCCACTTTTCCGAGAAGCGCTCTAGAAGCGTTGGCGTCCGGTGATGGGCGTGCCTGTCAGCAGCGTCAGCAGGTGAGCCGCCATCACGGCGGCGACGATCAGTGCGAGGAAGATTAACGGTGTCGTGGGCAGGAAGCGGATGCGACCCGGCGTCACCGGCCGTTTTTCAAGCCAGACAAGGAGGCCCGCACCGGCGAGGCTCGATGCCAACACGATCAGCGTCACGGTAAGCGACAATCCCTGTCCCATCCGGTCAGTCTAGCTCAAGGCACCTTCGGCCCGCCATTGGGCCATCAGCGCACCGACTGCGGCGGCGAAGGCGTGCGGCTGGTCGAGCATGATGTGGTGCTGGGCGCCGGGGATCGTGAAGACCGGCTTTTCGGGCGCAAGTTTGCGCAGGAAGTCGAGGCTCGAAGGCTCGTAGTCCTTGCTTTCGACGCCGAACATCGTGGCGCCGCGGCAGGCGAGGTTGGCATAGATGTCGGCGTGGTCGCTGCCCATGCGCAACCCGTCGAAGATCGAATGGTCGAATTTCCAGGTCCAGCCCGTTTCCTCGAAGGTGCGCTTGCCGCGCATCTCGCCCTTCGACACTTCGCGCAGGCTCAGCGCGCCGATGTAGTCGAGGATGAAGCCATTTGCGCAAGGTTGCAGCGGCGCGAGGCGGAAGCGCGCCTTCGCGGTTTCGAAATCGGGATAGATGCGGGTCGGCTTGCGTTCCGGGCCGTCGAGGAACCATTCGCGGACTTCCTCGGGCGGACGCACCGTGAAATCGCAAAGGATCAACCCGCCGAGCCTGTCGCCGTAATGTTTCGCGGCGATCAGCGAGACGAAGCCGCCGAAGGAATGGCCGACGATGACGGGTTTCGGCCCGAGGCCGGCATCGAGCGCGACCTCGCCGATCTCGCGGGCGAATGTGTCGCGCGAATAGGCAAGGCGCCAGTCGCTGTCGCCCATGCCGCCGAGGTCGATCGAGGCGACGTTGTAGTGTTCGGAAAGCAGCGGCGCGATGAAGGCGAACCACCAGGCATGGGCGCCGTTGCCATGCACGAAGAGCATGCCCGGCCGCTTCGGGCCGGCATCCCGGTTTTTTGGCCCCCAACGCAGATAATGGATGCCGGCGCCGTCGACCGTCAGGCGGCGGCTCTCGGGCGCATGGGCCAGCGCCTCGCGGAACCATTGCGGCCGGTGGCGGATCACGTCCTCATCCGGGATCGTCCGCGCGGCCGGCTCCTTCAGGTAGTCGGGTTTCTCTTCCGGTCTGTCATACGCCATCGAACTGTCCGTCAAACGGGGGAATCCGGCCAAAAATGACGCCTGCGCCATGTTTGGGCCGGGGCAAGGTCTAGCCCGATTTGGACGCCTCGGAAAGGGGGTGGAAAATCGGGCCGAAAGGGGCGGTCTGGCGGGGTCTCGCCGGTTGACAGGCGGGGTTCGGCCCCTTAGGTTCCGCGCCAACTTAAGGGCATTTTCCGGCATCGGGCCGGAGGCGGGGCGGCGATTGTCGCCCGCCGGAGAGCCCGGTCCGAGGTAGAACCATGAAAGTCCGCAATTCCCTGAGGTCGCTCCGTGGCCGGCACCGCGACAATCGTCTGGTGCGCCGCAAGGGCCGCGTCTACATCATCAACAAGACAAACCGCCGCTTCAAGGCGCGTCAGGGCTGACACCGGCTCATGCGCTTCGGCGATGAAATTCGAAGGCCGCGCTTCACCAGCGCGGCCTTTTCGCTTGCCGGGTAGCGATCGGCCGGGTTCCGGCCGCGCGTCCGGCGCTGTAGGGTGTCGGCAGGCAAGCAAACGGAGACAGGCGGCATGAGCGACCGGTTTATGATCTACGGCGCCACGGGCTATACGGGCAAGCTCGTCGCGCGGACGGCAAAGACTTTGGGCATGAAGCCGCTGCTGGCGGGACGCAACGAGGCGCGGCTGAAGTCGATCGCCGCGCAGCACGGTTTCGAATACCAGGCCATATCGCTCGACGATCCCGAAGCGCTCGATGCCGGGCTTTCGCAGGTCGACGCCGTTCTCCATATCGCCGGGCCGTTCTCGCAGACCTCGCGGCCGATGGTCGATGCCTGTATCCGCACCGGCACGCATTATCTCGACATCACCGGCGAGATCGACGTCTTCGAGGCCTGTGCGGCGCGCGACGCCGAGGCGAAGGACGCGAAGATCATGCTGATGCCCGGCGTCGGCTTCGACGTGGTGCCGAGCGATTGCCTTGCCGCGCATATGAAACGGCGGCTGCCGGACGCCACCGAACTGACGCTCGGCATTTCGGGCCTCGGCCAGATGTCGCACGGTACGGCGAAGACCGGCGTCGAGAGCATCGGCACCGGTACGCGGGTCCGGCGCGAGGGGCACATCCTTGCGCTGAAGAAACCGCCGCGCCGCGATATCGATTTCGGCAGCGGTGCGACATCGGCCATCGCCATCGGCTGGGGCGATGTCGCCACCGCCTGGCATTCGACGCATATTCCCGACATCACGGTTTATTTCGAGGCAAGCCCGCAGCTCGAGCAGATGGCAGGCTTGGGCGGATTGATGCGCTGGGTACTGAGCCTCGGGCCGGCGCAGCGGGCGCTGAAAAAACGCATCGAAAAAATGCCCGAAGGGCCGACCGACGCGCAGCGCGCCGAAGGCTATTCGGTGCTTTACGGCGAGGCGATCAACGCGGCCGGCGAAAGGGCGGTGTCGCGGCTCCGGACGCCGGAGGGCTACACGCTGACCGCGATGACCGGCCTCGAAATCGTGCGCCGCGTGCTGGCGGGCGATGCCACACCCGGCTACCAGACGCCGTCATCGGTTTTCGGCGCCGATTTCATCACCGAATTCGACGGTTGCGTCCGGACCGACATCAACAGTTGAGACAACAGTTGGCACAGGGCCTCATGACGTTCCGCATTTTCGCCGCGTTGCTGGCCGCCATGCTTTTCGCGGCGAATGCCGCATGGGCCGAAACGCAGATGCGCGAATACGATCTGCGCGAGGGCGACGTCGCGCCGCCCGGCCGCGAGGAAGTGCTCGATGTGCTGTTCGAACGTCTGGCGGCGGCCGAAAACGAAGCCGAGAGCCGTTCCTTCGAAAGCGCCATCCGCGAGATCTGGCTCGATTCCGGCAGTCCGAGCATCGACCTGCTGATGGAGCGCGGCTTCGACGCGCTGCGCGAAAAGAACTACGACCGTGCCTATTTCTATTTCGACGAAGTGGTGACGCTGGCGCCCGATTTCGCCGAAGGCTGGGACAAGCGCGCCGCCGTCCATTATGTGCGCGAGGACTATGCCGAAGCGCTGCGCGACATCGAGCAGGTGCTGCGGCTCGAACCGCGTCACTATCAGGCGATGGCCGGGCTCGGCATCATTCTGGAAGATCTCGGCGACAAGAAAGGCGCGCTCGAGGCCTATCGCCGCGCGCTGGCGCTCAATCCCTGGCTCGGCGACCTCAAGGATCGCATCGCGCCGCTCGAACTTGAAGTCGAGGGGCGTGGCATCTGACGATGGCCGTGCTCGCCTTATTCACGCTCCTCATTGCCGCACTTGCCGTCTGGTCGGCCATTGCCGCGGCGCGGGCGGCGCGCACCTTTCCGCCGGAAGGCGAATTCGTCGAGCTCGGCGCCCCCTTCGCGCCGGTGCGGCTTCACTATGTCGATCGCGGGACTGTGCGGCCGGGCGTCGCGCCCGTCATTCTCATTCACGGCGCCAGCGGCAATCTGCGCGACATGACGGCGAGCCTTGTGCCGGCGCTTGAGGGCCATACGCGCGTCATCGCCATCGACCGGCCGGGGCATGGCTGGAGCGCGCGGGGGACGCATCCCGATATCTCCGATCCCGCCCTGCAGGCGCGCGTCATCCGCGACGCGGCGCGGCGGCTCGGCGTCGAGCGGCCCGTCGTGCTCGGTCATAGCTGGGGCGCTTCGGTGGCGGCGGCCTATGCGCTTCAGTTTCCCGACGAGATTTCGGGCGTGCTGCTGCTTTCCGGCGCGCTTTATCCATGGCCCGGCGACATCGCCTGGTATCACCGGGTCGTCGGCACGCCGTTTGTCGGCGACGCTTTCCTCCGCACCCTGACGGTACCGGGCGGGTCACTGCTGGCGGCGGCCGGCGTCAAGGGCAATTTCCCCCCCGATCCCGCGCCCGAAGGCTATGCGGACCGCATCGGCCTGCCGCTCTTGTTCCGTCCGTCGCATTTCCGCGCCAACAGCGCCGACACGGCGGGCCTCAAGGCGCGGCTGGCGGTGCAGAGCCTGCGCTACGGCGAAATCGCTGTGCCGGCGATCGTCGTCACCGGCAATGCCGACTACACGGTGTCGCCGAAAATCCATTCCTATGCGTTTCACAACGCGGTTGCGGGTTCCGAACTCGTCAAACTGAAGGGCGCGGGTCACATGCCGCATCATTCGCGGCGCGCGGTCGTCGCCGATGCGGTGCTGCGGCTGGCGCGCGGCGAGACGCCTTTCGACGGCATGGTGACGATTTACGCGGATGGGCGCGTGGAGCGGGAAGCGCGGGCGTCGCGCTAGTCGCCACGCTGGCGGCCGACAAAGGCGACGCGCAGCATGTTGGTGGCGCCGGGCGTGCCGAGCGGTACGCCTGCCGTCACGACGATGCGCTGGCCGGGCTGGGCGAAACCTTCCTGGAAGGCGATGCGGCCGGCGCGGTCCGACAAATCGTCGAGGTCGCGCGCATCTTCGGTCACGACGCAGTGCAGGCCCCAGACCAGCGCGAGGCGCCGCGCCGTCGCCGGCACCGGCGTCAGCACGACGATCGGCAGCAGCGGCCGTTCGCGCGCGGCGCGCAGGCCCGTCGAGCCGGAATTGGTCCAGCAGACGATGGCCGCGGCTTTCAGCGTGTCGGCGACCGAATGTGCGGCGGCGCTGATCGCGTCGGCGCCGGTCGCTTCGGGCTCGGTGCGCTGCGAATAGATGATGCCGGGATAGGTCGGATCGGCCTCCACCGATTCCGCGACGCGGTTCATCATCTGCACCGCTTCTACCGGATATTCGCCGGCCGCCGATTCCGCCGACAGCATGATGGCATCGGCACCTTCGAAAACGGCGGTCGCAACGTCGGATACTTCGGCGCGGGTCGGCGTCGGCGACGTAATCATCGATTCCAGCATCTGCGTCGCGACGACGACGGGCTTGCCGGCGCGCCGCGCCGCGCGGACCAGCCGCTTCTGCCAGCCGGGCACCTGCTCCAGCGGAAGTTCGACGCCAAGGTCGCCGCGCGCCACCATGATTGCGTCGGCGATGTCGATGATTTCGGACAGATGTTCGAGCGCCTTCGGCTTTTCGATCTTGGCCAGCACGGCGGCCCGTCCGCGCGCGATCTTGCGCACCTCGGCGACGTCGTCGGCGCGCTGGACGAAGGAAAGCGCCACCCAGTCGACGCCGAGGTCGAGCGCGGCGTCGAGGTCGCGCCGGTCCTTGCCGGTCATCGCCTTCACAGGCAGCAGCGTGTCGGGCAGGCTGATGCCCTTGCGGCTGGTGAGCGTGCCGCCGACCAGCACTTCGGCGTCGGCGAAATCGGGCCCGCATTTCGTCACGCGCAGGCGGATGCGGCCGTCGTCGAGCAGCAGCATCTGTCCCTCGGACAGAGCCTCGAAAATTTCGGGATGCGGCAGCGGCGCGCGTTCGGTGGTGCCGGGCGTCTTTTGCATGTCGAAGCGGAAACGGTCGCCGGGATTCAATGTCGCGCCGTCCGCCGCCATCGCGCCGACCCTGAGCTTCGGCCCCTGCAGGTCGACAAGAATGCCGATCGGCCGGCCGACTTCCGCTTCCACCGCGCGCACGGCGGCGTGGACGCGGCGCAGATTCTCGTGGTCGAGATGGCTCATGTTGAGCCGGAAGACATCGGCGCCGGCGTCGAACAGCGCACGGATCGTTTCCGGCGTATCGGAGGCGGGACCGAGCGTGGCGATGATTTTGACGTTGCGGTGGCGAATCAAGACGGGTTTTCCTCTGCGGATATCTCATTGTCGACCAGTATGACCCGGAAGTCGTTGACATTCGTGTAACTCGGGCCTGTGACAAACAGGTCGTCGAGGGCGGCGAAAAAGCCGCCGCTGTCGTGGCGGTCGAGCGCGCCCGGCGCATCGAGACCCAGGGCGTCGGCGCGCGTGGCCGTGTCGGGGAGGACGAAAGCGCCGGCGGGGTCGGTGGCCGCGCCCGCGCCGCCGTCGATGCCGTCGGTGTCGCCCGCCAGCGCCGCGACGCCCGGCGCGCCTTTTAACGCCACGGCCAGCGCCAGCGCATATTCCTGGCTAGGGCCGCCCTTGCCGCCCATGTCGCCTGAGGGGACAGCATCGCCGAAAGTGACGCCGGCCTCGCCGCCCGAAATGATGGCGAGCTTGCGGCCTTCGCCCTGCGCCATGCGGACAAGAGCCGCATGTTCGCGCGCCAGCACGCGGGCTTCGCCCTCGATATTGTCGCCCAGCACCAGCGTTTCGTAGCCCTCGGCGCGCGCCAGCCTTGCCGCCGCGATCAACGACTGCGAACCGCTGGCGACGAGTTTGTATGTCGCATGGGCGAAGAATTCGGCATCGGGCTTCGGCGTTTCGGGCGCAGCTTCGAGCGCGGCGCGGATATGCGGCGGCAGGCCGGCAAGCTCGTCGAGAATCGTCAACGCGCGCGCCTTCGCCGTCGTGTCGGGCACGGTCGGTCCCGAGGCGATGGTGCTCGGATCGTCGCCGGCCACATCCGAGATCGCCAGCGTCACCGAACGCGCCGGATGCATCGCCTCGGCGAGCCGGCCGCCCTTGATGCGGCTGATATGCTTGCGCACGCAGTTGATGTCGGCGATCGGCAGCCCCGATGCGACAAGCGCGCGGGTCAACACCTGCTCGTCGGCCAGCGTAATGCCGGCCACCGGCAGCGCCGTCAGCGCCGAGCCGCCGCCCGACAGCAGCACCAGCGCGAGATCGTGCGGCCCGAGCCATTCGGCCATGCGCATCAGCCGCTTGCTGGCCGCCGCTCCCGCCTCGTCGGGCACGGGGTGGGCGGCCTCCACCACCGCGACATGGCGCGTCGGCACCCCGTGTCCATAGCGCGTCAGCGCCAAGCCCTCGACATGGGTGCCCGGAAATTTGCGGTCGTAATAATCCTCGGCCGCCGCCGTCATCGAGGCGGCGGCCTTGCCGATGGCGAAAATGACGAGGCGACCGGCATCGGGCTGGGGCGGGTCGGGCAGGTGCGGCGGCAGGCAATGCACCGGCAACGCCGCCTCCACCGCCGCGTCGTAGAGGCGGCGCAGCCGGGCTCGCGTTTGTTGATAGGCGCGCGTCATGGTCGGCCGTTCTCCCGCATCCCCGCCTCCGGTATAATGCGCCGATGGATGATTTGCCACTCGCCGCGCCCGATGCCGACATGCTTTGCCCCTATGAACTCGTGGACCGCGACGCCGATCCCGGCTTTCTGGTGATCTGCGACCACGCGTCGAACGCGCTGCCGCCGGGTTACGGAACGCTTGGCCTGCCGGCGCCGGAGTTTTCGCGCCACATCGCCTGGGACATCGGCGCGGCCGGCGTTGCGCGCGAACTGGCGCGGGCGCTCGGGGCGCCGGCGGTGCTGGCGCGCTTCTCGCGGCTGCTGGTCGACCTCAACCGCGGCGAAGACGATCCGACCATCGTGATGAAGCTGTCGGACGGCGCCGTCATTCCGGCCAACCGCGATGTCGATGCAAGCCGCGACGCGGCTGAATTCGCGCGCCGCATCGCGATGTTCCACGCGCCCTATCATGCGGCGATCGCCGCCGCGCTGACGCGGGCCGAAGAGGCGGGCGTCGTTCCGGTCATCCTGTCGGTGCACAGTTTCACGCCTTCATGGCGCGGCCGCGCGCGCGCCTGGCACACCGGCATCCTCTGGGACCGCGACGACCGGGTGCCCGCGCCGCTGATTGCCGGCTTGCGCGCCGAGCCCGGTCTCGTTGTCGGCGACAACGAACCTTATACGGGCCGCCTCAAGAACGACTGTCTCTACCGGCACGGCACGGCGCGCGGGCTGCCGCATGCGCTGATCGAAATTCGACAAGACCTGATCGAAGACGCAGCGGGGCAGGCGGCATGGGCGGCGCGTTATGCGGCGCTTCTGCGCGAGATCGCCGGCCGGCCGGGTCTGCGCGCCATCCGTCATTTCGGCTCGCATACGGACGCTGCGTCACCTATATCCGGCGTATAGACACCGGAGTTGTAGACGGGCGAGGGAGAGCGATTATGGACGAGGCAACACGCACCGAACTCGAGGCGGCGGCCTTTCGCCGGTTGCGCGATCATTTGCTGGCGCGCGGCGACGTGCAGAATATCGACCTGATGATCCTTGCCGGTTTCTGCCGCAACTGTCTGGCCGACTGGTATCGCGAGGCGGCCGAGGCGAAAGGCCTTTCGCTCACAAAGGACGAAGCGCGCGAGATCGTTTATGGCGAACCCTTCGCGCAGTGGAAGGCAAAGCATCAGGCCGAGGCGACGCCCGAACAGCTTGCCGCCTTCGAAGCGGCGCAGAAAAAATCGCACGGCTAGCGCCAATCCACGCCGACTATCCACAGCTTTCTCGCGCGGCGATATTGCCCGCCGCCCGGCTTGCGGCTACGGTCGCGGCCTTCAATTTATCGCAAGTAAACGGAGCGGCGCGGCATGGCGGACGGCAATACACCCGTGAACAATGGCGGCGTCGCAAAGGACCAGCTCCGGTCCATCGTCGAGCGCATCGAGCGTCTCGAGGAAGAAAAAGCGGCGCTCGCCAACGACATCAAGGAAGTCTATGCCGAAGCCAAGGGCAATGGTTTCGACACCAAGACGCTCCGTCAGGTCGTGCGCATCCGCAAGCAGGACAAGGCCGAGCGGCAGGAGCAGGAAGCGATCCTCGAGCTCTATCTCAGCGCGCTGGGGATGGCCTGACCGCTTAACCACCTTGCCCGTAAGGGCTTCAATTAATTGCCGATATCGGTTCCCCCCGGTGCTTGAACCGGCCTAAACTGCCGTTTGCCGGAACGATGGTGCGTTCGGGCAATCCGTCAGGGGTGACGTGTGGCCGGGTCGGGGATCGACGATCTTTCGCGTGAGAACGACGCAGCGCCGGAGTGGGCGGGCGGCGCGGCGGCGCGGCCCGATCTCGCAATGGCGCTCGACGCCATATACGCCTATGCGACCGATCCCGAAAACTGGGAAGAGATGACGCGCCTGCTCGCGCATCTCGACGCGGATGAGGAGGACGGCGAACTCCGGACCGTCATCGAAGGCGTGCGGCAACATCTGGCGCGTGCCGAGATGCTGGCGCAGCGGCTTCACGACACGACGGACGCGGACATGCCCGCGCCGAGCTACTGCCATCTTGTGGTCGGCCACGACATGCGCGTGCTCGACATTTCCGATGCGGCGGCGGCGATGCTCCGGCCCTATTGCGGCAAGCTCGAAACCGGCGCGCGTCTTTCGTTCGGCGACCCTGAAAACGCGGCGCGCTTCCGCGCGCTTGCCGCTTCGATCGGGAAGGAGGGGGCCAGCGAAGGTCCGGCGCTGCTGCGGCTCGTCGCCGAGAGCGGCGAGGAAGCGGTCTTCGGTTATGTCGTTGCCGAGACGCAGGTGCCCGACGCGCTGCGCCGCCGGCTCGGGCTCGCTGCGCCATCGCGCAAGGGCGCGCTCGTTTTCGTTGCGCCCGACCGCGAGGCGGCGGCGGACGAAGCGCAGATGTATCGCGAGACCTTCGGCCTCACGCCCGCCGAGGCGCGTCTCGCGGCGCGGCTGAAGGACGGGCTGTCGTTGAAGGAGGCGGCCGGCGAACTCAACATCGCGGTCAACACCGCACGCAACCAGATCAAGAGCGTCTTCGAGAAACTCGGCGTCAACCGGCAGAGCGATTTGATCCGCCATCTGACGGAATTGTCGCAGCTCGCCGCCTTCATCCAGCCCGATCAGCCGGGACCGTCGTTCGAGGTGTCGCTGTCCGGGAGCCCCGCTGCCGTGCTACGGCGCTTTGTCGTGCTGCCGGACGGCCGCCGCCTCTGCTACCGCGAATATGGCGATCCGGCCGGCCCCGCCATCCTGATGCTCCGCAGCGCGCTCGCCAGTTCGCTGGTGCGGCCGCAGGAAATGGAGATCGCGGCGGCGCGCGGCGTTCGGCTCGTCGTCGTCGAGCGGCCGGGCTGCGGCCAGTCCACGCCCGATCCGGACCTCAGCTATGAGAGCTTCGCGCGCGATATCGAGACGTTCGCCGCCGCTATCGGCATGGAGAGTTTCATCCTCGCCGCCAATTCGTCCAGTGTGCCGCTGGCGCTTGTCGCGGCGGCGCGGCTCGGGCCCCGTGTCCGGCGCATCGTGCTGACGACGGCGCGTTTCGAACCGCCGCGCCCGCGCAAGGGCCGGCCCGGCATGGTCAACTACTTCTTCAGCAATCTGCGCCGCCACCCCTGGCTGCTGGATTCCACGCTTTTCATCCTGCGCGCCAAGATGTCGCGTCCGTTCATGCGTTCGCTGGTGTTTCATTTCTTCGAGAAGTCGCCGGCCGATTTCGCGTTGCTGGAACGCGATGGGGACCTCGTCACGTCGCTGATCGACCAGACGATGGAGTCGATCGGCGAGACGGTCGCGGGGCTCGTCCACGAGTCGCAGCTGATGCTGCGCGAGGCGCGGCCCGATTTTTCGGGTGTCGTTGCGCCGGTCGTCGTCTGGCATGGCGAGGCCGACGGCGTCATTCCGCTGGAGGAAATGCAGGCGCAGCTTGCCCGCACCAATCTCAAGGTCGCGGAGATGCGCACCTTCCCCGGCGTCGGCCATCTCTTCCTTGAGCATGTGCGCGAGGAATTCTACGACGCCCTTCTCGGTTAACGCCGTCCGCCCCTCCTTCTTGGTCCATTTGCACTATTCAGCCCGTACCGGCCGACCGCTACCAATGGCGGCAGACGGTCGGGGCTGGACATGGGGTGCCGGGCCCGCGTCTCTTCCGGAGGGAATTCCGATGAACGTCAAATCCGTATGCGCGCTCCTTGCCGCCGCCGCCATGCTGGCCGGCTGCCAGACCACAGGCGCCGGCACGCAGGCCGCGATGATGGGGGCGAACGCCGCCACGTCGCCCGCCTATGCGCCGATTTCCGCCTCGCAAGCCAATGACAGCAACATGAGCTGCGAAGAGATGCTTGCCGAGATCGGCGAGATGGAACAGATCGTTGCCGCGGCCAATCAGAGCCAGTCCAATGCGCAGCTGACCAATGCCGGCATCGGTATCGCCCAGTCGCTCGGCCTGCATCTGGGCGGTGGCAGCGGCATGCTGACCGCGATCCAGGCCGGCGGCGCGGCCGGCCAGTTGACCGAACAACAGCGCCAGCAGGCGCAGGCCCGCGCGCAGCAGGCCGATGTGCGCCGTCAGGTGCTGACGGGCATCTACCAGGGCAAAGGCTGCTGAGTTTCATGGCAGCCTTAGGCGTCAACCCGGACGCACACCCCTAGGTGGCCATGAAGGACGGGGGAGCCCTCCACGGGTTCCCCCGCGCCATGGTTCCGGCTAGTGTCGCTCCCGAATTTCACGGGAGCGATGCGCATGACGACCCAAACGACGACGATGAATGCCGGCACGGTCGAACTGGCCGAAGCTGAACCCGCCGAGGAAGAAACAGCCGCGCGGCTGATCTACGACACCGCCTCCTACGTCTTCGATTGTCTCTACAACCGCGACTTCGATGCTTTCCTGCGCATCACCTCGGCGCTGTGGCTCCGCAAGGGCGGGGCCTTCTCGCATGTCCACGCCAGGGCGGCGCTCCATGACGGCCGCCTTGCCGGCATCGCGCTCGGCTTCCCGCAAGCGCTCTACGCACAGGAATTCGGGTCGGTCATGATGGACACGGCCGAAATGGGAACGCCCGAGCTGCTGGCGCATCTCCCCAGCGTCGCTGGACACATTCCCTGGCTCTTCCCCGAAGTGCCGGACGATGCGTGGTATCTGCTCTTTCTCTCCGCGCACCCGGCGGCGCGCGGCCGCGGCATCGGCGAGAAGTTGCTGCTCGACTGTTTCGCGCGCGCCAAGGCCGCCGGCTGCGCGTCGCTGCATCTCGATGTCGCGAGCGTCAACCCGGCGGTGCGCTTCTACGAGCGCATGGGGCTCGAGCGCCTCGCCGAAACCACGGTGCCCAAGATCGCCGCCTCCCATGCCGTGCCGTCCCATATCCGCATGGTCAAGCATCTGGTGTGAGGCAGCGCCCGGACGCGTCCTTCAAAAGCGAATCTTCGCGCCCAGCGATCCGACGAAGGCATCCGCATTGTCCATATCGAGCCGCGTCGGGTTGACGCCGTCGCGCGTGATATTGGGCACGTTGCCGGCATGGATCCAGGCGACATCCAGCGACAGCGCGAAGGGCGAGGCCGCGGTGCCATAGGTCACGCCCAGCCAGACGCGGCCGCTGACCGTCGTGTCGTCGTTCTCGAGCATCGCCTCGCTGTCGGGGAAGCCGGTGAAGGAGAGCCGGTCGCGCCCGTCGGCATCGTTGAAGTCGACGGCGATGAGGCCGCCGGCGCGCAGCGACGTGCCGCCGAAATCGCGTACGACCTCAAGGCCCGCCATCGGGCTGATCGCATCCGCATCGACGCTTGTGTTGTAGGCGAAGTCGCGCGCGAAGCCGGGGATCGAGCCCTCGAAGCTGGCGTCGAAACCCGTTCGTGTGTAGCCCAGGCCGGCGAAGGGGAAGAGCAGCAGCGTCTCGCATTCGACCGGCATGAAGAATTTCGCGTGGAAATTGGTCCAGTCGTAGCTCGCCGAGAAGCGTGCCGTGCTCACGACGTTGAGGCCGCCGGCGCTTGGCAGCGCGAAGCCCGAGGCGCCGCCCAGCGGTCCGGGGATCAGCAGTCCGTCGCCGGCCGGATCGATGTTGGTGAAGCTCGACGACACGTCGGTGCTGCTGCGGGCCACCCCGACCTCGAGCCACCACCCATGGGGCCGCCACACGTCCGGCGAATTCTCGTCATGCGGCGACAGATCGACAGAACCGCCGATCGACATGCCGGCGACCGCGCCTTCATCCTCGCCGTCCACCACGCCGATCGTCTGGGCGAGCGTGATCGCGTCTTCAAAGCCGAGATAGGCGAGTGTCGGCAGGTTCACGCGGCCCACATGGATGCCGGCGCCGCCGGTAAATGAATGCCGTGCGGCTTCGGCCTTCTTCTTTTCCCCGCAGGCGCTGCGCCATTCGGCGTCGAGGTCCTTGAGCACGATACTGAGGGTGTGTGCGTCGCCACGCGCTGTATCGGCGGCGAACAGATTTGAACCGAAATCGCCCACCGCCATCGCCGCCTCCACCTGGATGAGGCGGAGCGGTTGCATCGCGTCCCGAAACGCCGGCTCGTCGCATCGGCGGATCGCGAAGCGGGCCTTCTCGAGAGCACTTTCGATCTTTTCGGCGCGCACCGAATTGTGCAGCATATAATCCGTACCCGGTACATTGAATTGCGGCAGGGCCGGGTTGTGGCTGTTGTCGGGCGGCGCGGCCGAGGCCGGTGCCGAAAGTGCCGCGGCGCCGAGCATCGCGATGCCCGACACGGCCGATGCCAGATGAACGAAATGCGAGCCTGTCATGTCCCGAAACCCCCTGTCCGATGCGCACACCGCGCGTTGCCTTGGGGAAAAACTAGGAGCGGGGGTTTGGCGTTTCGTCATACACTTGTATGAGGCGGGCCGGACGGGGCGGGGATAGACAGGGCATGCGGATTAATGCCGGTCTTTAAAACGCGGGGTCACCGGCCGGCGAAGCGAGGTGCCGATGGAACGGGTTCTCGAAGCGGGTCTTGAGGGGACGGTGCGAAGCTGGCGGGCGCCGCGCCGCGAGGCGAGCCTCAGGGCGCGCTTCTGGATCGGCTTGATGCATCTCGTCACCGCCGCGTTGCGCCGTTCGGTCGGCCTCGGCGCGGGCCGGGCTTTCAACGTCGCGGTGGCGCGCCGGCGCGCGAAATTTCTCGGCAACGCGGTGGCGATGGTGCCGCCGCGCACGGTCTTCGGCCAAGCGGCCGATGCGCCCGTTGCCGGCGAATGGGTTGAGGTTGCCGCCGCCACATCGCCCGCGCGCACGCTGCTTTACGTGCATGGCGGTTCCTTCGTTCTCGAACGCTCCGATCTGCACAACGCGCTGATCGCGCGCATCTGCAAGGAAACCGGCGCGCGCGCCTTCATCGTCGACTACCGGCTGGCGCCCGAACATCCCTTTCCGGCCGGCATCGAGGATGTCAAATCGGCCTATCGCTGGCTCCTCGACAGCGGCACGGACGCGGCCCGTCTCGGCATCGTCGCGGATTCGGCCGGCGGCGGGCTCGCACTTTCGGCGCTGGTCGCATTGCGCAACGAGGGCGTGGCGATGCCGGGCGCGATGGCGCTGCTCGGCCCCTGGGTCGATCTCACGCTGTCGGGCAATTCGATCATCGGCAATCTGCAGAACGAGGCGATGGTCTCGACGCTTGAAGGCATCAACATCTGCGCCCGGCTCTATCTGCAGGGCCATGCGGCGGGCGACCCGGCGGCCTCGCCGCTCTTTGCCGATCTCAAGGGCCTGCCGCCGACGCTCATTCATGTCGGTGCGCCCGAAATCCTGCGCGACGACGCCACGCGGCTGGCGCAACGGATGCGCGACGCCGGCGTCGATGCGTGGTGCGACGTCTATCCGCGCATGCCCCATGTCTGGCACCGGCTCGGCCCGCTGCTGCCGGAGACGCGGCGCTCCATCGGCGAGATCGGCGAATTCATCCGCGAAATGATCCCCGACCTGCCGGCGCGGCGCCGCGCGGGTGGCCGGCAATGAACAGGCGCAAATCCGGCGGCCGTCTCGATGCGCGCGTCTGGCCCGGCATTCTCGAAACGCTGGTGCCGGCGACCGATCGGCGGCTCGAACAGATCATGGCCTGGGCCGAGACGCATGACCAGAAATGGCTGTTCGATTTTCTCGAAGCCCGCGCCGCGAACCTCCGCGCGGATGCCGGCGAAAATTTCCATGGGCGGATTCCGCCCGAGGATCATCTGGCGCAGCGCTTCGGCCTCACGGTGGCGCAGGCGCGCGTGCTGAGCGCCTTTCTCGGCGGTCAGTCGCTGAAGGAAATCGCGCAGGCGCAAGGCGTCTCGATCACCACCGTGCGCACGCATTTCGTGCAGATGCGCGAAAAACTCGGCGCCCGCGACCAGGCCGACGTCGTCCGCATCGCGCTGCTGGGCGGCGGCGAAAGCTGAACCCGCCTCACCCGGACGCCCCCTCACTCTTCCGCCGCCCGCCCGCACAGCCCGCACCGAATTTTTCTATGGCCAGAAGGCCCGTATCCCCGATACACCGGGCGGGGCAATCCGGGCGGCGGGAGACAGGGAATGACGACGGTGGAAACGAATTCGAACGGCCTCAGGGCCCGCGTCGCGGCGCTTGTCGAGCGGTCGCTGTTCCAGCATTTCGTCACCGCGGTCATCCTGGTCAACGCGGTGACGCTCGGCCTCGAAACCTCGGCCTCGGCAATGGCGGCGGCGGGGCCGCTGCTGATCGCGCTCGATCGCATCGCGCTTTCGATCTTCGTCGTCGAACTGGCGCTGAAGCTTTTTGCCCAGCGCACGCGTTTCTTCCGCGACGGCTGGAACATCTTCGACTTCATCATTGTCGGCATCGCGCTGGTGCCGGCGGCGGGGCCGTTCTCGGTGTTGCGCGCGCTACGCATCCTGCGCGTGCTGCGGCTCCTCTCCGTCGTGCCGTCGCTCAGGAAGGTCATCGCCTCGCTGATCGGCGCGCTGCCCGGCATGGGCTCGATCATCGCGGTGCTGTTTCTCGTTTTCTATGTCGGCGCGGTGCTGGCGACCAAGCTTTTCGGCGCCAGCTTCCCCGACTGGTTCGGCACCATCGGCGGATCGATGTATTCGCTCTTCCAGATCATGACGCTGGAAAGCTGGTCGATGGGCATCGTCCGCCCGGTGATGGAGGTCTACCCCTACGCCTGGATTTTCTTCGTCCCCTTCATCGTGATGACCAGCTTCATGGTGCTCAACCTCTTCATCGCCATCATCGTCAATTCGATGCAGGCGCTGCACGAGGAAGAACACAACCGCGCCCAGGACGAACGCGAACGCCTCGCCCGCGAGGAGCGCGCGGCCATCGAAAAACGCGCCCATGCCGAACGCGAGGCGACGCTTGAGGGTGTGCGGGCCCTGCGCGCGGAACTGGCGGAACTGCGGGCGCTGATCGAGGCGCGGCCGGGGTAGGGGGCGCCTCGCTCCATCTCCCGAACGCGGCTTGCGTTTCCGCCTCGCGCCGTGGCACCTTGCGCCGCCACATAGGGAGAGCGTCGTGAAAAAGAACCTGATCTTTGCCGCCATATTCGGGCTTGTCTTCGGTCTGCCGCTTGCGGCGCTGCTCGTGTCATGGGACATGATCGGGATTTTCGAGAGCATTCCCTATGTGCTGCTGCCCGTCATGGCGGTGCTGCTGGGTCTGCGCTATCTGACGCTTCTGGTCCGCAGGGCGGGGGCCGCCGGCGGGCGTGCGATGGCCGGTGTCGCCGGCCGTCTCGAAGGCGCGGAGGCCGCCAAGGCGGCGCATGCGCAGCTGGCGGCCGAACAGGCGGCGCTGGCGCAGGAGACCTATCTGCAAATGCTGCTGTCGCTGACCGCCGGTGTCGGCCCTCTGCTGGCGACGGGGCTTGCCGCTTTCGGTCCCGTTGCGACTTTCCTGCTGCTGACCTGGCTGCTCGGCGGGCTTGCGGATGGCGTGATGTGGGCCTTCGGCCTCATCATCATCGCCTCCGGCATTGCCGGCATCTTCTGGCTGCGTCTGCTCGAGGTCTGGTTCGGCGTGCGCATCGTGCTGCCGGTCATTCCGCTCAGCATGGTCTGGCTCGCCTATGCGATCATCGCCTTTGGCGTCTTCATGCTGGTGCTTTCGATTTTCGAATGACGCGATAGGGCCCGCCTTGTCCACCGGCCTTGTCCACCCGTCATTACCCGCCGCGTAATTGCGCGGGGGCGGCCGCGCGGCCGAAGGTGGCGCGACAGACAGGGAACCGGACAAGATGACATCGCCGCTCGCCGCGAAATTCGATCCCGAACTGCCGCTGCGCGTGGCGGCCTTCCGCTCGTGGCGGTCGATCAAGACGCCGGTCATGGTCTGGCTCTGGTATCTCAATCTTCTCTATGCGGTCGGCCTGTTCCATCTCGACCGTCCCGAAGCCTTCTGGGCGGTGATGTCCTGGCTGGCCGTCGGCCCGCTGATCGCGGTCGTTATTGTGCGTCAGCGCGGCCTCACCCGCCTGTCCGGGCTGATCCATTTGCCCTGGCTGGTCTTCACCGTCTGGCTGGGAATGCGGCTCTTCACCGGCAGCGCCGGCGCGCCGCTGTCGCCGGCCCAGGGCGCCTTCTATTTCTACTGGCTGCATCTGACCTTCTGGTCGACCCTCATCTGCGTCGCTTTCGACATTGTCGATGTGATCCGCTGGCTGGCCGGCGAGCGTTATGTGCTGGGAACGCCGGCCGCGGCGGCGCGCGGCGCCTCGAAACTGGCGCGCCAGACCGCCTGACCGCCCGGCCGCTCATCCGGCCGCCGCCGCCCCGTCGAATGTCGCCGTCAGCCAGCGTTCGATCGCGCGCGCCGATGCCTGCCATTGCGGATCGAGCATCAGATCATGCGCACCCGGACAGATTTCGAGCGGCGCCGCGAAGGTCCGCGCCAGCTCTGCGTGGTCCCGCTGCGGGATCGACCAGTCGTCCCGTCCGGCGACGACGAGCACCGGCCGGGCCGCGAGATCGGGCGTTTCCGGCTTCGGCCGCGAAAACACCTCCGTCAGCGCGCGATGCGACTCGCCGGACAATTCGTCCACATATTGCCGCTTCAGCGCCGGGTCGAGACCGGGCGAAAAGAAGAAGGCGGTGAAGGCGCGTTTGCCCGCCTCCGTGTCGCCGAATATCTGGCTGCGAATCGTCGCAAGGGGATGCCGGAGCAGGATCCGCAGGACGACCGAAGGCGCCGGCCGCGGCGGCGAGGAGGCCAGCAGCACGGCGCCTGCAACATCGCCATGGCGCGCCCGGGCCATCTGCGCCAGCACGCCGCCCATCGAATGTCCGATCAGGACGGCCGGCCCGCCGATCCGGTCGAGCGCCCGGCGCACATCGTCGAGATAGTCCTCAAGGCCCGGCTTGTCCCGCAGATCGCCCGCGCTCGCCCCATGTCCCCGCAAGCTCACGGCATGGGCGAACCAGCCTCGTTCGGCAAACCAGGGCAGGTAATGATGGTCCCAGCATCGCGCGTCGTGATAGGCGCCATGCAGAAAGAGCAGGGCCGGACGCGCGCCGCCCCGCGCCCCGCGGGAAATGATTTCGAGTGTCATGGGTTCCGCCCCTGTTCCGGCCGTCGACGGCGCGGCCCTCCCGCAGCTTCTTTCGGCAGGTCGGCGGATTCAAGCGGCCAATCCGCGGTTTTGCGCGGGGCCAATTCCGCTCCGGCCGCGACGTGAAAGCCGTCCATGCCGACATCACGGCGCTCATCAACGCCGGCATGATCGACCGGACGGAAGAAGGCGTCAGCTTTCCTTATGACCGCATCCGGCTCGATGTGGATATTGGGGTGGCGGGTTGAGTATCCGGCCGCACGTATGCCGAGCGCCGGGCATAGCCGAAGACATCCACGCGGTGAGACTGAGGGATATCTCCATTTCAGACGCGCGTGAGCTTCGACCGGTGAGAGTAAAACACACAGCCGCCGCCGCCTTTCCATCCGACCAATGGACTGATACCGCCTGCCTCGCCCTCATGAACCATCTGAAGTCGCTTCACACAGTGGGTCGCTATATGAGGTCCTTGTTCAATGCCGAGGAATTTGCGTCCCGTCTTCATGGCAACTGCCGCCGTGGTTCCGGAGCCCAAATAGGCGTCAAGGATCAGGTCGCCCGGGTTGCTGGCAATGTGGAGAATACGATGCACCAGCCCCTCAGGCTTCGGTGTGTCGAAGACAGCTTCCTTTGTCAGCAGCGCCATCAAGTGCTTCTTCGCGGAGTCTGTGGTGCCAACTTCGTCGGCCATCCAAAGCGTCGAAGGGGCGATACCGATCTTAGCTTCGCTCAGGTACTTCTTGAGGCGCGGCACAGCGTTTCCGTCCCGGCCGAAGTAAACGCGGCTGGCGCGTATCTCAGCCTCCATCTTGGGCTGGTTATAAACCCAGCAGCGTCCCTTGGGCGGACGATGCCGTCGTCCGTTCGGCGCGACCAGAGTATAGAACTGCGATTTTGTGGCATGGCCGTCCTGAACATTGGCGGAAACCGATTGCCATGCACCTCTGGGGTCATTGTCGGGGTTTTTGTAACGGTTGAGTATTTCTGGCGGTGCGGCCAACAGGTTCCTTGAGCGCTTGAATGCCTCTGCATTCCGTGCGAAGCACAAGATGTATTCGTGGTTCGTAGAGAAGGGTCGGCGGTTCTCCCTCGTCTTACGGTGGTTCCAGACCACTGACGAGATGAAGTTCTCTGAGCCGAACACCTTGTCGCCGATCCACCTGAGGTTGTGCAACTCGCTGTCGTCAATCGAAACCCACAGGGACCCGTCGACCGTCAGTGTTTCCTTCAGCGCTTTCAAGCGGAGTTCCATGCGGTCCAGCCAAACGCGCCGACCGAGCCGGTCGTCGTAGTGCCTGTATACCTCGGCATTGTTGTACGGTGGGTCAATGTAGACGCACTTCACGCGTCCCTTGATCGCATCGCCGAGGGATTCGAGGACCGCGTGGTTGTCGCCGTGGATGATGGCGCTGCCGGCTTGAGGTTTGCCGACACACAGCTTTGCCTCACGGGTGAAGTCGCCGCTTTCGTCCAACAAGCGCGGTAGCGGGTCTAGCGCTGCGGAGGCTATTGGCTTGCTTCTCATGGCCCTCACGGTGTTTTGTTATAGCGTTGGCCGTTGGTCGATTCGAGCGTGAGACTAAAAGGATAGCAAAGACTTGCCCAAAAATATCGCGGTAAAAGCTCGCTATGCTGGGGCTGAGTGGTTCGGCGAACCTGCCCCCAGCTTTGTTTTTCGGCCAGTCCACTACCTCGGGAGCAAGCTCCGAGTCCTGACAGACATAGAGCAAGCCATCGACCGCGTCGACCCGTCGGGCGGCGCAGTTTGCGACCTGTTTTCCGGGTCGTCCACTGTCTCTCGGTACCTCTCCCGACGTCGTCGGGTCATGGCGGTGGATATACAGGAATACGCGCGGGTGCTGGCAGAGGCCGTGCTGAACGGTGATCCAGCGTGGTCTGTGGCGTCGGTCGAGAAGGCCCTCAGCGAAGATCGCCGAGGAACTGCACTTCGTCGGGCTGTCGATCCGCTTATCAAACTGGAGAATGAGGTAACGCTCCATGCGATGCGCGGCGAC
>PHEO01000031.1 GCA_002841195.1 Alphaproteobacteria bacterium HGW-Alphaproteobacteria-11
AAATGCGGGTGTCGCCCGACCGGTCGCTGATCGCGATGCACAAGGATGTGTATATGCCGATGCTTGGCACGGCGGAAACGGTCGCCAAACGTTACGATATCGGCCGCGAAGCGCAGGACGAATACGCGCTGCAATCGCAGCAGCGCACGGCCGCCGCGCAGGCTGCCGGATATCTCGATGCTGAAGTCGTTCCCGTCACCACCACCATGGCGGTGAAGGACAAGGAAACCGGCGAAGTCAGCCATGTCGAATTCACCCTGACCAAGGACGAAGGCAACCGCCCTTCGACAACGCTGGAAGGTCTGCAATCGCTCCAGCCGGTTATGGGGCCGGGCATGAACATCACCGCAGGCAACGCCTCGCAGCTTTCGGACGGTGCCGCCGCCGTCGTGCTGATGGAGCGCAAGGAAGCCGAGAAGAACGGCTCCGACATTCTCGGCGTCTTCCGCGGCTTCGCCGTCGCCGGTTGCGAGCCCGACGAAATGGGCATCGGCCCGGTCTTCGCCGTTCCGCGTCTCCTCGAGCGTCATGGCCTCAAGGTCGACGACATCGACCTCTGGGAACTCAACGAAGCCTTCGCGAGCCAGTGCCTCTACAGCCGCGACCGTCTCGGCATCGACCCCGAAAAGTACAACGTCAATGGCGGCTCAATCGCCATCGGCCACCCCTTCGGCATGACCGGCGCGCGCTGCACCGGCCACATCCTGCTCGAAGGCCGCCGCCGCAAGCAGGCTGGCCAGAACGTCAAATACGGCGTCGTTACCATGTGCATCGGTGGCGGCATGGGTGCGGCGGGCCTGTTCGAATTCGCATAAGCGATTTCACCGTCTATGCTTCGGGCCCGCGCGGAAACGCGCGGGCCCTTTGCTTTGGAGGAGAGCGATGCGTTACTTCGACGATTTTGTTGTGGGCGAGCGGCACGACATTCCCGCCACTTACGAAATGACGAAGGACGAGATCGTCTCCTTCGCAACGAAGTGGGACCCGCAGCCTTTCCATGTCGATGAAGAAGCCGCCGCGAAATCGGTCTACGGCATGCTGACGGCTTGCGGCACGCATATCCAGGCCGTGGTGCTCTTCCTGGCCGCGCGCCTGCCCGAAGAAACCGCCGTCATCGGCGCGCTGGGTTATGACGAGGTGCGGTTTCTGAAAGCGGCGAAACTGGGCGACACGCTCCGCCTCGTCATCGAATGCATCGAGACGAAACCCTCATCCTCGAAGCCCGACCGCGGCGTCGTCAAGAACCGGCACATCCTGATGAACCAGTCGGGCGAGACGGTTTTCACCCAGACGACAACGCTGCTGATCGCGCGCGACTTGAAGGGAGGCGACTAGATGATCGTCTTTCGCATCTTGTCGGCGGTTCTCGGCCTTGCTTTTGTGGTGGCCATCATCTGGGGATTTGTCGCGGGAGGTTCCGTGGTGCCGGTCCTGGCGTTGATGCTGGCGGAACCCTGGGGCGTGGTGACGCTGGCCGATCTGTATCTAGGATTCGTGTTGGTGGCAGGGCTTGTCGTCCTGCTTGAACCGGAGCGGAGGAACGGCGTGTTGTGGGGCATCGCCATTCTCCTGCTCGGCAATGTCATCACTGCCGCCTGGATCGCGCTTCGATTGCCGCATGTTCTGGCCAGGTTCAAGGCCGCCTAGGCGCAGCGGTCTCTGACGCCGCTATAGCCCCAGCACCAGTTTCGCCATGATGCCGCGCTGAACCTCGTTCGAGCCGCCATAGATGGAAGCGGCGCGGTTGTTGAGATAGGTCGGCATGAAGACCATCCCGTCGGCCGGGCCGACAGGCTCGACATTCGATCCCGGTGCGCGGGCGTCGCGCTGTTCGACGCCGGCATAATAGGCGATGGTCTCGACGGCGATCTCGTCGAGGCGTTGGCGCATTTCGGTACCGCGCGTTTTCAGCATCGACGAAGCGGGGCCAGGGTTCTTGCCGCCCGCCAGCTCTGCCATCACGCGATGCTCGGTCATCTCCATCGCCTTCACTTCGATTTCGGCCTCGGCGATCTTGCGCGCGAATGTTGCGTCGTCGATCAGCCGCTTGCCGTCGCCCGACCGCTCGCTCGCCGCGACTTCGCGGATTTTCTCGATGCCGACTTCGAGTGAAGCCGCGAAGGCGCCGCCGCGTTCGAACTCGAGCAGGTATTTCGCAACCGTCCAGCCCTGGTTTTCCTCACCCACGCGGTTCTTCTTCGGCACGCGCACATCGTCGAAAAAGACCTGGTTCACTTCATGCTCACCAGCGAGCGTGATGATCGGCTCGACCTTGATGCCCGGCGTCTTCATGTCGAGCAGCAGGAAGGTGATGCCCTCCTGCGGCTTGCCGCTCGCATCGGTGCGCACGAGACAGAACATCATGTTGGCGAAATGCGCATGCGTGGTCCAGATCTTGGTGCCGTTCAGCACATAATCGTCGCCGTCGCTCACCGCCTTCAGTTGCAGCGAAGCGAGATCGGAGCCCGAGCCCGGCTCCGAATAACCCTGGCACCAGTAGTCCTCGCCCGCCAGCATGCGCGGCAGGTAATAGTCCTTCTGCGCCTGCGTGCCGAACTTCATCAGCATCGGTCCGCACATGCGAAGCCCCATCGGCGAGAGGCCCGGCGTGCCGGCGCGCGTGCATTCCGAGGTCCAGATATATTTCTGCATCTCGCTCCAGCCGGTGCCGCCATGTTCGACCGGCCAGCTCGGCGCCACCCAGCCCTTCTTGTAGAGCACCTTCTGCCAGGCGAGGTTCCACTCCTTGTCGGTGAAGACCGAAGTGGTGAGGCGCCCCGCCTCGCGCAGTTCCGGCGTCAGGTTCTCGTCGAGAAAGGCGCGCACTTCATCGCGAAAGGCGGCATCGGCGGGCGTAAGATCGAGGTTCATCGTTCTGCTTCTTTGCGTTGTGGCCGGCTGGTGCCGGGGCTCAAAGCCCCAGCACGGCCTTCGCCATGATGTTGCGCTGAACCTCGTTCGAGCCGCCGAAAATCGTCTGCGCCCGCGTGTTGAGATATTTCGGCATCGTCATCAGCGTGTGGTCGGGCCCGACGGGCTTTGTGTTCGAGCCCCAGGTGCGGGCCTCCATCACGTCCGGCTGCACGTAATAGGCGATCGCCTCGACGCCGAGCTCGGTGATCTTCTGGTTGGTGTCGGCGCCCCTGAGCTTGATGATCGAGGCGGCGGCGCCGGGGTTCTGCCCGTTCGAGAGCTGCGACATGATGCGGTGCTCGGTGAACTCCACCGCCGTCACCTCGACTTCCGTTTCGTCGAGCTTGCGGCGGAAGGCCGGATCGTCGATCAGCTTCGTGCCGTCGCCCGCATGTTCGGTTCCCGCCACCACGCGCAGTTTGTTGAGCGCATTACGCAGATTGGCGCCATGCGCCGCGCCGCCGCGCTCGAATTCGAGCAGGTATTTGGCAACCGTCCAGCCATTGTTCTCGGCGCCCACGCGGTTCTTCTTCGGCACGCGCACATCGTCGAAGAAAACCTGGTTCACTTCGTGGTCGCCCGCCAGCGTGATGATCGGGTCGACCTTGATCCCCTTGGCCTGGAAATCGTCGATCAGGATGAAGGAAATGCCTTCCTGCTTCTTCGCCGCGTTGGGGTCGGTGCGCACGAGACAGAACATCTTGTTCGATTGATGCGCGCCGGTGGTCCAGAGCTTGGTGCCGTTGACGATGTAGTCGTCGCCGTCGGAGGTGGCGCGGCATTGCAGGCTGGCAAGGTCCGATCCCGAGCCCGGCTCCGAATAGCCCTGGCACCACCAGTCTTCGCCGGCAAGGATGCGCGGCAAGTAGTAAGCCTTCTGCTCGTCCGTGCCGTGGCCCATCAGCGTCGGGCCCACCATCGAGAGCCCCATATTGGAACTCACGGGCGCGCCTGCCGCCGCGCATTCCGATGCCCAGATGAAACGCTGCATCACGTTCCAGCCGGCGCCGCCATATTGCTTGGGCCAGGCGGGCGCCGCCCAGCCGCGCTTGTGAAGCCGCTTCAGCCATTCGACGCGCAAATCCTGGTCAGCCAGAATGCCGGGCGTAAGGCGCGCATGCGCCTTCAGATCGTCTGTCAGGTTCTCGGCGAGAAACGCCCTGACCTCGTCGCGAAACGCGACATCTTCGGCCCGCATGGCGAGATCCATCTCATCCTCCCGTTTTTGTCGGTTCCACGCCCTTTTTTGTCGGCGGTCCGGTTGTTATTTGTCCTACACTATATCCGAGCATGTAGCTGTCTTGCCATTTTTCCGGGCCATTGTCTGACGTAGGGGAACCTTGAGCGAAGCGCCTCAGGCCCGCCGCGGCAAAAATGCCGGAGCCGGAGTGAGTCGCCGATGGACTTCGCCAACCAGATCATTCTGGTTTCCGCCGCCCTGATCACCTTCTCGATCTTTGCGGGCGTCCTTTCCTCGCGGATCGGCGCACCCTTGCTGCTGGTCTTTCTGGCCTTCGGCATGCTAGCCGGCGAGGACGGACCGGGCGGCATTGTCTTTCACGATTTCTCGGTCGCCTATCTGGTCGGTTCCTTTGCGCTGGCCCTGATCCTGTTCGACGGCGGATTGCGAACGAGCCGCGAGGCGCTGACCCGCGCCTTCGGCCCCGCCGTGCTGCTGGCAACCGTCGGTGTCGTGCTCACCGCGGCGATCACCGGGCTTGCGGCGAAGTTTCTGTTCGGGCTCGGCTGGGCCGAGGCGATGCTGCTCGGCGCCATTGTCGGGTCGACCGACGCGGCGGCCGTTTTCTTCCTGCTGCATTTGCGGGGCCTGCGCCTGAAACCGCGGGTTGCCGCCACGCTGGAGGTCGAGTCGGGCGTCAACGACCCGATGGCGATTTTTCTCACCCTGGCACTGGTCACGATCATCGTCGATGGCCAGGCCATCGCCAGTTGGGAATCGGCGCTCGACTTCTTCTGGGATTTTCTCTGGCAGATGGCGGGCGGCATCATATTCGGCCTGCTCGGCGGCGCCTTCGTGCTGCGCGCGGTCAACCGCCTGGAACTTTCGGCCGGCCTCTATCCGATCCTTGCCGGCGCATTGGCGCTTCTGGTCTTTGCGTTGACGCAAAGCGCCGGCGCCAGTGGCTTCCTCGCGGTCTATCTGGTCGGTTTCACGCTTGGCAACAATCCGCACCGGGCGACCAGCGAGATCGCGCGTTTCTCCGACGGCATGGCCTGGCTCGCCCAGATCGGCATGTTCCTGATGATGGGCCTGCTGGTCACGCCCTCGGCGCTACTGCCGGTGCTGCTGCCGGCGCTTGGCGTCGCGCTGGTGTTGATCGTTGTTGCCCGCCCTGTCGCGGTGGTCCTCTGCCTCCTGCCCTATCGCTTCGCGCCGCGCGAGACGGCCTTTGTTTCCTGGGTCGGCCTGCGCGGTGCCGTGCCGATCTTCCTTGGCACCATTCCTATTCTGTCGGGTGTCGAGGGCGCCCACACGATGTTCAGTGTGGTCTATGTGATCGTGCTCGCATCGCTGATCCTGCAGGGCTGGACCGTGTCGTATGCCGCGCGTCTGGCCGAGGTCGAGCTGCCGCCGCGCGCCGCGCCGCGCCGCCGCGTCGAGCTCGATCTTCCGGCGGGCAAGGGCAAGAGCGTCGTTGCTTATACGGTCGATCCGATGAGCATTCTGGCGCTCCGCCACATGACGCGGCTGCCCCTGCCGGCGGGCACCAGCGTCATTTCGGTGATGCGCGACGGCATCGTTCGCACCGAAGGGCTCAACGAAGGCGTCATGCCCGGCGATGTCGTGATGATGCTGACGACGGCCGACGCGGTGGCAACGCTCGATCGCCTGTTCGGCGTCCGCAAATCGCGCGCCAAGGCGAAGGATGCCGGCATGATCGACTTCGTGCTGGACGCGAACGCCGGCGCCGCCTCCATTGCCGACATCTACGGTCTGGCCTTCGAGCCCGAGGAGCGGCCGCTGACGCTGGAGGAATTCATGCGCTCCCGGCTCGGCAAGGAGATCAAGGAGGGCGCCCGCACCCGGGTCGGCGGCGTCGAACTGATCGCGATGCAGGTGAGCGACGGTTCGGTGCGGCAGGTCGGCCTCGACCTCGATCCGCCGCCACGCGAGACCACCCTGACGACGCTGCGCGCGCGCTTCGTCGAGATGTTGCGCTTCCTGCGCGAACAGTTCCTGGCCGACGGCTCCCGTTCCTGAGCCCTTGGTCCGGTGCGCTGCGCCCGCCAGAGCGTTTCCAGGCGAAGTGCCTCCTTTGGAACAAAGGTGGCGGTTCACCGTCCGGAAACGCGACAAAACAAGGACTTGGAGTCGATCATCGTTTCC
Organism: Alphaproteobacteria bacterium HGW-Alphaproteobacteria-11; assembly: GCA_002841195.1. Classification (GTDB taxonomy): domain Bacteria; phylum Pseudomonadota; class Alphaproteobacteria; order Parvibaculales; family Parvibaculaceae; genus Parvibaculum. The sequence goes on from PHEO01000031.1 coordinate 6,263, forward strand.
ATGAAACGATGATCGACTCTAGAGTGCCGCCAACGGAACCAGCAAAACAAGGAACGCATCATGGATCTCGGTCTGAAGGGCAAGAAGGCGATCGTCACCGGCGGCACCCGCGGCATCGGCCGCGCCGTCGCCGAAACGCTGGCGGCGGAAGGCTGCGACGTCGCGATTTGCGCCCGCAATGCCGATCAGGTGCAGGAAGCCGTCGCCGCGCTGTCGAAACTCGGCGTCAAGGCGACGGGCGGCACCGCCGACATCGCCGACGGCGAGGGCCTGAAAAAATGGATCGCCGACACCGCGAAGGCGTTGGGCGGCCTCGACATTCTGGTTGCCAATGCAAGCGCGCTTCAGAATGGCAATGACGAAAAGTCCTGGCGTGCCTGCTTCGAGATCGACGTGCTCGGCGCGGTCAACGCCTTCGAGGCGGCGCTGCCCTTCCTAACCGAAGCGGCAAAGAAATCGGGCGATGCCTCGGCGACCTTCATCTCATCGATCTCGGCGGCCGAAAGCGACGGCGCCAATTCCTATGGCGCGCTCAAGGCCGCGCAAATCCATCACGCCAAGGGTCTCGCCCGCCAGCATGCGGGCGCGCATGTGCGCGTCAACACGATCTCGCCCGGTACCGTTTATTTCAAGGGCGGCGTCTGGGACATGATCGAGCAGCACATGCCCGACACGTTCAAGCAGGCGATGGAACGCAACCCGACCGGCCGCATGGCGACGCCGCAGGACATCGCCAATGCGACGGTCTTCCTCGCCAGCCCCGCATCGTCTTTCACCACCGGAACGAACCTTGTCGTCGACGGCGCGATCTCGCGGCGCGTGAATTTCTGAGGGTATGGGCAGACAAAGGGGTTTCGGAAAAGGTCTAGGTCTTGCGACACGCGCATACATTGGAGGGTATGATGACAGTGTTAGAACAAGTACAGGGTTTTTTGACCAAGAGAGCGCCGCAAGCGGTTTGTGACGACTGCATCGCCGATCGGCTCGCTCTCTCAGTCCGACAGCACGCCAACCATAAAACGCGCGAACTGGCCAAGTATGCTGAGTATGAACGGCATAAAGACAAGTGCGGTATGTGCGGAAACGTCAAACTGGTGACCCGTCATACATGACGGGCTGAAACCGGTTCGGCCAGCGCCATCCAGCGCCGCATGACGGTCCGCGCAAACGTGTCCTGCGGCCCGAGATGCGCCACGATCTGCGGTTCGATCAGCGCCTCGATTTCGGGCAAGGGCTTCTTTTCGGCCTTGGCGCGGAAGACGCTCCAGCCGTCGAGCCCCTCGCGCGTCATTTCGAGGTGAAACTGGAACGCATAGGTGCGGGCGCCGATGCGAAAGGCCTGGCTGGGACAGGTCGCGCGCGTCGAAAGCGGCACCGCGCCATCCGGCATATCGAACGTATCGCCATGCCATTGCATGATCGAAAGACCCTGCGGCGCATCCGTCAGCAACGGGTCGGCCGCCGCCGCATCGAGCCATGTCTGCGGCAGGAAGCCCCACTCCTCATGCGTATCGAGCTTGTCGCGCATCCGGTAGACCGGCGCGCCGAAGGCGCTCGCCACGAGTTGCGAGCCGAGACAGACGCCCATCACCGGCTTTTCCGCGCCGTGAAAATCCCGGATCAGCGCCCGCGTCTTTTCGATGAAGGGATAGCGCGCCTCCTCGTAGACGCCCATCACGCCGCCCATCACCACAAGCCCGTCGAACCCCTCGGCCGTTTCCGGCACGTCGCGTTTCGCGCCGGTCGCAAGGTCCGTCGCCTCGGTCGTATGGATCAGCGTCGCCGCCGCGCCGGCGCGAGCCGCTTCGTCCAGCAGTACGCCCGGCCCGGAATCGAGCGCGTTGACGAGATAGAGGATGTGCATGCGTGGAGCACTCACGCCTTCGCGAACCGGTCGCTCGCCCGGACCATCACATCGACAATGCCGGGCTCGGTCGCCGTGTGGCCCGCATCGGCCACGATGTTGAGCTCGACGCCGGGCCAGGCTTTTGAAAGGTCCCAAGCCGTAAACATCGGCGTCACCACGTCGTAGCGCCCCTGCGCGATGACGCCGGGAATGCCGGCGAGCCGCCCCGCATCGCGGATCAACTGGTCCTGCGGCTCGAAAAAGCCCTTGTTGATGAAGTAGTGGCATTCGATCCGCGCGAAGGCGAGGGCGAAATGCCCGTCGGCGAAGCGCTTGACGCGCTCGGGGTCCGAATAGAGCGACAGCGTCGTCCCCTCCCAGATGCTCCAGGCCCGCGCGCAGGCAAGCTTCTCGGCCTCGTTGTCGCCGGTCAGCCGCTTGTAATAGGCGGCCATCAGGTCGCCGCGTTCGGCTTGCGGGATCGGTGCGACGAATTCCTCCCAGGCGTCAGGGAAGAGCGCATCGGTCCCCTCCTGATAAAACCAGCGCAACTCGCGCGGCCGCAGCGTGAAGATGCCGCGCAGGATGATCTCGCTCACACGAGCCGGGTGCGTTTCGGCATAGGCGAGCGCCAGCGTCGAGCCCCAGGAGCCGCCGCAAAGCTGCCAGCGCTCGAGCCCGAGATGCTCGCGCAGCCGTTCCATGTCGGCCACAAGGTCCCATGTCGTGTTCTCGGCGAGCTCGGCATGCGGCGTCGACTTCCCGCAGCCGCGCTGGTCGAACAGGATGATTCGATAGGCGTCCGGATTATGCGTCCGCCGCATTGTCGGGTTGGTGCCGCCGCCGGGCCCGCCATGCACGATGACGACGGGTTTGCCCTTCGGATTGCCGCACTCCTCGAAATAGATGCTGTGCAAATCGGACACTTTCAGCGTCCCCGTCCGGTAGGGCTCGATCTCGGGATAGAGCGTCCGGCGGCTCATCGCTTCGGGTGTCGCGTCGGGCATGGGGTCTTGTCCTCGGATGGCGAAGGGCGGAATCAACTCATTGAATATGCAACGGAAATTTCCCCGGCCGCCACCCCGGCCCGGCGCCGTTTACCATTTTTTTGTTGCGTAGCTCATACTACCGATTGACCTCGGGGCAAGGCCAGCTACTATATCTGGACGCGCTCTGCCCATTGGGGGATCGAACCGAGGCGGCGGCGCAATCATGAACCTTTTGAGTTCTGCCCGCTGTATGGGGCAGGGAGACGGCGATGGTTTATCCAGCCGCCGGGGCGGTGACTTTGTGCCTTTCGGGTGCGGCCGATAAGGGCAAATCGGGGGACAAGAATGCTGAACGACACGTCGAAAGCGGTGGATATGAGTGAGGTCGAGGCCGGCTTGTCGGCAATTATTACAGGCGATGCGCGGGTCAACCGCGTGCGCGCCGGTTCGCGCGTCCAGGCCGAACCGGAAATGGTTTTCGGTGAGCAGTATCAGGCCGTCCAGATGGACGGGCGTCCCCGGGTGAAGGTCGATCATGCGCGCGACGCGCTGCTGACCGAGTTCGGCAAGGCGACGCTTCGCGACCGCTATCTGATGCCGGGCGAGTCCTATCAGGACATGTTCGCCCGCGTGGCCTCGTTTTACGCCGACAAGGGCGACACGGCCCATGCGCAGCGCCTCTACGACTATATTTCCCGCCTCTGGTTCATGCCGGCGACGCCGGTGCTGTCGAATGGCGGCACGCAGCGCGGCCTGCCGATCTCCTGCTTCCTCAACGAAGCCTCGGACAGCCTCGACGGCATTGTCGGCCTCTGGAACGAGAATGTCTGGCTCGCGGCCAAGGGCGGCGGCATCGGCTCCTATTGGGGCAATCTGCGCTCGATCGGCGAAACCGTCGGCGGCAACGGCAAGACCAGCGGCATCATTCCCTTCATCCGCGTGATGGATTCGCTGACGCTCGCCATCAGCCAGGGTTCGCTCCGCCGCGGTTCGGCGGCGGTCTACCTGCCGATCGATCATCCCGAGATCGAGGAATTCATGGAAATGCGCCGCCCGACCGGCGGCGACCCGAACCGCAAGGCGCTGAACCTGCATCACGGCGTGCTGGTGTCGGATGCCTTCATGCGCGCCGTCGAGGCGGATACCGAATGGGCGCTGTTGAGCCCCAAGGACAAGACGGTTCAGAAAACTGTCTCCGCCCGCTCGCTCTGGATTCGCCTGCTGACCTCGCGCATCGAAACCGGCGAGCCCTACATCATCTACAAGGATACGGTCAACAACGCGCGCCCCGAGCACCACAAGCTCGCGGGCCTCGAAGTCAAGACGTCGAACCTCTGCGCCGAGATCACGCTTCCGACCGGCATCGATCAGCATGGCGAGCAGCGCACGGCCGTCTGCTGCCTCTCCTCGCTCAATCTCGAAACCTATAACGAGTGGCAGGACCACCCGACCATCATCGAGGACGTGATGCGCTTCCTCGACAATGTGCTGCAGGATTTCATCGACCGCGCGCCGGGCGAAATGGCCCGCGCCAAATACGCCGCCATGCGCGAGCGGTCGGTCGGCCTCGGCGTCATGGGCTTCCACTCCTATCTGCAGGCCAACATGATCCCCTTCGAGGGCGTCATGGCCAAGGTCTGGAACAAGCGCATGTTTACCCGCATCAAGGAAGGCGTCGACGCAGCCTCGAAGAAACTCGCCGAAGAGCGCGGCGCCTGCCCGGACGCGGCGGAATACGGCTTCAACGAGCGCTTCTCCAACAAGACGGCGATTGCGCCCACCGCCTCCATCTCGATCATCACCGGCGGCACTTCGCCCGGCATCGAGCCGATCGCGGCCAACAGCTTCACGCATAAAACGCTCTCGGGCTCCTTCAACGTCCGCAACCGTCACCTGACGAAACTGCTGGAGCAGAAGGGCCGCAACGACGACGAGACATGGTCATCCATCGTGACGAGCGGCGGCTCGGTGCAGCATCTCGATTTCCTGTCGGACGACGAGAAGGACGTATTCAAGACCGCCTTCGAACTCGACCAGCGCTGGGTCGTCGAACATGCGGGCGACCGCGCGCCGCTGATCGATCAGGCGCAGTCGGTCAATCTTTTCCTCGCCGCCGACGTCCACAAGCGCGACCTCAACAAGCTCCATATTCTGGCCTGGAAGCAGGGCGTGAAGAGCCTTTATTACTGCCGCTCGCTGTCGATCCAGCGCGCCGAAAAGGCCGAAGTGGTTTCGCTGGTGCCGGCAAAGAAGCTCAACGTGATGACGCTCGATCAGGTGGCGGCCGAAGCGCAGTCCAACGACTACGAAGAATGCCTCGCCTGTCAGTAACGCGCTAACAGCATGGCCCGGTGTCAAACCGGGCCATTCGTGTCTCTAACCCATTCGGCAACGAGAACAGCCCATGTCCCTCCTCGAAGAACGTCACGTCTACAAGCCCTTCCGCTACCCCTGGGCCTATGACGCCTGGCTGACGCAGCAGCGCATCCACTGGCTGCCGGAGGAAGTGCCGCTGGCCGACGACGTGAAGGATTGGGCAAAGAAGCTCACCGAGCCCGAGCGCAACCTGCTGACGCAGATTTTCCGCTTCTTCGTGCAGGCCGACGTCGAAGTGAACAATTGCTACATGAAGCACTATTCGCGCGTCTTCAAGCCGACCGAAGTGCAGATGATGCTGGCCGCCTTCTCCAACATCGAGACGGTCCACATCTCGGCCTACAGCCATCTGCTCGACACGATCGGCATGCCGGAAGCCGAATACGAAGCCTTCCTGAAATACGATGAGATGAAGGCCAAGTTCGACTACATGCAGGAATGGGGCGTCGAGACGAAGGAAGACATCGCCAAGACGCTGGCCGTCTTCGGCGGCTTCACCGAGGGCGTGCAGCTTTTCGCCTCCTTCGCGATCCTGATGAACTTCCCGCGCTTCAACAAGATGAAGGGCATGGGCCAGATCGTGACATGGTCGGCCCGCGACGAGTCGCTTCACACCGTCTCGGCCATGAAGCTTTTCCGCACCTTTATCGACGAGAACCCGGAAATCTGGACCGAGAACCTCCGCAACGACATCTACAAGGCCTGCGAGACCATCATCCATCACGAGGATGCCTTCATCGACCTCGCCTTCGAAATGGGCGGCGTCGAGGGCCTCTCGGCGCAGGAAGTGAAGGACTACATCCGCTACATCGCCGACCGCCGCCTGGTGCAGCTCAATCTCCAGCCCATCTACCGCACCGAAAAGAACCCGTTGCCCTGGATGGACGAGATGCTGAACGGCATCGAACACACCAATTTCTTCGAGAACCGCGCCACCGAATACTCCAAGGCCTCGACGCGCGGCACGTGGGATGAGGCCTTCGAATAAGGGTTTTTTCGCGCGCCCGCGCATCCGAGCCACTGTTATCAACAGTTTTTCGCTCCGATGCCCGTCAAATATGAACTTATTGCTTGGACGAATCGCGCGACTCAGTGAATATCGTCCCGAACTTATCCGAGGGAATTCAAATCATGGCCACTAAACCCGCTGCCAAGAAGGCTCCTGCCGCCGCCAAAAAGGCGCCGACTGCGCCGACCGTCCCGATGTCGAAGCTGATCGCCGAACTGGCCGAAAAGCACGGCATGTCCAAGAAGGCCGCGACCGAGCTGTTCAGCGATTTCGTTGAACTGACGGTCAAGAACCTGAAAAAGGGCAACAAGGTCCGTCTCACGGGCCTCGGCATTCTCCAGGTCCGCAAGCGCGCCGCCCGCATGGGCCGCAACCCGGCGACCGGCGAAGCCATCAAGATCAAGGCGTCGAAGAAGGTCGCCTTCCGCGTCGCGAAGGACCTGAAGGAAGCCGTCTAAGGCTATCTTGCGGCAAACTTCCAAAGTCACGGAAAGCCCGGCTCCGAGAGGAGCCGGGCTTTTGCGTGTTTCGCATTGTCGGCGATGCGGTGTGAACTGGAAATCGCCACATTGCCGGTCTAGCTCTTCAGTCATGCGCCTTGCCCTCGCCACGCTCACGCTTTGCCTCGCCGCCACGGCCTCAGCCGCCGACCCCGTCTGCGCGACGCGCGACGAACCCGCCCCGGCGCTCGCCCGCCTTCAGGACGCGATGGAAGACGGCCGCTTCGTCGCCTACCAGCCGAGCGAACTGAAAATCTGGGACGGCAACCCCGTGCAGGCGAGCGAGGTTTCGATCCGCGCCGATCTCGAGACGCTGCGCCCCTGGTTCGACGGCCTCATCACCTATGGCGCCCATAGCGGCGCCGAGCTCGTTCCGAAAATCGCCGAAGAACTCGGCTACCGCGCCGTCGTCATGGGCGTCTGGGACATCGAGGACGAAGTCGAGATCGAAAACGCGCTCGCCGCCCGCCGCGCCCATCCCGGCATCGTCGTCGGCATCTCGCTCGGCAACGAGATCGTCTTCGGCAATCGCGGCGACTGGACGGCGCTGAAAGGCGCGGTCGAAAAGCTGCGCGCCCGCGCGCCGATGCTGCCGCTGACGGTCACGGAACCCTTCGCGACCTTCCTCGAACCCGAGGCCACGCCGCTGCTCGCCGAACTTGATTTTCTGGCCGTCAACATCCACCCGGTCTTCGAGCCCTGGTTTGCCGAGGCGCCGCCCTACAACTGGGCCGACTTTGTCGTGCGGGTCGTGGCGCGGCTCGGCGACGAAGCCTTCTGCGGCCCCATCCTCGTCAAGGAAACCGGCGTGCCCACCGGACCACGCGAAAAGAATTTCGACGAGGCGAAGCAGGCCGCCTTCTACGCCGAAATGACGAAGGCGCTGCCGCCTGCGCGTGAACGCGCCTTCGCCTTCTTCTCCGCATTCGATGCGCCGTGGCGTATCTACGACTTCAATCCGGTGCCGGGCCACCACCCGGAAGAAGCCCATTGGGGCCTCTTCACCGAAGACCGCCAGCCGAAACGCGCGGTGAAGGAGCTCACGCCGATTTCGGCGCCTGCTCGCTGAGCGGCACGCTGGCCGCCGCCTTGACGAAGGCCGGTCGCGCCGAAATCCGTTCGTAATATTTCACGACATTCGCAAACGGTTCGAGCGGCACGAAGCCCTTCGCCAGATGCACGCTGTAGCCGACATTCGTGTCCACCGCGCTGAAGCCGCTCTTGAGCAGGTACGCGCGGTCGGCGAGGTGTTTGTCGACCACTTCAAGCGCCTTTTCGAGCCGCCGCGATTCGAGCTTCTGCACGACGGGCGAACGCTCTTCCTTGGCGATGAAAACCTTCTGCTGCACAAGGCTCGCGCCATGCACGGCCATGGTCTCGGCATAATGCAGCCAGATCAGCCATTCGGTGCGTTCAGGCGCCCCCGGCGCGCGATGCAGCTTGCCTTGCGGGTCGTAATGCTCGCCGAGATATTGCGCGATGGTGCCGGACTCGAAAACCGAAACGCCGTCATCGACAAGGCAAGGCACCCGCCCCAGGGGCGAGATCGCCAGATATTCCGGCGTCCTGAGGCCCTCCATGCTGAAAGGCAGTTCCTTCAGCTCGAATTCGATGCCCATTTCGTAAAGCAGCCAGAGCGAGCGCATCGAGCGCGCGCCGTTGCAATGATAAAGCGTCAGCATGTGTCCGTCCCCGTTTCTTGTGGTTTCTAAAGCCCGAACTCGCTCATCGGCACAGGCCGCCCTTCATCGATGGAGCGGTGCGCGGCAAGCCCCATCGCCACGGCTCTCAATCCGTCATCCGCAGTCACCTGCGCCGGCCCGTTTTCGCGGATTGCCCGCTGGAAGGCCAGGTGCTGATAGTAGGAAGCGCCGTGATGATATCCGGCCTTCAGCACATCGTCCCGCACGGCCACATGTTCCACGTCCACTTTCTTCGGCTGCCGCGTCCCGAACACGAGATTGCTCTCCGGTATCAGGCATTCGATCTTTCCAGTGTCGCCGACGGCCGACATTTCCTCCTGGTTGCGCGATCCCTCTGCAAACATGCACAGATCGTGCATCGCGCGAACCCCGTTGGCGAAATCGACAATCACGAAGGCGTTGTCGAGTATGTCGGGCACGGCGCCGTCATAGTGTTCGTCGAGATGATTGACGTCCTGGCCGCCGCTTGCATAGATGCGCACCGGCTCCGACTGCACCACATGGCGCATCATGTCGAAATAGTGACAGCTCTTTTCGACCAGCGTCCCACCCGTGTTGCGGCTGAAACGATTCCAGTCGCCGATCTTCTTGAGGAAAGGAAAGCGGTGTTCGCGAATGGCGAACATCTTGAGACGGCCCGTCCGCCCGCCATGCACTTCCTCGACAAAACGCGTCACCGGCGGCATGTAGCGATATTCCATGCCCACCCAGAAGACGCCCTTATGCGTCTCTGCGCGCGCGGCGGCCTTCCGTGCATCTTCGAGCGTCGTGCAAAGCGGCTTCTCGCAAAGCACATGCAGCGAAGTTTCGAATATGTCGTCCAGAACTGCCGCATGAGTGTAGTTCGGTGTCGCCACGATCACGGCATCGACTGCGCCCGACGCCAGCATGTCGCGATAGTCTTCATGGACTGCGATCTCGCCTTCGGCCGTCGCGCGGCCCCAGTCGCGTGAGCCTTGATGCGGGTCGGCAATTGCCGTGACGCGCGCACCGGGGATGATGTTGATGTTCATGATGTGCTCGATGCCCATCATGCCGGACCCGATGATCCCGTAGCGGATCGTGTCGCTCAATTCTGCCTCCCGGATCGCCTTTCGGCCCTCGTGTGTCGCCCGCCTTGCCGCTAGACTGCCCGGCAACAACAGGAAACGGCCTTTTCCCATGACCGCTCTCTCCATATCGCCCAACCCGCGCCCTCTCGGCAAGAGCGGGCTCGAAGTCTTTCCCGTCGCCTGGGGCATGTGGCGCTTTGCTGGCGTCGACCTGAAGACGGCCCGCGCCCGCATCGACGCCGCCCTCGAAGCCGAAATCACGCTTTTCGACACCGCGGATGTCTACGGCCTCGACAATGCCCGCCCTTTCGGCGCGGCGGAGGCGCTGCTCGGCGACGTTCTGAAGGAGGCGCCCGGTCTTCGCGACAAATTCGTCCTCGCCACCAAATGCGGCATCGAACCGGGTACGCCCTACGATTCGAGCGAGGCTTATTTGCGCAAGGCGCTCGACGCCTCGCTCGCCCGCATGAAAGTGGAGCGTGTCGAGCTCTTTCAGATTCACCGGCCCGACATGCTCGCCCATCCGGCGGAAGTCGCCGCCGCGCTGACGAAGCTCCGCGCCGAGGGCAAGTTCGCGCATCTCGGCGTTTCAAACCACAGGCCCGCGCAGGTCGCCGCTCTTCAGGCCCATCTCGATTTTCCCATCGCGACGCAACAGCCGGAGTTTTCCTGCTGGGCCGTCCAACCGCTCTTCGACGGCACGCTCGACCAGTGCATGGAGATGGGTCTCGGCGTCCTCGCCTGGTCGCCGCTTGCCGGCGGCCGCCTCGGGCTTTCAGCGGAAGAGGCCTCACGCGGGCCGGACGGTGCGCGTCTTTCCGCCCTCATCGCGAAGCTCGATGAAATTGCCGCCCGCGAAGGGGTCGCGCGCGAGGCCGTCGCCATCGCCTTCGTCCTCGCCCATCCGGCGAAGATCGTGCCCATCATCGGTTCGCAGCAACCCGCCCGCATTGCCCGTGCCGCCGACGCGCTGAAGGTGAAGCTCTCCCGCGCCGACTGGTACGGCATCCTGCAGACCTCGATGGGAGCGCGCCTGCCATGAGCCACCCGGCGGAAGTCTCATGGTTTTCGGCGCTTTGCGACGACGACTATGAATTCATGGGCGAGCACGACCCCGCGCTTGCAAGCTCGCTCGATCATTGCCGCGACATTGTCATGCGCGCGGAGGAGGGCGGCTTCGACAACATCCTCCTGCCGTCGGGTTATGCGCTCGGTATCGACAGCATCGGTTTTGCGGGCGCCGTCGCGCCGCTCCTGAAGCGCATGCAGCTTCTGGTCGCCGTCCGCTGCGGCGAGATGTGGCCGCCCCAGCTCGCGCGCCAACTCGCGACGCTGGACCACATGCTGCAGGGCCGCCTCACCATCAACATCATCTCCTCGGACCTGCCGGGCGAAGCGCTCGACAGCGCGCCGCGCTATGCACGTACGCTGGAAGTCATGGAAATCCTGCGCACGCTTCTCTCCGGTCGTCATTTGTCGCACAAGGGACAGTTCTACAATCTGGATCTCGATCCGCCGCGCATCGTCCGTCCGCATGACCGCCCGCCGCCCTTCTATTTCGGCGGCCTCTCGGATCACGCCCGCGACGTCGCGGCCCGCGCGGCGGACGTCTTCCTGATGTGGCCGGATCGCATCGAAAACATCCGCGCCGTACTCGACGACATGCGCCAGCGCGCCTCGGCTCATGGCCGGACATTGCGTTTCGGCTATCGCGTTCACGTGATCGTTCGGGAGACGGAAGCCGAAGCCCGCAGCGCCGCCCGCCGCCTCATGTCGAAGCTCGACGATGCGGCAGGCGAGGAGATCCGGAAGAAGTCGCTCGACGCCACATCTTTCGGCGTTCGCCGCCAGGCCGAAATGCGCGACGAAGCCGACGATGAGGGCTTTGTCGAAGACAATCTCTGGACGGGCATCGGCCGTGCACGTTCGGGCTGCGGGGCGGCCATTGTCGGCGATCCCGATCAGGTCCTGAAGAAGATCGAGACCTATCGCGCGCTCGGCCTCGATGCGTTCATCTTTTCCGGCTATCCCCATGCGGCGGAATGCGACCTCTTTGCGCGTCATGTGCTGCCGCGGATCGATCACGCGCCGCTCTTTTCCCGTGGCGCCTGAGCGTCTACACTCCGCGCCGCCGAAGGTGCCCCGGCCGCAAAGCCGGGGTTAAAAGGGAACGTCCGCGCATTTTCGCGATGTCAGGGCGGCTGCCCCCGCAACTGTAGGCGGCGAGCTCTCTTCTCAAGCGCCACTGGACCCGTCCGGGAAGGCAGGGGAGGGCAAGGACCCGCAAGCCAGGAAACCTGCCTCGGCTGTCGTCCGTCTCCGGGCCGGGGTGTGCCGGGAGGGAGCGGGTTTCCGCGCGCGGCGACATCTTTGGGATGTGACGGAGCGCGGCGATGCGGAGAATTCTCGGTCTGACGATGGTGCTGTCCTGTCTGCTGACGGGCGCCGTTGCGCATGCCGACGAAGAACAGCGAGCGGCGCCCGAGCGTGTCGTCTCGATCAATCTCTGTTCCGACATTCTGGCCGCCGACCTTGTCGCGCCGGGCACGCTGAAGTCGGTCTTCCGCCTCGGCCGCGACCCTCATGATTCCGCCGTCGCACATCTGCTGCAGGACGTGCCACCCAACGATGGCCGCATCGAGGACATTCTGCATTTTGCGCCCGACCTCGTGCTGGCGCATCGCTACACCTCACCCTTCACACTCGACCTGCTGCGCCGCGTCGGCGTGCCGGTCGTCACGGTGAAGGACGCCCGCAGCTTCGCCGACATCCGCGACAACATCGAAACGGTGGCCTCCGCCCTTGGTCGCGCGGCGGAGGGCAGGGCGCTGATCGCCCGCTTCGACGCCGAAATGGAAGCCGCGCGCCGCGACGGCCCGCGCGCGCCCGCCGCCATTCTCTATCAGGATCTCGGCGGCGCCGTGACGCCCGACAGCATTCTCGGCCGTATCCTCGCGCACACGGGCTTCAGCAATGTGATCGCCAATGAAAATCCAATCGGCCTCGTCTATCCGGGCATCGAGGATGTGATCGCGCTGCGGCCCGAACTGGTCGCCATCGGCATCTATCGCCCCGGCCAGCCCTCGCAGGCAAGCGCGCTGCTGCAACATCCGGCGCTGCATCTTTATCGCACGCGCTATGCGCATGAAGTCGATCTGCCGGCACGCGACTGGAACTGCAGCACCCGCTATGTAACCGCCATCGCCGCCCGCCTCGCCGCGACATATGATGGCATGCTGATGCGGGAGCTCGCACAATGACCCGCCCCCTCAACACCTGGCTCGTCAACTTCGCGCTCGCCGCGCTCACGCTCGCACTGCTGGCGGCTTCCGTCTATGTCGGCCGCGGCGGCGAACTCCTGACCGAAAAATTCCGCACCATGTCGGAGATCGACCGCGAGCTCGCCTGGCTGGTGCTGACCGAAGTGCGCCTGCCGCGCGCGCTGCTCGGCCTGCTGGTCGGCGCGACGCTCGGCCTCACCGGCGCCGGGCTGCAGGGCCTGTTGCGAAATCCGCTCGCCGAACCCGGATTGATCGGCGCCTCCAGCGGCGCGGCGCTCGGCGCGGTGCTGGTCTTCTATTTCGGCATGGCCGCGGGCTCCGCCATGCTGGTGCCGCTCGGCGGCATCGCCGGGGCGCTCGCGGCGCTGGCGACGCTTTATCTGCTGGCCGGCCGCAATCCGTCCATCGTCACCATCATCCTCGCCGGCGTCGCGATTTCCGCCTTTTGCGGCGCGCTGACATCGCTGGCGCTCAATCTTTCGCCAAGCCCCTATGCGGCGCTCGAAATCGTCTTCTGGATGCTGGGCTCGCTGACCGACCGCAGCATGGCGCAGGTCTGGTTCGTGCTGCCTTTCATGTTTGTCGGCTGGCTGCTCGTCCTCTCCGCCGCCCGCGCGCTCGATGCACTGTCGCTGGGCGAGGACACCGCATCGACGCTCGGCTTCTCGCGCCGCTCGGTCACATTGCGCGCGATTGCGGGCACAGGCCTTGCCGTCGGCGCAGCCGTGTCCGTCACCGGCGTCATCGGTTTTGTGGGCCTTGTCGTGCCGCATCTGATGCGTTCGCTGGTCGGCCCGCGCCCGGCCGCACTTCTCGTGCCGAGTGCGCTGGCCGGCGCCGCGCTGGTTCTTGCCGCCGATCTGCTGGTCCGTCTGCCGGTCAATGGTCCTGAGCCGAAGCTCGGCGTCGTCACGGCGCTCATCGGCGCGCCGTTCTTTCTCTGGCTGATCCTGAAGACGCGAAGGGAGCACCCGTGATGCATCTTTCGCTCTCCCATGTCCATGCATCGCTCGGCGGTACGCGCGTCATTCGCGACGTTTCGCTGGAGGCGCGCGAAAGCGCCTTCATCGGCCTGATCGGTCCCAACGGCGCCGGCAAGACGACGCTGGTACGCGCTGTCGCCGCGCTGATCCCGCATGAAGGTGCGATCGAACTCGATGGGCGGGCGGTCGCCGCGATGGAGCCGCGCGCCCGCGCCCGCGCCATCGCCTATCTGGCGCAAGGAGCGGGCAGCCACTGGCCGCTCGAAGTCTCGCGCCTCGTCGCACTCGGCCGCCTGCCGCATCTGGCGCCCCTCCGTGCGCCCGCGCCCGAAGACGAGGCGGCCATTGCGCGCGCCATGCATCTCGCCGATGTCGAAAACTTTCGCGGCCGTGATGTATTGACCTTGTCGGGCGGCGAGCGCGCCCGCGTGCTGCTGGCCCGTGCGCTGGCGGTCGAGGCGCCGCTACTGCTGGTCGACGAGCCGGTCGCCTCGCTCGATCCCTATCACCAGCTCGGCATCATGGAAGTGCTGCGCACATATGCGAGC
>PHEO01000032.1 GCA_002841195.1 Alphaproteobacteria bacterium HGW-Alphaproteobacteria-11
TCGACGCCCTGCGCCTTCGCGGCGGCGATGATCTTGTCCTCGATATCGGTGATGTTGCGCGCATAGACGACGTGGCGGTAGAGCCGCCTCAAGAGCCGCGCCAGCACGTCAAACACGACCGCCGGCCGCGCATTGCCGATATGGGCGTGGTTATAGACCGTCGGCCCGCACACATACATCGTCACGCGCGCAGGGTCCGCGGGCTCGAAGACTTCCTTCTTGCGCGTCAGCGTGTTGTAGAGGACGAGCTTGTGTCGGTTGGGTTGGGCGTTCATCGTGCAGGCCTTTATGTCGTCGGGGCTTCGCGGGGTGCGGCCCGTGCGACGACGGGCCTCAGGCGGCCGGACAGCCGGCCGCGCAACGGGTGGTCGTGCCACCCGTGGTCGGCGAAGTTCGACAACATGTCGTCAGACGCATCATGGCCTTTGAGGCTCCGGAATCCGCGAATCGCGCGCCGCACAGGGCGGCAGCTCGGCCTTTATTAAGCGAGCCCATCCTGCCCGGCAAGCCTTTAAGAATTAACCAACCGGCCCCGCCGCCCGCCGCATTTTGCGCCGCCTCGCTGTCCCCCGGGTCTTGATAGGCCGTTTCTGCAAGGCTATATGCATGGTTGAGACGATGTCACATCAACTTCAGCATGGCATAAGACCCCGTGCTTGATGGGCAAAACGGGCGGCTTTCCTCGGAAATTCGATGAGGAATTCGGCCTGTGACTTGAACCGGATGCCGCTCCTCGGCGTAGAGGAAAGGCTGCCGGGAAACCCCTAACGAGATTGGTCGAATGGACATGAATGCTGTAGTTGATGGGCTCCGGGCCCGGACGGAGGACGACCGCCTGTCTGCCGTCGAAAAGCCGAGCCGCGAAGAGGCCGAAGCCGCCGTCCGCACCCTCATCGCATGGGCCGGCGACAACCCCGACCGCGAGGGCCTGATCGACACGCCCGGCCGCGTCGTGCGCGCCTATGAAGAATTCTTCGAGGGCTACAACGAAGACCCCTACAAGGAATTGAGCCGCACCTTCGAGGAAGTCGAGGGTTACAACGACATGGTGATGCTGCGCGACATCAACATCGAGTCGCATTGCGAGCACCACATGGTCGCCATTCTCGGCCGCGCGCATATCGCCTATGTGCCGACCAAGAAGGTCGTCGGCATTTCCAAGCTCGCCCGCGTCATCGAGATCTTCGCCCGCCGCCTGCAGACGCAGGAAACCATGACGGCGCAGATCGCCGACACGATCAACGCCGCGCTGCAGCCGCAGGGCGTCGCCATCCTGATCGAGGCGAAGCATCAATGCATGACGACGCGCGGCATCAAGAAGCCGGATGTCGCCACCATCACCACGCAGTTCACCGGCGTCTTCCGCGACGATCCGCGGATGGAAGCCCGTTTCATGCAGATGATCCGCGGATACTGAGCCGCTTTCGTCTCCAGAACACACTCTCTAAATGCGTCATGGCCCGGCTTGTCCGGGCCATCCACGTCTTTAGGATATGAACGTCAAGACGTGGATGGCCCGCATAAAGCGGGCCATGACGTCTTGGGAGAAAAGCCTCATGTCGTCCGAATCCACACCCCCCTTCGCACCGCGCGGCACGGCGCAGGAAATCGAGGAAGGCGCGGCCTTCGCGCCGAAATTCGACCGCGACGGCCTCATCACCGCCGTCACCACCGACGCGAAAACAGGCGACCTGCTGATGGTCGCCTGGATGAACGCCGAGGCGCTGGCCCGCACCATCGAAACCGGCGAGGCCTGGTACTGGAGCCGCAGCCGCAACGAACTCTGGCACAAGGGCGACACCAGCGGCCAGATCCAGACCGTGAAGGAACTCCGCACCGATTGCGATCAGGACACGGTCTGGCTGAAAGTCGAAGTCGCCGGCGACGGCGGCTGCTGCCATGTCGGCTACAAGGCCTGTTTCTATCGCCGCGTGCCGCTCGGCAAGCTCCCCGCCACGCTCGAACGCACCGGCGCCAAAAAATTGTCGCAACGCTGAGCGGCGTTGAAATTCGGTCACATTTACCGCCCATACAGCCGGCGTCGCCTTCCCCGCGAGGCGGCGCTGTTGCATTGTCTGACAAGCGTCGGGTTTCACCATGAAGTCGATTCGCATGCCCAAACCGAAAATCGGCATCGCCCTTGGCGCCGGCGTCGCGCGCGGATGGACGCATATCGGCGTGCTGCGCGCCTTGTCCCGCGCCGGCATCGAAGCCGACATCGTTGCCGGCACGTCGATCGGCGCGCTTGTCGGCGGCTGCCTCGTGGCAAACCGGCTGGACCCGCTGGAGGATTTCGCCCGCTCTCTGACGCGGCGGCGCATGTTGAGCCTGCTCGATCTGCGCTTCCGTTCATCGGGCCTGATCGGAGACTTGAAACTCGCCGAACTGATGCGCGAACAGCTTGCCGATCTGCGCATTGAAGACCTCGAGCGCACCTTTGTCAGCGTCGCCACCGAACTGACCACCGGCCATGAACTCTGGCTGCACAAGGGCGATCTCACCCAGGCGATCCGCGCCTCCTATGCGCTGCCCGGCGTCTTCGCGCCTGTCGCGGTCGACGGCCGCTGGCTGATCGACGGTGCGCTGGTCAACCCCGTGCCGGTTTCGGTCGCCCGCGCGCTCGGCGCCCGCGTCGTCATTGCGGTCAATCTCAACAACGATCCCTTCGACCCCTCGATCCATCGCCAGACCCGGTCCGCGCGTTTCCCCGGCTATATCGGCGGCGCGCCGCCGGCCCTGCCGGAAGACGAACTCTTCCGCGAGTTGCAGGACCGCATCGAGGAGGAAACGTCGGCGGAGGAAGATGCCTCGCTGACGCAGGGCGAAGCCACGCCCGTCGCCGCCCGCATCCGCGAAAAGCTGAAAACGCTGCGCTGGAAGAAGACGCCCGAACAGGAGCTGATGCGCCGCGTCATCGGTGGCCGCAAGCGCGGCCCCGGCATTGCCAGCGTCATGCTGGCCTCGCTCAACATCGTTCAGGACCGCCTTGGCCGCATGCGCATGGCGGGCGACCCGCCCGACGTGATGATCGCGCCGAAAGTCGGCCATCTGAGCCTGCTCGACTTCGACCACGCGGACGAACTGATCCGCCTCGGCGAGGAAGCAGCCGAAGACGCGATCCCGCATATCCACGAGACGATTGAATTGATGCAGTAGGAGGTGGCTTGGAGAAGTCGTGATGGGCCGGCTAGGGCCGTGCCGTCCGGTTTAAATTCTCATATCCAAGCAAAGCCGTCATGACCCGGCTTGTCCGGGTCATCCACGTCTTTCTTTTCGTCTTCCCTGTGCCGCAAAGACGTGGATGGCCCGCCCGAAGCGGGCCATGACGAATCTGGGTGTGAAAAGCCGCTCGGGCAACCGCTGCTGTTCAACCGCGCGGCGGCCGTCAGCCGGTGGCGATGTAGAGCTTCAGCGCTTCGGTCTCCATCACCGTCTCGGCGATCCGGTGCTTCACGACGTCGCCGATCGACACGATCCCGACAAGCTCGCCGCCATCGATCACCGGCAGGTGGCGAAACCGCCCCGCCGTCATCGAATCCATCAATTCGTCGATCGAGTCGTTGAGGCCGCAGGTGATGATGCGCGACGTCATGGCCTCGCGCACCGGCGTCGTCAGCGCCGCCGCCCCGACACGCGCGATCGCCTTGATAACATCGCGCTCCGAGACGATGCCCAGCACCTTGCGGTCCTGCATCACGACAATGGCGCCGATCCGCCGTTCGCTCAGCGTCGTCGCTACCTGACCCAGCGTGGCGTTCGGATCGACCGTCACCACCTCCGGGCCTTTCGCCTTCAAAATCGCCGCAACGTTCATGGCATCTCCTCCCGGTCGGGTCCCGGCGGACAAGCCGCGACCACGGGCCTTTGCCCGAGTCAAAATGATGCGACATTCCGCCGCAGCGGGCAAGGACAACAATAAAAACCCACGGATTCCGCGACGTAAAGACGGGCCCTTTGACTTCCAGACCCGCCCGCCCGGATACTGCCCCACCGTTTACCGAGTCCCGTCCCCGCGTCCCGCGGCAACAATTCGGCTCCCGCCTCATGTGGCAACGCGCCTACCTGAACCGTCTGAAGCGCGACCTCGATCTCTGGATCGAGCGCGGCTGGGTGACTGCGGCCAATGCCGACGCGATCCTCGCCTCCGCCGCCGAGCCCGGCGCCGCCACGCGCCGCATGCCGGCCATCCTCGCAATTCTCGGCGCGGTGCTGATCGGCTTCGCGGTGATGAGCTTCGTTGCCGCCAACTGGCAGGAAATCTCGAAACTCACCAAGATCGTCCTGATCTTCGTGGCGATGTGGACGGCCTATGGCGCGGCCATCGTCCTCGAAAAGCGCGGCCATGCGAATTTCGCGCAGGCCGCCGTCCTGATCGGTCTCGGCCTCTTCGGCGCCGGCATCATGCTGATTGCGCAGATCTACCACATCGTCACCGACGATCCCGGCGGCGTTCTGGCCTGGTGCGTCGCGGCGCTCGCCACCGCATGGCTGCTCTCGTCGCGCGCGGCGCTGGCGCTCGGCATCTTGCTGGCTGTCGTCTGGACATGGTGCGCGATCGACATGAACGACGCAGTGCCGCACTGGGCCTTCTGGTTCGCATGGGCGGCCGCCGCCGCGCTGGCGCTGCGCCTCTCCTGGACGCCTGCCCTTCACCTCGTCCTGATCGCCGGTTTCCTCTGGCAGGCCATCAACGCCGACGCCATCATCGACCTCACCGGCCTCTCGCCGTCGCAATTCGCGGTCTTCGTCGCCCTCGAAGCGCTGGCGCTGTGGATGGCGGCGCTCGCCTTCGCGCGTGACGGCGCCCGTCTGGGCAGCGTCGCCGAGGCCTATGGCATCGTCGTCGCCTTCGCGCTGGTCGGCTTCTTTCAGGTCGATCCCGGCGAGTACGACCGCGCCGCCGAAGGCGCCGCCGGTCCAATGTTGATCGCAGCCACCGCCGTCCTCGCTGCCGCACTCGCCGCCCTTGCCGTCATGCGCGGCCGCTTGCCGTCGCGCCATGTGGCCGGCGTCGCCGCACTGGCCGCCCTCGCCATCGCCTATCCGTTTCTCTCCGCCTCGGAAAACGCCGCGCTGATACCGTGGATCTATGCCGCCGCCATTATGGTGCTGGCCGCATGGCTTGTTTCATGGGGTTCGGCGAGCGGCAGCCGGTTTGCCGTCAATTTCGGCTTCGTCGTCTTCGCGGCCGAAGTCCTCTGGCTCTATTTCGAAACGCTGGGCACATTGCTCGACACCGCCATCTTCTTTGCATTGGGCGGCGTGCTGCTGATCGTCGGCAGCATCGTCTTCGAGCGTATGCGCCGCCGCATCGTCCGCGGCACCGCCACCGAAGGGGGTGCGGCATGAACCCCCGTTTCGGCATGGCGCTGATCGTGCTGGCGCTCGGGCAAACGCTGTTCCTCGGCGCCATGATCTGGGACCGGGTGACGCTGCTGCGTTCGCCCGACGTCGTCACCTTGAAGACCGCGCCCATCGACCCGCGCGACATCTTCCGCGGTTACTACGTCATTCTGAGCTACGAGATTTCGCAATTGCCGCTCGACAAGCTTTCAGGCGACGACGAATTCACCGAAGGCGATACCGTTCACGTCGAACTTGCGCCGGACGGCGACACATGGAAAGCCGTCGCCGCATGGCGCGACCGCCCCGAACCCGCGGACGGCAACAAGATCATCCGTGGGCGTATCACTTACGTCCTCGAAAACCGGATGGTCACCCGCGCCCCGGTCGACGACACGGAAATGACGGTACCCGAAGCGCCCTGCCCCGGCTGCAAGACCGTCACCATCGTCTATGGCATCGAAAGCTATTTCATCCCCGAAGGCGACGGCCAGGAACTTGAAGACGAACGCAACGCCGGCACCCTCACCGTCGACGTCGCGCTCGGCCGCAGCGGCACCCCCGCCATCAAGGGCCTGCGCCTCAACGGCGAACCGGTCTACGAAGAGCCGCTGTTCTGAGGCGGGGATAAGTTTTCTCGAAAGTTCGATTTTGGAATTTCGGGTCGGAATTTCGGACCGCGTTCGAGGCGATTCCGGGATCGGTTGGCGTCGCTCCCGATCCCGGAAATCCATTTGTGACAGTTGCGTGACAGTTTTTTGACAGTTCGATGACAGTCAGCACCAAAACCGTGGATAAGTGCCTCAGCCGGCGTCCCGCCAGTTGCCGTGAAAGCCGAACGGCACCCGCGCCGGAAGCTCGACACGCGCCAGCGGACCCTTCGAAATATCGTCCGTATCGAGAACGATGAAGTCGCTGATATTGCGCGCCGTGTCGTAAACCAGCGACACCACGAAGCCGTCGCCCTCCGACGCACCTTCCTTGCGCGGCACGAAAACCGGCTCATGCACATAGCATCCCACGCCCGCATCCCACTCGCGCCGCTTGCCGCTTTCAAGGTCGATATGGACAAGCGTGTCGAAGGACGCGCCCGGCACCTTCGGCCTCTTGGTCGCCGCATAATAACCGTGGCGATAACCATGCCCGGAAAAACGTTCGTCGAGCCGCGGAAACTCGCCGCCGAGATCGCTCAGCGCTTCCTCGGTATAGCTGTCGGAATTTCCGTCGAGGTCGAAGGTCCAGCGCACAAGCTGTCCCTGCTCGTCAAGAAGGTCGGTCGGCGCCTTCTTGCCGTCGGCGCTGGGGAAAAGCGGCACGCGGCTGTACTTCATCATGTCGGCGACGACATGCGTGCGCCCGCCATCATGCGTCGTATAGGCGTTCATCGGGTGATAGACATAGCAGGGATCGCCCTTGAACCAGCGGATCGTATCGGTCGAGGCGTTGCGCGCCATGATGCCGATATGCGTGTCGGCATCGGGATCCCATGCAATCACCGGCCCGCCTTTCATGATCCGCTCGACATCGATCGTCGCCGGAAAGATCGGGAAGATCACATGCTCGTCGGTAACGATGAAGTCGTGCACCATGCTGGCGTAAGGCGCCTTGAAGGTTTCGCTGCGCGTCAGTTTGCCATTGCGATCGACCACCTGATACGAAATGTCGGGCGTCGCCGGCCCCGCCGCCATGTAGCCGAAGAATATCATTTCGCCGGTCTTCGGATCGAATTTCGGATGCGCCGTCATCGGGCCGTTATACTTGCCCTCGAAGTTCCACGAGCCCGTCGTCTCCAGCGTGTCGCCATCCATCGCCACCGGCGAACTTCCCTCGTCCAGCGCCATCAGCTTGCCCGCATGCCACACGACATTTGTGTTGGCGACATTGCGCTTGATGTTCTCGGTGCCCGGCAGCGGCGCTCCGCCGAAGCCGGTCGAGATCAGCCGCTCGCCCGCTTGCCGCTGCACTTCGTATTGTTCGGTCCTGACCCAGCGGTTGCGATAACTCGCCTTGCCGCCCTCGACATGCACCGCATGGATCATGCCTTCACCGAGAAACCAGTGATGCTCGCCGCCGAGCGGCGGAAACATCGGGTTCGGACCGTTGCGATAAAGCGTTCCCGCCAGCGCCGTCGGCAATTCGCCATGGACAACAAGGTCTGGCGCATCGCACTCGGCCGCGACGGGCGCGAAATTGTGCTGCAGGAACGGATTGCTCGGATAGGGCTTGGACATGGCGCGCTCCTCCCGGAATGGCGGCAAAACCAATACTATAACAGTGTTATGAATGTGTTATAGTTAGCGCTGGACAGAAGGTCAAGCCTGTTCGATAGAGAAACCGATGAGTACAGACGAAAAAACAATCGCCGCCGAAGACCGCCGCAACGCGCAACGCAAAGCATTGCTCGACGCGGCCAGCGAAATGCTGATGCATGGCGGCCCGGACGCGATCTCGTTGCGCAAACTGGCAACGAAGGTCGGCACCTCCACAATGGCCGTCTACACGGCCTTTGGCGGCAAGGAAGGTTTGATCACCGCATTGTTCGAGGAGGCCTTCGACCGGCTGGCGGCAGCGCAGAACGCGGTGCCGCGCAATCCCGAGCCGATCCTCTGGCTCGCCAGCCTGTCGCGCGCCTATCGCGACTTCGCGCTGAAGAACCCGTCCTATTATGCGTTGATGATCAGTGCCACATTACCGGTGCCCGCGTCATTGCGCCACGATGAACCGGAGTCGAACGAACCGGCGGCGCGCAGCATCGCGCGGCATCCCTCCTATCAGAACCTGCTTGATGCGATCGAAGCCTGCATCGCCGAGGGCGCCATGCCGGCCGACGCCGGCCCGGCGATCATCGCCGACGCCCTGTGGGCAACGGTCCACGGATTATGCAGCCTCGAACTTGCGGGCTTTCATCTGAGTGCCGAAGACGCCGAGAAACGCTTCGGCGTCGCGGCGGGCGCTGTCATGCGCGGCCTGCTGACGCCGAAGGGCCTCAAGAAATTCGAGAGCTTCAGTCGTTCCCGCTGACCGACGGAAACTTGCCGAGCGGAAACGGCTTGTCCTCGCGCGCGAAAATCACGAAGGCGAGGCACTCCCAGACATATTGCACGAGGTTGCGGCTGAAGCTGCGCAGCTCCTCGTTCTTGTCGCCGGTGACCAGAATGACGACGAACTGGATCGCGCCAAGAAAGATCGCCACCGAAAAGGCGACATTGCCGAGAAACCAGAACACGACCATGTAAAGCAGCCGTATCCAGAGATCGCGGCGTTCCGGCGCCGCCGCCGCGCCATCGGCTTGCGATGCGCCAGGCTGGGGGTCCGAATGGGCAGATGTATCGCTCATGGATCGTCTCCTCCTGAAAGTCCCGGTCCGCCAAAGGCCGTTATCGTGATGTGGTTATGCCGGCACGAAAGTCAACGCCCGACGCTATTTCTCGCGATCCTTGCCGAGCCATTCGCCATAGCCGACATTGCCCGGCCCGCCCGATGGCGAATAGCGGATCGGATCGAAAAGACCGAAAAGCAGCAGCCCCGCCAGAAATCCGCCGAGATGCGCCTCCCATGCAACCTGCGCCGTCACGCCGAGCGCACCGGAAAGCGCGGTCGCGCCAAACAGAAAGTTGAGACCGATCCACACACCGACGAATATCAGCGTCCGCCTGTCGGCCAGTGAGGCGAAAATACCGGCGCTGCGCTGAGGCGCGCCGGCGGGCCTGTTGCCGCCAAGCGCACCGAGCGGCCCATCGCCGAGAAAGACGAAACGCGCCGCGCCGCCCATCAACCCCGAGATCGCCGCCGACGCGCCGACCACGGGCACGGGCGACCCCGGATAGATCGCGACATGCAGAAACGCGCCGGCCGCGCCGCAGACAAAATAGAAAACGAAAAAGCGCAACGCGCCGAAGCGGCGTGCCAGCGGCGAACCGAAGGCAAGCAGCCAAACCGAATTGACGATGAGATGCGTCCAGCCGCCATGCAGGAAGGTGTAGGTGATCGGCGTCCAGATTGCGGCGGCAAACCCGCCCGGCAATCCTTCGACGACGCCGTTCACGCCGAAATAGCGCAAAGGGAACAGCGCAAAACGGAAAAGCACCTCGCGCTGCGCGGCGAGCGGCAACCATTCGATCAGCAGGTGCAGGCCGGCAATGGCGGCAAGCAAAGCCAGCACCGCTCCGGGGATGTTGAAAGCCGGCGGCTCTTTATAGGGCGGCGCCTCCCTCTGCCACGGATCAGCCATTGGCAAGCGCCGCCTCGACGAGCGGCAACCGGTCAT
Organism: Alphaproteobacteria bacterium HGW-Alphaproteobacteria-11; assembly: GCA_002841195.1. Taxonomy (GTDB): domain Bacteria; phylum Pseudomonadota; class Alphaproteobacteria; order Parvibaculales; family Parvibaculaceae; genus Parvibaculum. The sequence continues at coordinate 9,611 of PHEO01000032.1, forward strand.
TGCCGAAATACATATCCGTCTTGTTGACGAACATTGTCGGCGAGCCGAAGCCGCCGCGCGCGATCAGCTCCTCGGTATTGGCGCGCAAGCGGCCCTTGACGTCGTCATCCTTGATCCGCCGGCTGACCGCATCCCAGTTGAGGCCGGACGCGGCGCAGACCTCCGCCAGCACATCCGGCTGGCTGATGTCCTTGAGCTCGCCCCAATAGCTGCGGAAGGTCGCCCAGGCGAATTCCGGCAGCTTGCCCTCGTCCTGCGCGACGATGGCGGCGCGCATCGCATCGACCGAGCGCACCGGAAAAACCGGCGGCCGCCCGATCTCGATGCCGCAATAGCGTGCCCAGTCCTGCAGATCCTTGACGTAGTAGCGGCCCTTGACGGGATGCGGGTTCGCCCGCGCCTCATAAACGCTTTCGTTAACCGCGTTGAAGACGCCACCGACCAGGATCGGCCGCCAGTCGATATCGACCCCCGCCCGCCCGGCCAGGGCCTCGATGCGGCTGAAGGCCAGATAAGTCCAGGGGCTCGAACAGTCGAAAAAGAACTCAAGCGTCGCCACGGCGTCGGCTCCTCGAAAATATGTTTACCCGATTGCGCGCGGGAGTGTCGCGCGCATGACGGAGAGCCGCAACCGGCATTCCGGCCCACGGCAATGTTTCAAACCCGGACAGTCTTAACGTCCCGTTTACGTCTTCCGGCGGGATCGGCCGCGTCTATCCAGACCGCCCGCCCACCGGCGTTAACCAAACAACGTCAGCATTTCCGCGCCTCTTAACAAAACGTAACGGCTGGCACAGCGGTTGCAGTCCCCTTGGCAACCGAACGGTCGGCGGCGCGCCGGCAGAATCAAAAAACAACGATCGCCAGCGCCAACCGGACGACCGATGACCACCAGGAGGCCAACGTGTTTACTCAGGCTCTGTCGATCGCGACGAACAAGGGATTGCCCAAGCGGACGCTGGGTGCTCTCGCCATGGCATTCGCCCTCACCGGCTGCGTCAGCGCAAACGCCGGATCGGACGGCCGCTATGCGACGCCGCTCGGCAACGCACCGGTCATCACCAACGAGACGCCCTATTCCAAAGCGCTGCGTTGCCTCGCCGGCCATGTGTCCGGCGGCTCGGCGAACCGCATCGCGGTCGGCAACATCCGCGACTACACCGGCAAGCAGGAAGCCGACGGCACCGGCATGAAGATCACGCAGGGCGCCTCGCTGATGGCCATGTCGGCGCTGGGCAAGGCCGGCGTGCCGCTGGTCGAACGCTACGACACGGCCATCACCGAACTCGAGCTGAAATACACCAACAACAAGCTGATCGGCGACGGCGGCCCGGAAGAGGACTACCGCAAGATCTATGCGGGCGAAATCCGCGGCTCCGACTACTACCTCGTCGGCGGCATCACCGAATTGAATTTCAACATCCAGTCGGGCGGCCTCAACGCGGGCTTCGCCGAAGGCGGCGACATGGGCGCGGCGGCGAATGCCTCCTACTCGGTCTATGTGATGAATATCGGCCTCGACCTGCGTCTGGTGAACAGCCGCACGCTCGAAGTCGTCGACTATGTCTCCTACCAGAAGCAGATCGTCGGCCGCGAAATCCGCGCCGGTGTGTTCGACTTCTTCGGCGGCAACCTTTTCTCCATCGGTGCCGGAAGCGGCGGTCAGGAACCGATCCAGCTCGCGGTTCGCTCCGTCATCGAACGGGCCGTGCTCAAGCTGCTCGTGCCGCTCTATGGCGTCAACCCGAGCGACTGCGCCCGCTTCCCCGGCAACAAGGACCCGCTGGGCAAGATCGACTATCGCCAGGCCAACCCGGACGCCGTGCAGCCGGCCGCAAACCGCCAGCGCGTCGCCGAAGCGCCTGCCGCTCGCCCGGCTCGCGCCGAAACGACCCGAAACGATCCCTACGCCTACTACAGCGAACCGGTCTTCGAACGCGGCGGCCTTCGCGGCGGCCTCAACTAAATCAGCCAAACCAGATCGCCGATGATGTCGACCGAAACTTCCGCGAAACATCATCGGCTCAACCCCTCAGCCTGTCTGCGCCTGGTCGGCCTCCGGCCGGACACTGAGAGCCCGCGCGGAGCTTGTCCGCCAAACCGGAAGCGAAGCAGCGAGTTTCCGTTTCGCAATTCGGAAGACCACTTGGGGAGGGCTTGGCCCTCCCCCTTTTTTTGGCCGAATTCCGCCCGTCTTCGAAATATCAAACACGCTGTTGCAAAAGCGGTTGCATTCGCTTCAAATCCGAATATATTGACACTTCTAATGCCAATATAAATCCGGGGCAACACCATGAAACTTCGGAACTTCGGGGCCGCGCTTCTGCTTGCGGCGCTCGCCGCGCTGCCCGCGGGCGCCGGCGACGTCACCTCACCCAACGGCCAATGGCGCATCTACCATCCGCAGAGCGGCGAACCGCACATGATCGTCCGGATGGACGAGAAAGACGGCATGCTCGAAGGCCATATCGTCGAACTGGCGGAGGGCCCAAAGGATCAGGTCTGCTGGAACTGCACGGGTGAGAACCAGAACAAGCCGCTTGCCGGCCTCAAATTCGTCTGGGGCGCCAAATGGGATGGCAAGGGCAGGGGTGGCGGCTACCTGCTGCGGCCGGCGACGGGCACGGTCTCGCCCGCTTATTTCGAGCTCGCGATGGGTGGCAAGGCGCTTCAGATGACGACCGGCCGTGGGCCGCTGCGCGTAACGCAGAAATGGGAACGTACCGACTAGAACCGACAGGGAGAGAGCTATGACACTGCGAAATTTCGGCACTGCATTGTTGCTTTCGACAGCGCTCGTATTTCCGGCCTGGGCCGACACATCGTCGCCCGTCGGCAAGTGGCGCACCTTTCATCCCGACTCCGGCGCGCCCAACACGATCATCGAGATCACGCAGACCGGCGGCAAACTCGAGGGAACGATCGTCGAGCTGCTGGCCGGCGCCACGGAAACGAATTGCGCGAAATGCGAAGGCGAACGAAAGGACCAGCCGCTTGTCGGCATGGTCATTCTCTGGGACCTGACGCCGGAGCGCGGTGGCTGGGGCGACGGCACCATCCTGAGGCCGGCAACCGGCGGCACCGCCAACGCCAGCGTCAAACTCGCAGATGGCGGCCAGAAGCTCGACGTCAAAGGCTCGCGTGGCATCGCCAGTCGCACACAGACCTGGGAACGCGTCGAGTAACGTCAAGCGGGCGCGGCACCTCCTCCACTCCGCCTGGCCATTCCCCTCGCAGGCAAGGCGTGAACCGCCGAAGAACCCGCATTCGGCAACGGGGAGGGTCCCCCACCCTCCCCGTTCGCTTTTCCTCCGTCGCGACATAGCATGTTCACCGCCGCGTATTGATGAACGCCGGAGGGACAGTCGTGACCGACAAGTTTCGTATCAGGCGCCTCGACAAACTGGATCCGCCCGAAATCGCCGCCCTCGGCGATGTGCTGATCGACTGCGTCGAGGGCGGCGCCTCGGTGAGCTTCATGTGGCCGATGACGCGCGAAAAGGCGGACACCTTCTGGCGCGGCGTTGCCGAAAGCGTGGCGCGCGGCGAGCGGGCCGTGCTCATCGCCGAGGATTCGGAGGGCATCGTCGGTACGGTGCAGGTGATCTGGGCGGCCCCTGAAAACCAGCCGCATCGCGCCGATGTCGCCAAGATGCTGGTCCACCGCCGCGCACGGCGGCAAGGACTTGGCGATGCGCTGCTGGCGGCGGCCGAGACAGAGGCCCGCACCGCAGGAAAGACGTTTCTGGTGCTCGACACGGTGACGGGAAGCGATGCCGACCGCCTCTATGCGCGCGGCGGCTGGCATCGCGTCGGCGAGATCCCGAACTACGCGCTGATGCCCGGCGGCGCACCTTGCCCGACGACGGTCTTCTACAAGGCGCTGCGGGACTGAACGCCGTCGCAATCTCAAACCAGAACGGGGAGAGCCTTCGCCCTCCCCGACGTATTTCAATAGCCCGCCGCGACGATAAGTTCTTGTTTCACATCATACGCATTGGTCAGACCGGCACTGAACATCACGGTCCCGATACAGTGGCCGACACGGCCCACCATTCTAAAAACGAAACTCCCGCTCGGCACTTGCCCCCGGGGTCGGCGGCCGCGGACCGTAGCGAACCCCGAGGACGGACGTTCCGGTCCCACGCGGCCCGGCTTCGCCGAAAAGCACCGGCCAACCTGCAAAATCCTTCGACACGACTGTCATCGCGCGTCCGTCGAGCGTCGCCTGCGACTGCCCGCCCGGCGGCAGACGATCAAGCGCGAAGAGCACGATCCAGCAGTCTTCTTTTCGGGCCTGCTCCGGCGCCACTGCCAGTGCGCGCATCGCTTCCATCGCCTCTCCCCAGGTCTGGAGCTTCTGCCAGTCCGCCATCGAAGCGCGCGATTTCGGCACGAAATAGAGCATCCAGCGCGGATTTTCCGGCATGACCGTGTAGAGCGACACGCGGCGCACTGTCATCGCATCGGTGGTGAATGCATAGTCGATCGTGAAGCCCTCAAGTGCCGCACGCCCGGCCTCTTCGACGAAGCGCAACGTACCGACAAGTTTGCGCCCCTGCTTGCCGCCAGCCGGTTCCAGAATGGCCGACAGGCCGAAACGATCGGCGACGAAGCCCGGCAAGGTTGTCTTCGGCTTCGCCAGCGAAGCCATGACGCCACGCTCGAACGTGACCGGTCGCAAGGAACGTTCATCGCGCACGCCCCTGGCGAGCAGGGACGCCGTTCGGATTGCGACGCGAACGTCTTCCGGCAGCGACGCTTCATCGAGCACGGCGTCGGACTGAACACGATCGTAATTGCCGGCTGGTGGGTTCGCGGGCTGCGCCAGGGCGCCGCCGGCCAGCGCCACACAAGCGCTCAGCAGCGAACCAAAGAGCAAGGAAATGGAATTGTTCATGGCCATCCCCGGTCTCACTGTTCGAGCTGATATTGTTGGCCGGGCGGGAACGGCTGTTCGTACCGCCACGCGTCGGGACGCGGTTCGCCTGCGATCTCACCCAATGCGTAAAGTCCGCTTTCGGCAAAATTGCCGATCAGGTTCGACGCCGCATCGATATTCAGCGCCACCAGCGCCCGCGCGCGCTCGGTCAACTGTCCGATCGATTGCGCCAGCAGGGGATTGCTCTTCAACGCTTCGGCAAGCTTGCCGCCGCTCAGGTTGATCGCGACATTGACTCCGGCCGCGCCGAGGCCACGCATCAACGCCTCCGATTCCGACGCGCCGCCTTCGAGCGCAGCCAGATAGGCATTGGCGAAGCCACGTCCGCCGCCGATGATCGCACCCGCCACCGGAAGCGCCGTCGAGGTGACGAAGATGCCGGCCTCTAGACCGATATTCGCTATCTGGTGTGCAAGTTCGCGCGTCTGCGCCGCCCGCTCCTCGTCGCGCATCGCGAGACCCTTCGAATAGTCGATCGCTGCCTGGTCATGCGCCGGCAGGTTGAGGCCGAGCCCCTCGCGCAGATCGTGCGGAATTTCATCGACCGGAATGTGCGAATAATCTTCCTGCGGACGCACCGGCTCCCGTGCCGGCTCGGACCGCGGCTGATCCACCGTCAGGTCGAGCGTTCCCACGCCGCGGCCGGCATCGTCATAGGGCCAACCAAGCTTGCCGCTGGAATTGTCCCACTCGGCTGACCATCCCTCCGCCTTCTGCGGATAGTCGATCCCAAGTTCGCCCGCGGAAACCCAAAAAGTGATCTCCCATCGGTCGCCGGCCGGAGCCGTGTATTTCTTCGTGACCAGAAATGCGCCATTGGTCGCAGTCACTAACAAATAGGTCGGCTTGGTGTCGCCGGTCTGCTGCTTCATCAGTTCGTTGAGCGCGTAGACTGCCGTGCCCCGCTCGTGATAGCCGGCCGGCCAGAGCGGCGGCATCGCGCTGGTCGCTGGCGCCGGCTGTTGAGGAACCGCAACAGTCGGACGCGCAAATCCGTCCGGCAGGTTCCGCTCTATCTGCTTCTGCTGCAATTGCTGCTGAACCGGCGCTGTCGGTTGCCTGGGAACCGGCGGGGTCGGCGTCGGCCCGTGATGCTGCGCCAATGCGCTGCCCGTGAGCCCCGCCGTCAGGACCAGAAGAACCGCGCCACGCCCGACCCGCATCGCCGATGCACCCGTGAAAACTGCCTGCTCCTTTTGATCTGATAGCTGCACCCCCAAACCGTCAATATGCGCCGGCGTCGCAGCACGATGCGCAAGTGTCGCAGGCAAAACGGTGAGTACAGACAAAAACGGGGAGGGCCTTCGCCCTCCCCGTTTGCCGGGAAATCTGCGGGACGCGGGATGAAGCCGTCCGCGTCCCGCCGCCCCGCCCGTTGTCTCAGTAGCCGACGCCGCCGGTGAAGAAACCGCCGCCGCCATCGTTGGACGAAACCTGCTCGTGCCGTTCACCTTTGCGGATCAGCACTTCGGCATAGGCCTTGCGCGTCTGCTGAGGGATGCGCGTCATCGACGGCGCACGTTGCGGCACACAGGCAAGCATGCCGTTGGAGCCGTGATGAAGCGCTTCGCCCGGACGGCACTCGATGACATAGCCGCCGACATAGTCGGGCGTCTTGCCGTCGGCGCCGGCGAGGCGGCCGATCGTCGTCACCAGCATGTCGCCGGCAACGCAATGGAAGAGCTCGACATCCTGACCAGGCGTCACTTCGCTGACGGGAGAGCTCAGCCGCGCCGCTTCCTCGAGACCCTTGGCGCTGACGCAGATGCCCTTGACCGGCTTCGCGACATATTTTTCACGCACGATAACATTGAGCGAACCCATCGGGGTGACGGGAGCCGCCGCCGCGAAGAATCCGCCGCCGCCACCGCCGCCGAAGCCGCCACCGCTGCCATTGCCGACCGCAACCGCGCTGCCGCGATCCATCGCCTGCGAGGCGCTGTCGGCCGCCGCATTGGCGTTTGCGATCGCCGTCGCGGTCGCCGTCGCTTGCGCGGAGGCATTGACGTTGACCTGAACGTTGACGTTGTTGGTGTTGGTGTTGGTGTTCGTGTTGGTATTGGTGTTCTGGTTGTAATTCTTGTTGTAGTTCGAGTTGTAGTTCTTGTTGTAGTTGGAATTGTAGTTCTTGTTGTAGATCACGTCGTGGCTCGGCTTGGACGGCTTGCCGCCGCCACCGCCGCCGCAACCGCCACAGCTGCTGCCGGCATTGGCCGGTCCCGCACCCATCGATGCGAGAAGGAGAGCGGCGGCCAGCGCCGCTCCGCTCAGGGCCAGCCCACGGCTGGAAAAGATAAACTTCATCATCTGCTTCATCCTGACACTCCCGGCCCTCGGGGGGCTCGTTGGCCTGCGTCTTAACGGGAACTCAGGGAGGTGGATGCAGAAGCCATGCCGGAGTGCCAACGGCGCAAACATGGCTTCCATACCGTTAATGCAACAATCCGGCCCATCACCATCGGCACAAAACCGGACGCCGCGTTAACTCTTTGCCGCACCGACGGCAGCGCAAAGGACCACACAACCCATTGTTTTATAAACAATATTTCGGAGAAGAGGGCCGCATCCGCCGCTGTCGTCACGCGGCAATTAACATCTGGCACAGTTTCTGCTCCCTGCTGCCTGTCCGCCCGGATCGGGGCGCCGTCGCGTACCGGATCGGTACGGAGCGCCACGCGGGGACAGGACGGAGACGGTGAGACCCGAAACGGGACGATCCGTTTTGAATGGGCTAACATCCGTTCTGGCAAGAGGGGCACCCCTCGCCGGGCGGATACGCGGCCCGAGGCGAGGGATGAGGGCGATGAAGCACAAGACGACACAAGCGCTGTTCGACTACTGGAACGCGATCCGCGCCGGACGCCCGGCGCCGCGACGCAGCGAGATCGAACCCGGCGAGATGCGCGCCATCCTCCCCTATGTCTTCATTCTCGAGCGCAAGGACCGCGACACCTATCGCTTTCGCCTTGCCGGCACCGGCCTTTGCAGCGTTTACGGCATGGAGTTCCGCGGCCACAACATGATTTCGATGTGGGGCGACGACTGCGCCGAAAACATGAAGGAAGCGCTCGACGACGTGATCCGCAACGCCGGCGTCGCCGTCGTCGAATATACCGCCGCGACCACCGATGGCCGCGAAGCCACTTTCGAGATGGTGCTGATGCCGTTGCTGCATGAGGACGGCTCGCTGTCGCGAGTGCTTGGCGCCGCCGTTCCCATCGACCGGGCGCCCTGGGTGGGCGACCGTCTGCTGGCGCGCCAATGGATCGACCGGCTGCGCCGCCTCGATCCCGAACATATGCCCAAGCGCGCACCGGCCGCACAGGTCGCCGCCCGCCGCCTCGCCGCCGAAAAACCGCCGGTCACGGTCGCCAGCCTCGGCAAGCGCATGGCGCAAGGCGCGCCGCTCCGCAGCGAGCGTTCCTATCTGCGGCTTGTGAAAGGCATGCTGAGCAACACCGAGGAACACGGCTGAAGTTTCAGCGCGCCTCTTGCTTGGCATTGCAGCAAAAAAGCCGGTGTCCTGCGACACCGGCTTTCTTCTTGGCCGTCGACGAAAAATCAGGCGGCGTGGCCGACGCGATCCTCGGCAATCGTGACGTTCTCGGCCGGCAGCGGCGCCTTGCCGAGCATGTCGTCGGAGATTTTCTCGGCGATCATGATGGTCGGCGCATTGGTGTTGCCGCCAACCAGCGTCGGCATCACCGAGGCATCGACCACGCGCAGGTTTTGCAGCCCGTGGACGCGGCACTTGGCATCGACCACCGCCATCGGATCGGTGCCCATCTTGGCGGTGCCGACCGGGTGATAGATCGTCTCGGCTGTCTCGCGAATCCAGGCGTCGATCTCGGCATCGGTCTGCACGCCGGCGCCGGGCCAGAATTCCGGACCGCGATAGGGATCCATCGCGCGCTGGGCGACGATGTTGCGCACCATCTTGACGCCGTCGCGCATCACCTTGCGGTCGTATTCGGCCGCCAGATAATTCGGCTGGATCAGCGCGTGATCGGCCGGATCGAGCGACTTCAGCGCCACATAGCCCTTGCTCTCCGGACGAAGCTGACAGATGTGAACCGTGAAACCGTGCCGGTCGGATTTGACACGCGCATGATCGCGCATCATCGCGGCGACAAAGTGCAGCTGGATATCGGGGATTTCGAGTTCCGGCCGCGTTTTCAGGAAGGCACCGCTCTCAAGGCCGTTCGACGTCGCAAGGCCCGACTTGAAGAAAGTGTATTGCATGCCGGTCATGATCTGCTTCAGCGGATTGCTGACCTGACTGTGCAACGTGATCGGCTGCGTGCATTCGTTCAGCACGACGCTGTCGAGATGGTCCTGCAGGTTCTGGCCGACGCCCGGCAGGTCGGCAACGACGTCGATGCCGAATTTGCGCAGATATTCGCCCTTGCCGATACCTGACAAGAGCAGCACCTGCGGCGAGTTGACGGCTCCGCCCGACAGCACGATCTCCTTCGCGGCCCGCGCGACTTTCCTCTCGCCCTTCTGCGTGTACTCAACGCCAACCGCCTTCTTGCCGTCGAAGAGAATGCGCGAGGTCAAGGCCTCGACTTCGACCGTCAGGTTCGGGCGGTCAAGAACCGGCGTCAGGTAGCCCTTGGCGGCGCTGCAGCGCTGACCGTTCTTGATGGTGAGCTGATAGGGGCCGACGCCTTCCTGCTGCGGACCGTTGAAGTCGTCCGTATAGGGATGACCGGCCTGCTTGCCCGCCTCGACAAAGGCCTCGAACAGCACGTTGGTCTTGCGCGGATTGGTGACGCCCAGCGGGCCGTCGCCGCCATGAAAGGCGCTGTTGCCGTTCTCGTTGCCTTCGGCGCGGCGGAAATAGGGCAGCACGTCGGAAAAGCCCCAGCCTTCGAGACCGAGCTGGCGCCACATGTCGTAGTCGCGCGCATGGCCGCGAATATAGATCATGCCGTTGATGGACGAGGAGCCGCCGAGCACCTTGCCGCGGGGCCAGAAGAGCTTGCGATTGTTCAGGAAGGGCTGGCCTTCGGTGTAGTAATACCAGTTGGCCATGTCGGTGCCGATCAGCTTGCCGACGCCGGCCGGCATGTGGATCATGAAATTCTTGTCTTTCGACCCCGCCTCCAGCAGCAACACCTTGTTGGCCGGATTTTCAGACAGCCTGTTTGCCAGAACGCAGCCCGCACTGCCGGCGCCGATGATGATGAAGTCGAAATCGCTCATGGAGATACTTCCCAGCCTTTGACTTGTTTTCCATACGCGCCGCCGCGTGAAACCGCGAAGGTCCCGCCATGTCTGGCTTCGGCCGCGTCTGGCCCGATTCCCTGATTGATCGGAATTTGAGGGCGATTGTCGGGAATCGCCGAAGCTGACGCAAGCGTCAATTTGTATGGCGGCCGCCAAGCCATTGCGGCAACGGGGAAAAATAATCGTTTCGGGAAGCCGCCTGAGTAAAATTTCATTAACCGTGTCGGGGCTATTCTTTACCCGGAAAGGCCGGTGCCGCCTGCACGTCGCCGATTCTGGGACAATCCGGACTGAACAGATGCAATCCGACGAGATCGAACAGAAAGAACGCCGCAAACATCCCCGTGTCGCCTTCGAGGCGAAGGGCCGCTTTCTTGCGCCCGATGGCTCGGAGCATGAATGCTCGATCCGCGACATGTCGCTGGGTGGCATTGCGCTGTCGGCGGATGTCGCGCTCGAGATGGGCGAGAACGTCATCGTTTATCTCGACGAGTTCGGTCGCTTCGAGGGCAAGATTGTCCGCGTCTACGAAGGCGGCTTTGCCATCGAAACCGCGATCAGCGGCCCGCGCCGCGAACGCCTTGCCCAGCGCCTCTTGCGACGGCGTGTAGGC
>PHEO01000033.1 GCA_002841195.1 Alphaproteobacteria bacterium HGW-Alphaproteobacteria-11
GGGCTCGCCGTCAACATCGTCGCCCTGAAGCTGCTGCATGGCGGCGACGGCAACCTCAACATGCGCGGCGCGGCGCTGCATGTGATGGGCGACCTGCTGGGCTCGGTCGCGGCCATCGCCGCCGCCATCGTCATCCTGACGACCGGCTTCACGGCGATCGACCCGATCCTCTCGGTACTGGTGGCGCTGCTGATCCTCAGAAGCGCCGCGTCGATCATCCGCGAGGCGGCGCATATCCTGATGGGAGGCGCGCCGGAGGACGCACATGGCGCCGACATCGCCGCCGACCTGACGGCCGAGGTGCCGGGGCTTGCCGATGTGCATCACGTCCATGCCTGGTCGCTGAGCCCCGAACGCAAGGTGGCGACGCTGCATGCCCGCCTCGCCCCCGGCGCCGACGCCGGCGCGGCGCTGGCCGCCATCAAGGCGCGGCTGGCGGTCAAGTTCGGCATCGGCCATGCGACGGTGCAGATCGAAGCGGCGGATTGCCCGGACGATGCGGGGCACGGGCGCTGAAATAACCCGCGCAATTCATGTTGCAGTGCGGTATAATGCCAGCAACACGCAAACAGGGGGCCTTTCATGCCGTTTTCGGCCGATAGCGCGCGGACGCTGCTTTCTTGGGCGGGCGAGATCAGGGTGTTCGCCGAGATGGGCGCGCTGGCCCCCGCTCTGCCGGCCCTGCTCAACGCGCCGCGCGGCGACGGCCACGGCGTGCTGGTGCTGCCGGGCATGCTGACCGGCGACGAGGCGACGTTCGTGATCCGCCGCTATCTCGACCAGCTCGGCCACACGACGCATCCCTGGAAGCAGGGCCACAACTGGGGCCCGAGCCGCGCCCTGCACGACGCGATGCGCGCCCGGCTGCAGGAACTGGCGGCGCGCTACGGACGCCGCATCAGCCTTGTCGGCTGGAGCCTCGGCGGCATCTATGCGCGCGAACTGGCGCGGGAATATCCGCATCTCGTGCGCCAGGTGGTGACGCTCGGGAGCCCCTTCGGCGGCGGCCACGACCCCGACGGCGACATGAACGGCCACAGCGCCGAACGCGCCGCCCGCCGACGCATCGCCCCGCCGGTGCCCTGCACCGCCATCTATTCGCGCTCGGACGGCGTCGTCTCGTGGGAAGATTGCCGCGAGCTCGATGGTCCGCAGACGGAGAATATCGAAGTGACGGCGACCCATATGGGCATGGGCGTCAACCCGATGGTCCTCTGGGCCATCGCCGACCGGCTGGCGCAAGCGGAAGGCAAGTGGAAGCCTTTCGACCGCACGGGCTGGCACGGGGTGGTTTACGGGTAGGCTCTCCTTCCATACTCGTCATTGCCGGGCTTGACCCGGCAATCCAGAAGGCGCGGGCACGCGCCGTCTCCCTGCTAAAAAATTTTCAAGCGCGAACTCGGAAAGAGATTCATGCGAAGCATGACGCCGCCTTGCGGCGGCTTCTGGATGCCCGGATCAGGTCCGGGCATGACAAATGTGGGGGAATGTGCGTTGGGCAAACCGTAGTCGCACAATTCGTCGCACCGGCAGACGGCGGCTTTCGCCGGGACGGCATTGGTGGTGTAGTCTTCCCCCAAAAGGGAGGCGGCCATGAGCCTGAGCGACAAAGAAAAGCAACTCATCGAGCATTCCATCGAGCGCGTGGCGGAAGTGGCCGGCGATCCGAGCGGCCATGTCTATGCGCGACTTTTTGCGCAATCGCCGGAAATGGAAGCGCTTTTCGTGCTCGACACCGACGGCAATGCGCGCGGGCACATGCTGTCGGAAGCGCTCGATTGCATTTTCGATTTTCTCGGGCCGCGCGCCTATGCGCCGGTGCTGATCCAGAGCGAGCTGACCAACCATCAGGGATTCGGCGTTCCGCCGCGCGTCTTCGCGACCTTTTTCAATGTGACGATGGAAACCTTCCGCGAATTGCTGGGCGATGAATGGACAGCGGAAACGGATGCCGCCTGGGCAACGCTGCTCGGCGATCTCGACGCGGTGGTGGTGGAACAGGCGGAGAAATACGGCATGGAAGTGGTTTAGAGGCGCATTTTCGCGCTTGCGTTTCATTCACCGTCATTGCGAGGAGCGCGGCAGCGCGACGAAGCAACCCAGAAGCCACATACTCGGAACTTGCCGCTTCTGGGTTGCTTCGCTTCGCTCGCAATGACGATTCATATTTATCTCTCCTACCCTCTGACCCCCGCGATCCGCGCCGCTTCGGCAAAGCCGATACGCGGGCTCGACAGCAGCGGCGCCGACAGCGCACCGCAGAGATCGGCGGCGGGCGCCATCGAGGCTTGCGCCAGCACCAGCACATCGACATGACGCGCCGCATCGGCGAGGCGGCCGGCGATGCCGCCGTAATAATCGTCGAGACGGCCCTCGCGGAAGGCCGCCCAGACATCGTCGAACAGGAACTCGCGCACCCGGACATCGCGCCCGGCGCGCGCCGCCGAATTTTCGATCAACGCACGCGTGGGCGCGAGCGTCGGCGCCAGCGCCGCGCAAACGCCGATGACGCGGCCGGCGCGCACCGCGGCGTCCGCCATCGGCCGGTCGATGCGCATGACCGGGATTTCGGCCTCCTGCGCCGCGGCTTCCGCCGCGGGCCCGAGCGTCGAACAGGTGCAGACGACGCGCGCCCCGCCTTCGGCCAGCGCCAGCAGCGCCTCCTGCGTGCGCAGGGAAACGGCGGCGGTGAGCCCGCCCGCTTTCTCGGTCGCGGCGAGCAGATCCTCGCGCACCGCATGCGTCGTCGTCAGGCCGGGCGCGATCTCGCGCGCCAGCGCATCGAAAGTGTCGATATGGACGGCGGCCGTGTGCAGGAAAGCGATGGCCGCGCCGTGATGTCTCAACGATGGAGGCATGGGCCTCTCCTCAAAGAAAAAGGCCCCCCGCGATCTTCGCGGAGGGCCCCATGTTTCGTCGGGCTGATTGCGAGATCGCGTCAGTTCCTGGCTTTGTCTACGAGTTTGTTCGCCGAAATCCACGGCATCATCTCGCGCAGACGGGCGCCCACCTCCTCGATGGGGTGGGCGGCGGCGGCGGCGCGCGTCGCCTTGAAGCTCGTCTGGTTGACCTTGTTCTCGAGCATCCAGTCGCGCGTGAACTTGCCCGACTGGATGTCGTGCAGCACGCGCTTCATTTCCGCCTTCGTCTCCGGCGTGATGATGCGCGGGCCGGTGACGTATTCGCCATACTCGGCCGTGTTCGAGATCGAGTAGTTCATGTTGGCGATGCCGCCTTCATAGATCAGGTCGACGATCAGCTTCACTTCGTGCAGGCATTCGAAATAGGCCATCTCCGGCGCGTAGCCGGCTTCGGTCAGCGTTTCAAAACCGGCGCGGATCAGTTCGACGAGACCGCCGCAAAGCACGACCTGCTCGCCGAAGAGATCGGTCTCGCATTCCTCGCGGAAGGTCGTCTCGATGATGCCGGCGCGGCCGCCGCCATTGGCCGAGGCATAGGAGAGGCCGACATCATGCGCGTTGCCGGTCGCGTCCTGATGGACGGCGATCAGCGAAGGCACGCCGCCGCCGCGCTTGTATTCCGAACGCACCGTGTGGCCGGGGCCCTTCGGCGCGACCATCAGCACGTCGATGTCGGTGCGCGGCTCGATCAGGTTGAAATGGATGTTGAGGCCATGCGCGAACAGAAGCGCCGAACCCGGCTTCATGTTGTCGTGCAGGTCGGCGTAATAGATGTCGGCCTGAAGCTCGTCCGGCGTCAGCATCATCAGCACGTCGGCCCACTTGGCGGCGTCGGCGACCGTCATCACCTTCAGGCCCTCGCCTTCCGCCTTTTTGGCGGTGGCCGAACCGGCGCGCAGCGCCACGGCGACTTCCTTGACGCCCGAGTCGCGCAGGTTCAGCGCATGGGCATGGCCCTGGCTGCCATAGCCGATGATGGCGACTTTCTTGCCCTTGATCAGATTGACGTCCGCGTCGCGGTCGTAATAAACGCGCATGGCTCTATTCCTTCGTTCGTCTCTTCGTTTCGTTAAATCACATCGCTTCGGGACCGCGGGCGATCGCCACCACGCCGGTCCGCGACACGTCAACCAGTCCGAGCGGGCGCATCAGCCCGATAAAGGCGTCGATCTTCGACGGCGCGCCCGTCACCTCGAAAATGAAGGAGGTGTGGGTGGTGTCGATGACGCGGGCGCGGAAAGCATCCGCGAGGCGCAACGCCTCGACGCGGCGCTCGCCGGTGCCCGCCACCTTGACCAGCGCCATTTCGCGCTCGACCGAATTGGCTTCCACCGTCAAATCCATCACGCGGTGAACCGGCACCAGCCGGTCGAGCTGCGCCTTGATCTGCTCGATCACCATCGGCGTGCCCGCCGTGACGACGGTGATGCGCGAGGTGTGCTCGGCCTGATCGACCTCGGCCACCGTCAGGCTTTCGATATTGTAGCCCCGGCCCGAAAACAGCCCGATGACGCGCGCCAGCACCCCCGCCTCGTTGTCCACGAGGACGGCGATGGTGTGCCGTTCGATGGTGTAGTCCTTCTTCATGCGCGTCTCTGTAGTGGGAACGGGGCCCCGGGGAAAGCTTAATCTGGCGTTTTCCCCGTCAAACCAGCATTTTGCCCTCTTCGGAGACGCTGGCCGCTTCCGGATCGTCGCCGAGGATCATCTCGTTATGCGCCGCGCCCGAGGGGATCATCGGGTAGCAGTTCTCGAACTTGTCGACCACGCAATCGAGGATGACGGGGCCGGGCGCCTCGATCATCTGCTTGATCGCGCCGTCGAGCTCGTCGGGCTTCGTGGCGCGGATGCCGGTCGCGCCATAGGCTTCGGCCAGCTTGACGAAATCGGGCAGCGAATCCGAATAGGAATGCGAATAGCGGCCCTCATGCAGCAGCTCCTGCCACTGCCGGACCATGCCCATATATTCGTTGTTGATGATGAAAATCTTGACCGGCAGCATGAACTGCACCGCGGTCGAGAGCTCCTGAATGCACATCTGGATCGAGGCTTCGCCGGCAATGTCGATGACGAGTGCCTGCGGATGCGCGATCTGGACGCCGATGGCGGCGGGAAAACCATAGCCCATCGTGCCGAGACCGCCCGACGTCATCCAGCGGTTCGGCTGCTCGAACGGGAAGTGCTGCGCCGCCCACATCTGATGCTGGCCGACTTCGGTGGTGATGTAGGTCTCGCGGTGCTTCGACAATTCGTAGAGACGCTGAATCGCCTGCTGCGGCTTGATGACATCGTCATTGGTCTTGAACGAAAGCGACTTGCGCGCGCGCCATTCGTCGATCTGCTTCCACCAGCTTGCGAGCGCGTCCTTGTCGGGACGGCGCGCCTTCGACTTCCAGATGCGCAGCATGTCTTCCAGCACATGGGCGCAATCGCCGATGATGCCGATATCGACATGAACGTTCTTGTTGATCGACGAAGCGTCGATATCGACATGGATCTTCTTCGAATGCGGCGCGAAGGCGTCGAGACGCCCGGTGACGCGGTCGTCGAAGCGCGCGCCGATATTGATGAGCACATCGCAATCATGCATCGCGTTGTTGGCCTCGAACGTCCCGTGCATGCCGAGCATGCCGAGCCACTGCTTGTCGGACGCCGGATAGGCGCCGAGCCCCATCAGCGTCGAGGTGATCGGATAGCCGGTCAGGCGCACGAATTCGCGCAGCAACTGGCTGGCGACCGTGCCCGAATTGATGATGCCGCCGCCGGTATAGAAGACCGGCTTCTTCGCATTGGCGATAAGGTCGACCGCTTTCTTGATCGCTTCGATATCGCCCTTGACCTTCGGCCGGTAGGTGCGGTGAACGACGTTTTGCGGGCCGGCATATTCGGCCTTCTGGAACTGGACGTCCTTCGGGATGTCGATGACGACGGGACCCGGACGGCCATGCGTCGCGACATAGAACGCCTCGTGCATGACACGCGTCAGCTCCTGCGGCGACTTCACCAGCCAGTTGTGCTTGGTGCAATGGCGCGTGATGCCGACCGTGTCGCATTCCTGGAAGGCGTCGGAGCCGATGAGATGCGTGGCGACCTGCCCGGTGAGGCAGACGATCGGGATCGAATCCATCAAGGCGTCGGTGAGCCCGGTGACGGCATTGGTCGCGCCGGGACCGGAGGTGACGAGCACGACGCCGGGCTTGCCGGTCGAGCGCGCATAGCCTTCGGCGGCGTGAACCGCGCCCTGCTCGTGGCGGACCAGAATGTGGCGAATCTTGTTCTGCTGGAACAGCGCGTCATAGATCGGCAGCACGGCGCCGCCGGGATAGCCGAAAATCGTGTCCACGCCCTGATCGACCAGCGCCTTGATGACGATTTCCGCGCCTGTCAGTTCCTGAGCCATCGGTCCGGTCCTTGCGAGGCCCCGAAAAGGGGCCAGAAACAACAAAGCGGCTCGCGCAATGCCCGGAATCCGGGCGTTTTCAAGCGCATCGCCGCCGAAAGCGCGGGCAACCTAGCCGCGCTTCAGGACCGGGTCAACCCCAAATCGTCAATAAATGAAAAGATTTCTGCATTAACACTTTCCGAATATTGCGTGAAAAAGGTTGTCCACGCAATCATCTGAGTCCGCATCCATGTCTCCTGGCGCTTGGCATAGGCCCGCGTTTCGGCCTGTCCGGCGGCGATGGCCTCTTCGATGAGGAGGGCGCCGGCGAGATGCGCCATCAGGGGCCGGAGCCCCAGCGCCTTCATGGCGGGCAGCGCGGGGTCGAGATCGAGCGCCGCCATGGCCGCCGCCTCCGCCAGTGCCCCCTCCGCGACCATGCGCTCGAAGCGGGCATCGGCGCGGGCCCGCAGAACCTCGCGGTCGGGCATCAGCACGATTTTGGCGAAACGCCCGCCGATCAGCGGCTCCGGCGGCACCTGCTGCCATTCGCTCAAAGGCCGCCCTGTCGCCCGCGCCACCTCAATACCCCGCGCGATGCGCTGGCGGTCGGACGGGCGGATGGTGGCGGCAAGCGCCGGATCGGCCGCCGCCAGCAGCGCATGGGCGCCCTCGCCCGCCGCGGCGACCTCTTCCCGCACCGCGCGGCGAAGCTCCGCCGGGATCGCCGGGATCGGCGCGAGGCCTTCGACAAGCGCCCGGAAATAGAGCCCGGTCCCGCCGACGACAATCGGGACATGGCCGCGCCCCGCGATCTCGCCCATGACCTGCGCCGCCCGCACCGCCCATCGCCCGGCCGAGAGCGGCGCGGCGGCGGCCTGAACGCCGTAGAGATGATGGGGAAAAAGCGCCTCCTCGGCGGCGGAGGGCCGCGCCGTCAGCACCCGCATCTCGCGATAGAGCTGCATCGAATCGGCATTGACGATTTCGCCGCCGAGCCGTTCGGCAAGCGCCAGCGCCAGCGCGGACTTGCCGCTCGCGGTCGGCCCTGCAATAAGGACGGCTCTGCCGACGTCGACACTCACGAAAAGGCTCCTTCCGGTTCCGGCGATGAAATACGTCCTGACGCTGATAGGCAACAAAGAGACGCCGCTGGCAAGCGCGCATGTGGACGCGGCGCGCGCGCTGCTGCCGGCGCCGGCCGCGCCGGACTGGCTCGCAGAAGAAATCGCCTGCGACATCGCCTTCGAAACGCCGAACGCAAGAACCGTCGAAGTGGCGGCGCGCGCGGCGCTGAAAGGCACAAGGATCGACCTCGCCGTGCTGCCCGCCGAAGGGCGCCGCAAGAAACTCCTCGTCGCCGACATGGATTCGACCATCATCGGCCAGGAATGCATCGACGAATTGGCCGACGAACTCGGGCTGAAGCCGCAGATCGCCGCCATCACCGAACGCGCCATGAAAGGCGAAATCGAATTCGAACCGGCTTTGCGCGAGCGCGTGGCGCTGCTGAAGGGCCTCGACATCGCGGCGCTCGAAAAAGTCTATCGCGCCCGCATCACCGAAACGCCGGGCGGACGCACACTCACCGCCACCATGCGCGCCCATGGCGCGGCCTGCGCACTTGTTTCGGGCGGCTTCAGCTTTTTCACCTCACGCGTCGCCGCAGCCGTCGGCTTCGACGTCAATCAGGCGAATGAACTGCTGTTCGAAAACGAAAAGCTGACCGGTGCGGTGCAGGAACCGATCCTAGGCCGCCAGGCCAAGATCGATGCGCTGACGCGCCTGCGCGCCGAGATGAAACTCTCGAACCACGAAACGATGGCGGTCGGCGACGGCGCCAACGATCTCGGCATGATCGGCGAAGCGGGCCTCGGCGTCGCCTTCCACGCAAAGCCGGTCGTCGCGGAAGCGGCGGATGCACGCATCGATCACGGCGACCTGACAACGCTGCTTTATTTGCAGGGCTACAGGGAGAGTGAAATCAGGCGGGGCTGACGCGCCCTATTCGCCACCAAGCCGGAGCGCGACAAAGCGTATGTCGCCGCCGCTTGAAAGCCGGAGCAGCACGGTGTTGCGTCCTGCACTTTCCTCCGACCCGACAATGCGCTCGACATCGGCCGGGTTCGCCACATCGCGCTGCGCGATCTGCACGATGACATCGCCGGGACGGACCCCTTTTTCAGCCGCCGCACTCAACGGATCCACTTCCGCCACGAGAACGCCCGTCGTCGTCGCGTCGACGTTGAAACGCTGCCGCGTTTCGGCGGTCAGTTCGGCAAGGTTGAGACCGAGCACGACCGTTCGTGTCGGTGCGGGCGTATCGACGCTCGGGCTTTCCACGGTTTCCGCTTCGGTTTCGTCGAGCCGCGCCACTTCGACCTCGATGCCGATGGTCCGGCCGGCGCGGAAGATTTCGACATCGACCGTCTTGCCGACTTCCGTTTCGGCGACGATGCGCGGCAGGTCGCGCATCGAAGCGATGTTGCGTCCGTCGAAACTGAGCACAATGTCGCCGGCCTCGATGCCGGCGTCGTCAGCGGGTCCGCCTTCGTTGACGCCCGCCACAAGCGCGCCGCGCGCCGGGGAAAGACCGAGGCTTTCGGCGATTTCCGGCGTTACCGTCTGGATGCGCACGCCGAGCCAGCCGCGCCGCGTTTCACCGAATTCGAGAATCTGGTCGACGATGGAACGAACCGTCGTGGCGGGAATGGCAAAGCCGATGCCGACCGACGCGCCCGACGGCGAAATGATCGCCGAATTGACGCCGACGACGCGGCCTTCCATATCGAAAAGCGGCCCGCCGGAATTACCCCGGTTGATCGAGGCGTCGGTCTGGATGAAGTCGTCGTAATTGCCGGCGTGAATGTCGCGGTTGAGCGCCGAGATGATGCCGGCCGTCACCGTGCCGCCGAGACCGAAAGGATTGCCGATCGCGATCACCCAGTCGCCGACGCGCGCCCTGCTGCTGTCGCCGAGTTCGACGAAGGGCAGCGGTGTGCGGCTTTCGACCTTGAGCACGGCGATATCGGTTTTCGGATCGCGCCCGGTCAGCGTCGCCGGCAGCGTCGTGCCGTCGATCATCACGACCTCGATCTTGTCGGCGCCGTCGATCACATGATTGTTGGTGACGACGATGCCGCTCGGGTCGATGAAGAAGCCCGACCCGAGAGACTGCACGCGCTGCGGCTGCTGGCCCTGCTGTTCCATGAAGTCGCGGAAGAAATCGTGAAGCGGCGAATCCTCCGGCACGCCGGGAACGGCGCGCCGGCCGGGATCGAGAACCTGCGATGTCGAGATGTTGACGACGGCCGGCGAGAGACGCTCGGCAAGGTCGGCGAAGCTGTCGGGTGCGTTTTGCGCCTGCGTGGACGGAACGAAAGCCAGAAACGCCGCCACCGCGCCGCCCATGATGGCGCGCCGTGCCCGCCGGAAACCCGTCAATATCATCGAAACGCCACTCCCCTCGGCCGGTCCGCCGCACCTCCGGGGTGCGGCTTCGCGTTCATTGTGAGCCGGATTATGGACGAATTGAGGCGCCCTCAGCCGCGAACCAGCCAGACGACGAAAACCCCGGCGGCAAGCGCCAGCACGCCGGTGAGCCTCAGCGCCTGTTCGGGCTGCAGCGAAACGGCGGCCATTGCCCGGCGCATCGGACCGGGAAAGGCGGCATAGGCAAGCCCCTCAAGCGCAATGGCAAGCCCGAACGCGGTGAGGAGATCGACCCACGCCACCGATCAACGCCGGACGCGACCGGCCTCCGCGCCGAAATAGCGGAAGAACTCGCCTTCGGGCGTCACGATCATCGTCGTGTTGTCGCCTTTCAGGCCTTCGCGATAAGCCTGCATCGAGCGATAGAAGGCGAAAAACTCGGTGTCGCGCGAATACGCCTCGGCATAGATGTTGTTGCGCGTCGCGTCGCCCTCGCCGCGCGCGAGCTGTCCGTCGCGTTCCGCCTCGGCGATGATGACGGTCGCCTCGCGATCGGCACGGGCACGGATGCGCTGCGCTTCCTCGTTGCCTTGCGCGCGGATTTCGGCCGCTTCGCGTTCGCGCTCGGTCTGCATGCGCTGATAGATCGCCTGACTGTTCTGCTCCGGCAGATCGGCGCGGCGAATACGCACATCGACCACTTCGATGCCGAACTGCTGCGTGGCCAAATTGAAAGCCGTCTGGATGTTCTTCATCAGTCCCGCGCGATTGTCGCGCACCAGCTCCTCCAGCGTGTGGTCGCCGAGCACATTCCTCAGCGACGACACGAAGTTGGGCTGAAGCCGCTGGATGGCGTTACGCGGATCTCCGACCGACTGGTAGAAGCGCAGCGAATCGACGATGCGGTAGCGCGCGAAAGCATCGACGACCAGACGCTTGCGGTCCTTGGCGATGATTTCCTCGGCCGGCGAATCGAGATTGAGAATGCGCTTGTCGATAAAGACAACGTTCTGGATGACCGGCAGCTTCCAGTGCAGGCCGGGTTCTGTGATGACCTGCCGCGGGTCGCCGAACTGCAGCACGATGGCCTGCTGCGTCATGCCGACCGTGAAGGCGGACAGATAGAGAACGAAGGCAACGACAACCGCGGTGACACCGGCGCCTATGGCTATGGACCTGTTCATCGGTTGCCTCCCGTGGCGGCGTTCGAGCCCGACGACGTCGTGCCGGAGGCCGCCCCCCTCGGCTTCAGCTCATTGAGCGGCAGATAGGGCAACACGTTCTGCCCGCCCTGCGCGCCGTCCATCAGCACCTTGTTCATTCCGCCGAGAACTTCCTGCATGGTTTCGAGATAAATGCGCCGCCGCGTCACGTCGGTCGCCTTCCGGTATTCCTCGTAGATCGACACGAAACGGCCGGCTTCACCTTGCGCTTCGGCGACGATCTGTTCGCGGTAGGCTTCGGCGGCCTGCGTGATCTGCGCCGCGTCGCCGCGTGCCCGCGGAATGACGGTGTTGGCGTAGGTTTCAGCCTGGTTGCGCAACCGTTCCTGGTCGGCGCGCGCTGCTTGCACGTCGCGGAAAGCGTCCAGCACCTGCGCCGGCGGATCGACCTTCTGCAGCCGGACTTCGGTGATTTCAATGCCGGCGCCGTAGCTGTCGAGCGTTGCCTGCAAGCCGGCGCGGACCTGGTTCTGCACCTCGTTGCGGCCGACAGTCTGCAAAACTTCGATGCGCGACTGGCCAACCGCCTCGCGCATCATGCTCTCGGCAACGGCTTTCACCGCACGGTCCGGATCCTCGACATTGAACAGGAACGAGTGCGCGCTGTTGATGCGCCACTGCACCGCGAAACCGATATCGACGATGTTTTCGTCACCGGTCAGCATCAGACTTTCCTCGGGCACCGCAATGGGCGAGCCGCCCGCCAGCCGCATACCGATGTCGACGGTCGTGATGTTGGTGACCGCCGGCGTGTAGACCGTTTCGATCGGGAACGGGAATTTCATGTGAAGGCCGGGCTCGACCGTGCGGGCGAGCTTGCCGAAACGCAGCACGATGCCCTGTTCGTTGACATTGACCCTGTAGAACGAGCTGTAGGCAATGAGACCCAGGATTACGAGGCCGATCAGGATGAAAGGCCCCGCGCCACCGCCCGCGCCCGTGCCGGTTGCACCGCCGCCACCGCCGCCGCCCGGAAACATCTGCCGGAATTTCTCTTGCGCGCGCCGGATCAACTCATCGAGATCGGGCGGCTGATTGCCGCCGCCGGAAGGCCCCTGCCCCCACGGACCCCGATTGTTGCCGCCGCCGCCGCCTCCGCCGCCCTGCCAGCCGCCGCCGCCGTTCTGATTGCTCCAGGGCATCGATATTCCTTCGATTGCGAGATGAGAGACTGGTTGGAAACGTTGATACCGGGGGTTATATGACAGACAACATGCCCACGCAACGCGAACCGGACGAAACCGCGCCCGAAAGTGCCGCGGAATCAGTCACGGACAGGTGATCGAGCCATGAGCGTAAGCCGAGACGATGTAGCTGCCGCGCTTTCCGGCGTTATGGACGACGAAACCGGCAAGGACGTCATCGCTGCCGGTATCCTGCAGGGACTGGTTGTGCGCGAAGGGCATGTCGGCTTTTCGCTTGAGGTCGATCCCGCGATGGGCCCGGCGAAGGAACCCCTGCGTCAGGCCTGCGAGGCAGCGGTGAAGCGACTGCCCGGTGTCTTGAGCGTGACGGCGGTGTTGACGGCGCATAGCGGCGGCACGGCGGCGCCGCACCGTCACACGCATGGCGCAGCGCCGCAACAGCAGCAGCGCGCACCGCAAGGGCCGCTGCAAATTCCGGGCGTCAAGGCGATCGTCGCTGTAGCGAGCGGCAAGGGCGGCGTCGGCAAATCGACGGTCGCGGTCAATCTCGCGCTGGCGCTGGCAAGGCTTGGGCGGCGCGTCGGCCTGCTCGACGCCGACATCTACGGGCCTTCCATCCCGCGCATGATGGGCATCAAGGGCAAGCCCGAGACGCGCGACGGCAAGAAACTGCTGCCGATGGAAAATCACGGCCTCAAGACCATGTCGATCGGCTTCCTCGTCGCCGAGGACACGCCAATGATCTGGCGCGGGCCGATGGTGCAGTCGGCGCTGACGCAGATGATGATGGATGTCGAATGGGACGAACTCGACGTGCTGATCGTCGACATGCCGCCCGGCACCGGCGATGCGCAACTGACAATGGCGCAGCGCGTGCCGCTGACCGGCGCCGTCATTGTCTCGACGCCGCAGGAAATCGCGCTGATCGACGCACGCAAGGGCTATGCGATGTTCGAAAAGACGCATGTGCCGGTCTTCGGCATTGTCGAGAACATGGCCTATTTCATCAGCCCCGGCTCAGGCGAGAAGTCGTACATTTTCGGCGAAGGCGGCGCGCGGCGCATGGCCGAAAAACTCGGCTGCGACTTTCTCGGCGAGGTGCCGCTGCACATGACGATCCGCGAAACCTCCGACAAGGGCGAGCCTGTGGTCGCAACCGCGCCGGACAGTCCGGAAGCGAAGCCCTTCATCGACATCGCCGCCCGCGTCGCCGCGCATATCGATCGCGCGCTGGCAGGCCGCAAGGCGCCGTCGATCACGGTCGAGGACTGAAACGAAAAAGGCCGGTCCCCAAGGGACCGGCCTTTCCGATACGACGATTGAAGCCTTAGCGGCCCGCAACCAGCGTCGCGGTTTCGGTCGAGCCGTCGGGCGCCGTCAGCTCCCATGTATCGCCGATTTCGCGCGCTTCCGCCGCCACGCAATAAGGCTCTTCGCCGCCGAGGAAGCAGGCGGTGTCGCCGTCGATCTCGTAGGTGCCGTCCGCCGTGCTGCCGTCCGGCAGCTTCTGCGAATAGGCGCCGCCCTCGTCGATGAAAACCGAACGCTCGCCGGCCGCGCCGACGACCTTGACGGTATTGCCGTAGAAATTGGCGAACGGATCGGCAAGGGCCGCTCCGGTGAACGCAAACAACGCAACGAGTACACTTACAAATAGGCGCATCTTGTCCTCCCTGAAATCAATTCGATCGCCGTGTACCCCAAAGGCGGCGCATGTTTGCACGGCCCTTGGCATGCGAAAAGATACATTCCGGTACCGGAACATATCTTTCCGTCATTCTCTTACTTGTTGAGGAAGTTGAGCGGCAGCCCCGCCACCGGCCAATCCATCGACACCAGCCTGCCACTCGATGAAAGCGTGATGTAGGCCGTCTTCAGGTCCTTGCCGCCGAAGCAGATATTGGTGGTGATGAAATCGTCGGTCGGCGTATGCGTAACCTTCGAACCGTCGGGAGAAATAGTCGTGATGCCTGCGTTGAAGATTGTTGCCACGCAGATATTCCCCTGCGCATCGACCGCCAGGCTGTCGAAGAAGCAGAGCTGCGGACCCGACGCCACGAAGCGGCCCGGCAACGGCCCCGGCTGCGGCGCGACCTCGCCCGGCGCAACAATGTCGAACGCCCAGAGCCGGCCGGGGATCGTGTCGGCGACATAGACCGTCTTTTCGTCGGGCGACAGGCCGACGCCGTTCGGCGAGGTGATCGGGAAAACGACCTCCTTGATCATCGTGCCGTCGATTTTCGCGTAGTAGAGCCCGCCACGATCCTGTGTGCGGCCGCGTCCCTTGCCAAGATCGGTGAACCAGAAGCCGCCTTCCTTGTCGAAGACGATGTCGTTGGGTCCGTTCAGCGGAATGCCGTTGCATTCGCTGTAGAGGACCTTGAACGCGCCGGTCGCAAGGTCGACGCGCTCGATGCGACCGCCCGAATAATTCGCCGGCGCGTCTCCCGGCACAAGCGCCCCGTTGACCTCGTGGAACTCAAAACCACCGTCGTTGCAGACATAGCAGGCGCCGTCCGGCCCGATGGCGGCGCCGTTCGGCCCGCCACCAAGCTCCGCGATCACTTCTACTTTGCCCGCTGCCGTAACGCGGGTCAGCGTTCCGCGCGCGATCTCGACCAGCACGATACTGCCGTCCGGCATTGCAATCGGGCCTTCGGGAAATTTGAGCCCGTCGGCGATGAGTTTCATCGCGGTCATTTTGGTTCTCCCTGATGTTCCGTCTGTTGCGGAATTGCTGTGGGGCGCATTCTGTCAATGCGTGGCGGTTTCCGCAATGGCGCGCGTTCAGTAGACGACGACGGAGCGGATCGACTTGCCCTCATGCATCAGGTCGAAGCCCTTGTTGATCTCTTCGAGCGGCATCGTGTGGGTGATCAGATTGTCGATATCGATTTTGCCGTCCATGTACCAGTCGACGATGCGCGGCACGTCGGTGCGCCCGCGCGCGCCGCCGAATGCCGTGCCCTTCCAGACGCGGCCGGTGACGAGCTGGAACGGCCGCGTCGAGATTTCCTGCCCCGCGCCCGCCACGCCGATGATGATGCTCTCGCCCCAGCCGCGATGGCAGCATTCCAGCGCCTGCCGCATCGTGTTGACGTTGCCGATGCATTCGAAGCTGTAATCGGCGCCGCCGCCGGTCAGCTCGACCAGATGCCCGACAATGTCGCCCTTGATCTCTTTCGGATTGACAAAATGCGTCATGCCAAATTGCCGCGCGAGGCTTTCGCGCGCCGGATTGATGTCGACGCCGACGATCATGTTGGCGCCGACCATGCGCGCGCCCTGAATGACATTGAGGCCGATGCCGCCGAGACCGAAGACGACGACATTGGCGCCCGCCTCCACCTTCGCCGTGAAGAGGACGGCGCCGATGCCGGTCGTCACGCCGCAACCGATGTAGCAGATCTTGTCGAACGGCGCGTCCTTGCGCACCTTCGCCAGCGCGATTTCCGGCAGCACCGTGTAATTGGCGAAGGTCGAGCAGCCCATGTAGTGCAGCACGGGCTTGCCCTTGTATGAAAAGCGGCTGGTGCCGTCCGGCATCACACCCTTGCCCTGCGTCGCGCGGATCGAGGTGCAGAGATTTGTCTTGTGGCTGGTGCAGCTTTTGCACTCGCGGCATTCGGGCGTGTAGAGCGGGATCACATGGTCGCCGACGGCGAGCGATTTGACGCCGGGGCCGACCTCGACGACGACGCCGGCCCCTTCATGACCGAGGATCGCCGGGAAAGCGCCTTCAGGGTCTTCGCCCGACAGCGTGAACGCATCGGTGTGGCAGATGCCGGTGGCCTTGATCTCGACCAGCACCTCGCCTTCCTTCGGCCCGTCGAGTTGCACCGTTTCGATTTCAAGCGGTTTGCCCGCCTCGAATGCCACCGCCGCACGCACATCCATATGCCGTCTCCGCTGAAAAATCGCAATGAGAGACGCGCATTGTGGAGCGCGCGGCGCCGCGACGCAATCGTTCACGCCCGTTCGAGGACGACGATGGAATAATCCGCGCTGTCCTTCTCGCCCGCCTTGTGACGCTCGCGCGACACCTCGCGCCATTGCCGCCGGTCGAAAGCCGGAAAGCTGACATCGCCTTCGGGCGCGGCATGAACCTCGGTGATGTAGAGCCGGGTCGCACGGTCGAATGTTTCGGCATAAAGCTGCGCGCCGCCGATCACCATGATTTCGTCGGCGCCCGCCTGCGCCGCCAGCGCACGGGCCAGAGCCAGCGCCGCAGATGCCGACATCGCAAGCTCCGCGCCCTCCGCCACATAACCTGCATTGCGCGTGACGACGATGTTCGTACGTCCGGGCAGCGGTTTCTTCGGCAGCGATTCCCATGTCTTGCGGCCCATGATGACGGGCTTGCCCATCGTCAGGCGCTTGAAATGAGCCATGTCGCCGGACAGCCGCCACGGCAGGCCGTTGTCGCGGCCGATAACGCCATTGTCGGCGATGGCGACGACGAAGCAGACATCAACGTCCATCACACCACCCGGCTTTCAGTAAGCGCCGTGAAATCCGGCGCGCGCATCGCCTCCGGATCGAGCGGGCGGAGACTGACGAGAATGGCAAACATCGCGAAGGCGGCGAGCAACAGCACGACAAGCGTCAATCCGAAGAGCAGCATCCGCTGCCGCGTCCGCATCAGACGGCAACGGGCGCGGCGATATGCGGATGCGCCTCATAGCCTTCGAGCCGGAAATCGTCATAGGTGAAATCGAAAAGGCTCGTCACGTCGGGATTGATGTGCATGACGGGCAGCTTCTTCGGCTCGCGGAGAAGCTGTTTGTCGGCCTGTTCCAGATGATTGAGATAGAGATGCGCGTCGCCGAATGTGTGGATGAACTCGCCGGGCTTGAGACCCGTCACCTGCGCCACCATCATCGTCAACAGCGCATAGGAAGCGATGTTGAACGGCACGCCGAGGAAAATATCGGCCGAGCGCTGGTAGAGCTGGCAGGAGAGCTTGCCATCCGCGACATAGAACTGGAACAGGCAATGGCAGGGCGGCAGCGCCATGTGATCGACATCGGCGACATTCCACGCCGAAACGATCAGCCGCCGCGAATCCGGGTTGCTGCGAATCTGCTCCAGCAGATTCTTGATCTGGTCGATCTTCGTGCCGTCCGGCGCCGGCCAGGAGCGCCATTGATGCCCGTAGACGGGGCCGAGATCGCCGTTTGCGTCCGCCCAGTCGTCCCAGATGCTGACGCCATTGGCTTTGAGGTAAGCGATGTTGGTGTCGCCGGCGAGGAACCAGAGCAACTCATGCACGATCGACTTCAGATGCAGCTTCTTGGTCGTCACCAGCGGAAAACCGTCGGCGAGATCGAAGCGCATCTGATGGCCGAATATGCTGCGCGTGCCCGTGCCGGTGCGGTCGGTCTTGGTCACGCCCGTGTCGCGCGCAAGGCGCATGAGGTCGAGATACTGTTTCATCGCTGGTCCTGAGATTCGGTCTCGCCAGTCTAGCCCCGGCGACGCCCCGCCGCCACCGCGTGGAAATCCCGTCACAAGCCTGTGATTTGATACGGAAAATCTGGCCGTGCCGCGCCCGCCGCGCCAGAATGCGGGCAAAACTCAAGGCGAGGAAATTCCATGAAACGCATTCTGCTCGGGCTCGGCGCGGTTCTCGTCGTGGCCATCATCGCCGCTCTCGCCGCCCTGCCCGGCTTCGTCGAAGGCCAGATCAACCGCATGGTCGATGTCGGCCCCCTCGAAGCGAGCGAGGAGGCCGCCCGCCATCACGCGCGGCTGAACGTCGTCGATCTCCATGCTGACACGCTGCTCTGGGCGAGAGACCCGCTGGAGCGCGCCAACCGCGGCCATGTCGACCTGCCCCGCCTTGTCGACGGCAACGTGACTTTGCAGGTCTTCTCGGTCGTCACCAAAGTCCCTCGCAGTCAGCGTCACACCGGCACCGACGCGAATTCCGACGTCCTCACGCTGCTGGCGATGGCGCAGCGCTGGCCGGCCCGCACCTGGGACAACCTCTTCGAGCGTGCGCTCTACCAGGCTGAAAAACTGCACCGCGCCGAATCCGCCGCACCCGGCGAGTTGCGCGTCATCCGCACCGCCGCCGATATCGACGCACTGCTCGCCGCGCGTGAAAGGAGCCGCCCGGTCGGCGGCTTGCTCGCCACCGAAGGCTCGCACCCGCTCGAAGGAAAGCTCGAAAACATCGAAAGGCTTTACGACGCCGGCTACCGGATGATGGGCTTGCAGCACTTCTTCGACAATGAGCTCGGCGGTTCGCTGCACGGGCTTTCGTCCGGCGGCCTCACCGAATTCGGCAGGCAAGCCGTGCGCGAGATGGAGCGCCTCGGCATCATCGTCGATGTCGCCCATTCCTCCCATGCCGTGGTCGAGGACGTGCTGGAGATCGCAACGCGGCCCGTTGTCATTTCCCACACTGGCATCAAGGGCGCCTGCGACAGTCCGCGCAACATCGACGATGCGCTGATGAAACGCGTCGCGGAAGCCGGCGGCCTGATCGGCATGGGCTACTGGAAAAGCGCGATTTGCGACCCGGCGCCCGAAGGCGTCGTCCGCGCGATCCGCTATGCGATCGACGAACTCGGCGTCGATCACGTCGCGCTCGGATCGGATTACGACGGCGCCGTGCCAGTTGCCTTCGACACGTCCGAGCTGGCGCTGCTGACCGGCGCCATGCGCGATGCGGATTTCACCGAAGAGGAGATCGAAAAGGTGATGGGCGGCAACGCGCTTCGCCTCTTCCGCGAATTGCTGCCGAAAGAGTGAGCCTCACGCCGGCAGGTAGCGGAACCGCCCGTTGACGGGAAAGCGCGTCAGAATATCGGCATATTCCGCGCCGCCGCCGATATTGTGGATGACATAGTGGCGTCCGGCGCCGCGCACCTTTCTGTCCGACACCACCGAAATATGCGGCAGGCGTCCGCCGATCGTCTGCGTCACCAGATCGCCGGGCATGAGTGGTTCGCCGTCCGCCAGCGCCGCGCCCTGCCGCCGGAAATAGGCCGCGAGGTTCGGCACCCGCCGGTGGTCGATGTTGCGGTCGGGCCGCGTGAGGCCCCAATTGGCCGGATAGGCGGCGAAGTTCGCCGCCATGTCCTCATGCACCAGTTGCTGCAGGTCGGCGCCCAGCGCCGCGCGATAGGCCCGGACGATCACATCCGTACAGACGCCGCGTTCGGGCTCGACATCCCCGCCCGGATAGGCAAGGCGGCGATAGGCGCCGTCATAGATGAGCGTCACCCCGATCTGCGCCCGTGCCGCCTCGACAAGCTTGACGGCCGCCTCCACAGGCTCCGCCGCAAGCCGCGCCGGCAACGCCAGCACCGGCGGCAACGCAGCCAGCCCCAAAACCACGGCACGGCGCGAAATCATGCGTTTCCCTCTCAAATCCTGCCCGCCGGAAGGGTCGCCGCCGATTTCGCCGGAATTGAGGTTCAAATAAGGAATTTCCCGCCTATATTAGAAGGGCCGGTGGGATTTCCCGCTCGGCTATGGCGATAAACGGACTGTGGAATAAGCCATTCGGACCCGGGGGCAGTACCCGGCGCCTCCACCAAATTCACCCTGTCGCGGCAGGGACCTTGGGGGCGAAACAGGATCGACGAGGGTGTAAAGACAGTTTTTTTGCCCGGCATGGTTCCGCCGTCATCGGGCCGTTTTATAGTTGCCAACGACAACTATGCTGAGGCGCGTCTCGCTGCTTAATGCAGTGCGATAGCTTCAAATCAAGTCCCTGGCTTTAGCCGGTCAGGGCGGGGTTCGGGGGTACCTGGCAACAGAAACCCCCACTTTCACCCGCACAAGCCCTGCCCGGTTGAATGACCCGCCTTGTGAGCGGTGTCATGCGGGCCACACTCACGGATTCTTGTAGCGCCGTGCCGCGCGAAACGCCGCTTCGTCTGGATTTCGCCGCCAATCGCTGTTTGAATCGTTGTGCAAAAAAAGCGCGACTCACTCGCCACCGGGAGCAGACCTTGGCCGAAGACCTGATGCGATACGACATGCTGGCGCAGGAAGCGCTTAAGGGCGTCGTGCGCCGCGCGCTCCGCATCGCCCGCGACCAGGGCCTGCCGGGCGAGCATCACTTCTACATCTCGTTTCGCACCGGCGCGCCCGGCGTCGAGATTTCGCCGAAGCTCAAGGCGCAATACCCCGAAGAAATGACCATCGTGCTTCAGCACCAGTTCTGGAATCTCGAAGTCAGCGAGGAACGTTTCTCGGTCGACCTCACCTTCAACAAGATTCCCGAAAAACTGGTCGTTCCCTTTTCGGCCGTGCAGGGCTTCTTCGATCCGAG